>WAMS01000029.1 GCA_015522195.1 Geoglobus sp. | reverse complement strand
TGGATTCTGCCAGCTATAGTTCTGGTTTTCCTGGCATACGGCATAAGAGACACGATGTTCAACTGGAACAGATTCGTTCAGTATCTGTATCTGGATCAGGGAATATTTGGAATCCCGTTCTACGTGATGACGATTTATGTCTTTGCCTTCGTCTTTTTCGGAGCTTTCCTTCTCAGAATAGGAGTGAGCGATTACATAACACGCTTCATGATCTCGCTTTTTGGACCAAGACAGGGCGGGCCGGCGAAAGCGGCTGTTGTGTCCAGCGGAATGATGGGCACTGTAAGCGGAAGCTCCGTTGCAAATGTTCTGACAACGGGAACCTTTACAATTCCCCTGATGAAGAAAGCAGGCTATCCTTCAGAAACAGCCGGAGCTGTTGAACCTGTCGCTTCAACAGGCGGACAGCTCATGCCTCCGATAATGGGTGCTGCAGCATTTATCATGGCCCAGTTTCTGGGTGTTCCTTACAACAAGCTTATAATTGCTGCAATTCTGCCTGCACTTATTTACTACGCAGGCGTGTACATCTTCATAGATCTTGAAACCAAAAAACTGGGTCTCAAAGGTCTTTCAAGAGATACCCTCTCATCCCTGAATTACTTCGTAAGGAAGCTCTACATACTCCTTCCAATTGCTGTGATTACAATTGCACTTATCTGGGGCATTGCACCCCACATTGCAGCCATATCTTCACTGGGAATAGCAATATGGGTTGCCTGGATTTCCAAGGATGAAATACCCGGAGATGAGAGAATATACGTACCCATTGTCCTTGTGACAGTTCTGCTGATGTTTTCTGGCAGACAGATTGCACCGCTTTCAAGTCTTCTCTTGCTGCTCCTATCACTATTACTCGTGGCCCTTGCGTTTGGAAAGAGAGTGGAGTTCAATGAGAAACTTTACATAAGCCTGCTTTTCATACTGTTTGCAGCTTTCTGTAAGTTTCTTGGCCTTAGAAAGGAATCCATACTTTTGATGAGTGGTGTTTTTGGAATAATCTTCTCTGTTATCATAGGTAAGGTTTCAAAAACTGAGGTTGGCAGACAAATGTCATTTGCAACATACGAGTCAATGATTGATGCAGGAATAACCAGCACAAGTGTTATGCTTGCTGCAGCAAGTGCAGGGCTGATTCAGGGAGTTCTCACTATGACGGGACTTGTGACAAGCCTCGGATACAAGCTTATTGACATCACCGGCGGGTACCTGATGCTACTGCTGCTGATGGCCATGGTTTTCAGCCTGATACTCGGGATGGGTGTGCCAACAACCGCAAACTATGTGATAACCTCTCTTGTTGCAGCACCTGCAGTTTTCAATGCCGTTGCTGGGAACTCAATATACGATGCTCTTGTTCCGGGAACCGGAACGGCAACAGCCCTGCTCGCAGCTCACTTCTTCGTTTTTTACTTTGGAATTCTTGCTGATCTGACTCCCCCGGTAGCCCTTGCGGCCTATGCCGGTTCTGCACTTGCAGGAGGGGACTTCTGGAAGACTGCAAGAAATTCGGTCAAGTACGCTCTTGCAGGCTACATAGGACCGTACATTTACTTCACCCATCCTGAAATGTTCCTTATAACCGTGCAGAACTGGGATCTTTTCACCATAGCAAAAGTCGTCTACTACTTTCTGGCAAGCATTCTGGTGATGTACATGATTGCTGTTGCAATAACAGGTCATTTCGGAAAACCACTCAGAAAAGAGTTCAAGGTCTTTTTTGGCGCTCTCGGACTGAGCGGTGCCACCCTTCACCTGCTGCCCATAGCCCTTGGAGCAGGTGCGCTGCTCGGTCTCAGGATTTACAACAGCAGGATGAGAGGTGAGGCAGTTGAGGAGTCATGAGGTCTACAAAAGAGCTGGAAAGATAATTCCCGCAGCCGCTCAAACAGGATTGAGAGCTGAGACTCACTACCCAGAGCCGTTCATTCCGAAAAGGGCATACGGATGCAGGATCACTGATGTTGAGGGCAGGGAGTACACCGACTACCACCTGGCATTTGGACCCATACTTCTGGGACACAACCATCCTGAAGTGAATCAGGCAGTGAAGGAGCAGATTGATGAGGGCGTGCTTTTTGGTGCAGGAGTGTGCGAGCTTGAAGTGGAAGTGGCCGAAAAACTGGTTGAGCTGATTCCATCTGCAGAGATGGTTACATTCGTGAACTCCGGAACTGAAGCAACATACCATGCGATAAGACTCTCAAGGGCGTATACAGAGAGGGAAAGCATAGTGAAGTTCGAGGGATGCTACCACGGGTGGCACGATTACGTTGCGTTCAACGTCTCCCCGCCCAAGGAAATGATGGGAAAAACATATCCTCAATCAAAGGGAATACTGAAGGCTGCTCACGATACAACCAGAATTCTGCCATTCAACGACAGTGACAAGTTCAGAGAATTCATGGCAGAGCACGGAGAGGAGATAGCAGGTGTTATTCTCGAACCAATTCCCCACAGCGTGGGTGCAATAATACCTGAAAAGAGGTTTCTCAAAACTCTCAGACAGGAAACAAAAACGTACGGCTCAGTCCTGATATTTGATGAGATCATCACTGCCTTCAGGCACAGCATACACGGTGTTCAGGAGGAGTTTGGAGTTGTTCCAGACATAACAACCATAGGAAAATCGATGGGGAATGGTTATCCGGTGGCAGCAATGGTCGGCAGGAGGGAGATAATGTCCCTTGTCCACAACGGCGTTCTTGTCTCCGGAACGTATTCCGGTCACCCGGCAGCTCTCGCAGCCGTCAGAAAAACCATCGAGTTGCTTGAAAGAGATGGAATTGTTGAATACATCTCCAGACTGGGAGAAGAATACAGAAAAGCTCTGAATGAAGTTCTGGAAGATCTGAATATTGAGGCAAGGATCGCTGGTTACAAATCGATTTTCGCACTTCAGTTTGCATACGGTGAGGTGAGGGATTACTCATCTGTGGTTGACACAGATCGGGAGAAATTCAGAAGATTCGCCGCTGAAATGAGAAGAAGAGGGATCTTCTTCACACCCAATCCACTCAAGAGATGTCACTTGTCTGCGATGCACACAGAAAAGGAGCTTGAGGAGTACATCCATTCAGCACGTGAAGTTCTGAAGGAAATGTCTTTGCCATAACCTTTTTCTTTTTCCTTCTCCACAACTCTTCGATGCATGATTTGCGAGATGCTGTAAAAACCTTCAACCTCTTGGCAGAGCGATACGACTCGTGGTATGATAAAAATTCCCAACTTTTTGAAAAGGAGCTTTCCATAATTCCCCCTCCTTTAGACCCGTCTCTTGAGATTGGATGCGGGTCGGGAAGGTTCATGGAAAGGCTTGGAATCGATGTGGGAATTGATCTGTCTGAAGGGCTGCTCAGGCTTGCCAAGAGCCGTGGTCTTCAGGTGATGCTGGCAGATGGCAGGGATATGCCATTCAGAGACGACTCATTTTCCTCAGCATACCTGATATTTACTCTCTGCTTCCTTGAATGTCCGGAAGAAGTTCTCATAGAGGTTAAAAGAGTCCTGAAAAGCAATGGAAGGCTTTACGTCTGCGTAGTTCCGAAAGACTCGGGACTTGGTAGAGAGTACTCATCGAAGAACAGCCCGTTTTACAGGATTGCAAGGTTCTACAGCGAAAAAGAAGTTGAAAGCATGCTAAGAGATGCTGGCTTTGAGATCGAAGATGTAAGGTGAATCAGGCTAACCTGCTCTGAAAACGACTTTGTCTGCTTTACAACAGAGGAATTCTAAGAATCTCTATCCGGGATTCTGTAAAAGTGTGTACTCACCTCTGAATTTACCCCACAGACCGTCTCAGCACCCTTTCAAAATTTCCATGCACACCTCTCTTTCAGTTATGCACCCCTCAGAGACTTCAGAAGGATGCAAAGCATCCATTTTCCGTATTCCGCACTTTACAGCAAATGTTTCCGAATCAGAAGTAATGATCTCCTTCCACAAATCTCCTTGTCCTCTCGTCCTCAGGACTTTCAAAAAGCCTGTCTGTTTCTCCTACCTCAATCACCTCACCATTCTCAATGTATGCTGTTCTGTCTGCAAGCCTTTTTGCCTGAAACAGATTGTGTGTGGCTAAGATTATCGTTTTCCCATCATCTCTCATATCCGATATTGCACGTTCTATGATTCTGACGTTTTCAGCATCAAGATTGGCTGTTGGCTCATCAAGAGTGTAAACGTCCACATCCATTACCAAAGCTCTTGCCACCGCAACCCTCTGCCTCTGCCCACCACTCAGTTTCCTGGCATTTTTGTCAGCCAAGCTCAGGATTCCCAATGACTCAAGAATGCTTTCAACTCTTTCTCTCAGCTCTCTTCCGTTAACACCCCTGATTCTCAGTCCGTAGGCAACGTTATCAAACACACTGGCCCTGAACATAACGGGGTTCTGAAAGACCATTGTTACCTGCTTTCTTACCTTTTCTGGGTTTTTTCTGGCTTCCAGTCCCTTGAACATGTATTTTCCACTGAAGTCTGTTTCAAGCATTGAAATTATTTTCAGGAGCGTTGTCTTTCCGGCACCACTGTTTCCGATAATGGCGAATATCTCTCCCGAATGTATCTCCAAGTTCACTCTTTTGAGAGCAGAAACATTTCCGTAGGTCTTTGAGATCTCATTAAGGGCTATCATTCGCTCACCCACCTCCTCTGAAGGTAATTGGAGAGTGCAGTTACGGCAAAGACAATTGCAAGGAGAACGGTTCCGAGAGCAATTGCGAACTCTATCTCTCCTCTTGCGACGTACATCTGAATTGAAGTGGTGAGCACCCTCGTATTGAGCTCTCCTCCTCTGACGAATATATTTCCACCAACCATAAGAGCTATTCCAAGCTCTGCAATTGCCCTGTTGAAGGCAGCGATAACTGACAGCACTATTCCTGAAAAAGCCTCCTCTACAGTCTTGAGCATAGCCTGAACTCTGTTGGCCCCAAGGGTGAGCATCAGGTCTTTGAGCTCCTCTTCAACACTTTCAATGGAACTTGCGGTAAAGCTGACAACGATGGGCAAAATCAGGAGCATCTGGCCAAAGCTTATTCCCATTTCGGTGTAAATAAGACCGAGAAATCCAAGTGGCCCTGCTGGAGCCAGAAAAAGATAGAGGATGAGGCCCATAACAACTGTTGGAATCCCCAGCATGGCGTTGAACATGGACTTTATAAGTGCCTTCCCCCGAAAACCCGAAAGTCCCAGAGCAACACCTATCGGAATGCCAATCATTGCAGCAAGCATCGCAGCAATACCGGATACCTTTACGCTCCTCAGGGCTATGTCAAAAAGTTCCCTGTTACCGTTTACAACAAGGGTCAGTGCTCCCGCAACCCCCTCAGCTACATATTCCCACGCCATGTCAACCGAACTCGAAAAAACTCATTCTATCTCCATATCTGAACCTTTCGGGACACTCGGTTATCTTCCCGTTATCCTCTATCATCCCGTATTTAACTATCCAGCTGAAGTACGGCTCTTTCTGATCTTTTATCACATCCACTGCTGGGTAGAAGAGTGATCTTCCAAACTTATCCTTTCCAAACTCCCCTATGATCCTCTGACCCTCCTCTCCAGTTAGCCAGTTTGCAAAGAGCTCAGCACCTTCGGAATCCCTGTCAAATTTCTCAGGACTGATAAGAATAATTGCATAAACATTTATGAGCTCCTCACCACTGTCAACCAAAGCCACAAGGTCTATCAGGCCCTCATTCCTGTATTTCAGATATGTGCCTGAGTCTGATAGAGTATATGCTTTTTTCGTGCTTGCATAATTCAGTGTTGCCCCCATTCCTGTTCCTGTAGCAGCAAACCAGCTTTCGTTTTTAATCTGACCGTAATCAAAGCCTGCCATCTTCCAGAGTGCAATCTCCTTGGTATTGGTTCCTGAGCCATCATCTCTTGAAACCCATACCGCTCTGTTTTCTCTGCCCGCCTGAACTATTTTCTTCATGGCTTCAACGGGAGTCAGTCCATTTATTCCTGCCGGATCCTCTTCAGGACCGACGATGATAAAGAAGTTGTAGGCAAAAACCTTCCTGTTAACTCCGTAACCCTCTTCCATAAACTTAACTTCCTTGCTTATTGCATGAACCATTATCGCGTCGCTCACACCATTCTTTGCATCCTGCATTGCTGCTCCAGTACCCTTCGGAATGAAGTGAAGCTCTATTCCATATCTCTCCTTGAAAGCCGGAGCAATTGCCTCTTCAAGCAAGCCTGTATCGTAAAGGCTGGTTGTGGTGGAGACTGTCAGAGTCCTGATCTCTGACTGATTGCGGTACTGAATTTCAAGTGCTGAAACAGCAACAATGAGAGCAGCTATCACCATCACTGCAACTTTCTTCATCGGGTCACCTCGATATGCATTACCGTACATATCGAATTTAAATAATTTTCTATTACCAGAGTATAATTATGAGAACAAAGTTTATAACCCTCCAAATTCTGATTGCGATACGTGCTGCTACACGATCTGCTGGTATTTGGAGGTTTTGTCACACCTACGATTTTCACAGTAATGATACTCAGCACTGGCAGAGAAAAGGTTCATGACAGCACAATATGGAGTTTTCTCACGACATACTTGCTTTATGCCTCGTTTGTTTTTCTTATTCTGGTTTTCTCTGAAATTACCGAGTTTGTGGAAATATCAGATGCTGAGATAGGTGGAACTGAATTTCATCTTTTGATTTACCTATACGTTCTCATTCCTCTTTCAATTGCGGTCCATATTTTCGGGATAAAGAGGCTCACAGATCTGTTTGAGTTCAGCACAGAAACACTTGACCTTAAAAATGCAGGCCTTCCACTTCTTTATTCAGGACTTTTCTGGGTGCTGTCGGCTGAAATAACGGAATATCCTGCAATTTTAAGTGCCGTGACAATGATTTCTGAGATTGCCTACGCCATCTCTCTGCCTGTAATTCTGGTCATAGTTTACTTCACATTAAAGGAGAAAAAGTATGAGGAAGCCATAATACAATCTCCCATAAAATCAGTTGACAGGGTTGCAGGGATATCGATGTCATTTGCTGTTTTCAGTCTTGCAGTTATGATGAAGATCAACGGTTACACTGATTCATATGACATTCTTGAAGCTTTTGCCCTGCTTATGTTTGCTTTTTCAGGAGAACTTTACAGAAGGACCATATTCAGCATGAGGAAGATGTTCTGAGCAGGATTTAAATTATAAAAATCCCGAACACCACCCTCTTCAGATGATTCTGGTAAAGACCCACATTTGGATTGAAACATAGCCATACAGGCAATTAAAGAGAATCTGGGTGAGGTAAGGAAAGAGGTGAGGTCATCTGCCATCTTAGAGTTCTGATTATCCACTCCATTGATACTGACTCTGTAAAACAAATTCCTGAGGTGGAAAAAGCAGTACCGATTCTTTTTGAAATTAACAGCAATCTGAATGAGATTATCGGGAAAGCTGAAGAAATTGTAATGGAGATAGGGATTTTAAGACTTTCAGACTTTGTTAGTGATCTTATTCCACGGAAAACTTTCTCAACCGGGATAGCAATTCCGGCATCATTAATAGCGCTTTTGAAGTCTATGAAGAGATTGCTCGAGATAAAGTACAAAGATGAAGAGCACACTCCAGATCGAAAATTTTAAATTTGAGTGTAAATCATAATTTGCATTTAAAAATAAATCTGATTTCAGCACCACATGACCTTATGTGCTACGTTGAAGAGCCCCTTCCTTCAGCAGATGTGACAAGATCCCTCCCATCTTCTGCTGAACCAGACTCCATATTCAATGTTACACTAACCTCAACAGCATCAGCCATAGGAATACAGATAACAGAAACAATTCCAGCAGGATTCACATTCATAAACTACTCAGCTTCAGGAACCGATAACGTCAACTTTCAGCAAAACGGAAATCAGCTGACATTCACAGTGACAGATATTGCAGCAGACGGTTTCACAGTAATCTACATTCTGCAGGCTCCATCTGATGAAGGTGTCTATTCATTTAGCGGAAGCTATCAGGCACTGGGACAGCAGGTCCAGCAGATAGGTGGTGATACAACCATACAGATTTCAGCCGGAGAAACAGTTCCTGACAATGTTGATGACACTCTTGAACAGCTTGTGAGCAAATACAATCCCGATTTTGAATGGAGAACAGAAACTCCATCAAAGCAGGATGTTATGC
>WAMS01000028.1 GCA_015522195.1 Geoglobus sp. | reverse complement strand
CTTGGTCCTCCGAAAGACTTTTTTAGCTTTGATTTCTTCGATTATCTGGGCTATTGTGGGCTGCATGGTTTGTATTCTTATTTTTTATTTTTTAATGTTATTCTTGACAGTGCCTGAGCATCCATATCTCTCACCTTTCCCATATATCAGAATCAAAAAGATATTTCAGGCGTCAGTTTACATTAAAAAACATTACAGATTCAGTATTTAACGATTTTTTACGACGAAAGGTGAAAGGCTGTTCATGTGGTCAAGGCTCTCTCTGATTTCGATAAAAGGAATCTTGAGATTGTGAATAATGTAGCAGTCTACTCCACGACTCATTTGTTAGAGAAGAAAAGAGGGCTTTTGTCGGGTGATGCCAGTGCCATCAGAAAGTGGCAGATAGACTGTGTGGTGATCAAGTTTCTGATCAAAGACGCTGTAAAGTACCATTTCGATGAGGATGAGGGGCCAAGAATCATCAGACTCCACATATCTAAGCAAGAGGTTCTGGCATTATGAAACTTCCAAGATATTCGGATGAAGAGAGACTTGCAAAACAGACAGGAAACCACATGAGGCTAAAAACACACGTGAATGGGAATGGGCCCGGAGGGATTTGAACCCTCGACCGCCCGGTTATGAGCCGGGCGCTCTGACCTGGCTAAGCTACGGGCCCCACACAGAAACACCTTCGTCAAGGGAGATCGTGATAGCATGCTGTATCCAGCGACATCAGGGACTCCATTGAAAGCATTACATCCCATCCCGTATCTGCTTATAAAGATTGTCCATGTGTGGGCTTACCTGAGGATGCTTGAAAGCGGACTTCACAGCACCAGAATAAAGGGGAAGATAAGGAGCATTGAAAGAGCGATCCAGTAGATCAGGGTGAGTGTAGAAGCATGTTTCCTGTAAACACTCAGATATCCCTCAAATCTTGCAAACACATACATCTCGGCAAGAACCTCCCAGAACAGGAGCATGCCGGCTGTCACCACAATGAACTCATAAATATCAGAGATGCTGGAAAACAGAAGAAAGGGCAGATAGTAAATCAGGACGAACGGAAATGTCTGAACGTGTCCAAATTCATGAAGTACTTCCATTTTACCTCTAACACTTTCCGGAAGGCCGTGACGCATCATGAAGTTGGCTACCTGAGGATGAATCATGAAGCCTATCTTAGCCCGCCAGTTGCTCCATACGACGATTTCAAACTCAAGCCCGTGCCAGGACTTCACCGTTCTTCTTTCGATTATTTCTCCGCTCATCGCTCTTCATCCTCCCCTCTTCCATTCTCAAAATTCTGTCTGCGAAGTCCTCACCACTGAATTACAAAGCTGAGGCATCATGTCCTCAGAAACAGTTAATGCAGAGAGCAGGTTAAAGTGCTGGAATATGATGTATTTCTCAGGTCTTATCTTCGCGAGTTCTTTTGGCCTTTAATTTCAATCAACAAAACACCCCTGTAAAAATAATAGATCCGATTATTTATCCCTCTTTACCGGCGGGATGTAGTTTTTCATCAGCAGTGAATTTGTCACAACGCTAACGCTGCTCATTGCCATTGCCAGTCCAGCCCACTCAGGTCTGAAGACAAGCCCAAAGACAGGATAAAACAAACCAGCAGCAACAGGAATCAGGATTGTATTGTATATCATAGCCCAGAACAGATTCTGCTTGATTTTGTTCAGAGTTTTCCCGCTGAGCTGTATCGCAGCAACAACGTCCCTCAAATCATCCCTCATCAGCACTATCTCTCCGCTTTCAATGGCCACATCAGTTCCGCTTCCTATTGCAATTCCAAGATCCGCCTGTGCCAAGGCTGGAGCGTCGTTTATGCCATCTCCGACAAATGCAACAACTTCACCATTTTCCTGAAGCCTCTTAACTTCCTCAGCTTTCTGATGTGGAAGAACTTCTGAAAGAACGGTGTCTATCCCAAGCTTTCTTGCTATTGCCTCGGCAGTCCTCTTGTTGTCACCCGTTATCATTGCTACTTTCTTCCCCATTCTGTGGAGCTCGTCAATTGCCTCAATGGCAGAATCCTTTATCGTATCAGCAATGCCAACCGCTCCAATTATTTTACCATTGGATGCGACAAGAATGGCAGTTTTTGCCTCTTTCTCCAGAGTTTGCAGGATTTCCTCTATCTTTTCATCTACTTTCAATCCGTTTTCTGTCATGAGCTTCCTGCTTCCAACCAGAATTCTACTTCCATTGAATGATGCCACTACTCCCTTCCCTGCTATAACTTCAAACTTTTCAGGGTCGTTTATCTCAACACCCTCTGTCTCAGCCCTTCTTACAATTGCCTCAGCCAAAGGGTGTTCACTCCTCTTCTCGGCTATGGCTGCAAGTAGCAGAACGTCACTTTCGTCACTTCCAAAAGCAACGATGTCTGTTACCTCCGGCTTTCCTTTTGTCAGAGTCCCGGTTTTGTCGAAAACTACTGTTGTAACCTTTCTTGCGATTTCAAGGGCGTCACCACTCTTTATCAGTATGCCAAGCTCAGCTCCCTTGCCCATTCCCACTGTCAGGGCCGTGGGTGTTGCAAGTCCAAAAGCACAGGGGCAGGCTATGACAAGGACTGCCACAAGTGTTGTGAATGCAAACAGAGCCGGAACATCTGCGATGAAATACCAGTAGATGAATGAAGAGATGGCTATCGTCAGCACCACAGGTATGAAGTAGGTGACTATTCTGTCAGCAAGTTTCTGTATGGGTGGTTTGCTCCCCATGGCCTCCTCAACCAGCCTTATTATCTGGGCAAGCAGTGTGTCGCTTCCAACTCTTGTTGCCCGTATCCTGAGAACGCTGTTCTTGTTAATCGTTGCTCCAACCACCTCATCTCCGGACTTTTTCAGATTTGGAATGGGTTCTCCCGTTATCATCGACTCATCAACATAGCTCTCGCCCTCAATGACAACTCCATCAACGGGGATTTTTTCTCCCGGCTTCACTATGACAACATCTCCAACCACGACATCCTCAACAGGAACTTCAATTTCCTCTCCGTCTCTCACAATGGTGGCTGTTTTAGCCTGCAAACCAACAAGCTTCTTTATCGCCTCGCTTGTCCTTCCCTTTGCTATTGCCTCAAGAGTTCTTCCTAACAAAAGGAACGCAAGAAGCAGAACTGCAGTCTCATAGAACAGATACTCCTCAGGCAGAACTCCAGCGGTGGAAAATATGCTCGCCACGTAAGCAGAACCGACACCCATCGAATACATCACGTCCATGTTCAGCGTTCCGTGCCTCACGGCTCTTATTGCGGCTGAAAACATGCTTTTTCCCGAATAAAACATCACTGGCGTTGCCAGCACAAACTGAATCAGACTGTTGTACTGGATTTCAGGAAGGCCAACATACCTCCCGTACTGAAGGATGAGCAGAACGGTACCGATGGATGCTGCAAATGCCAGTTTCTTCTTCATCATCCTTACATAGTCCTCTTTCACCTCTTCCGCCTTGGTCTCCTCACCCTCCATCCCCAGAAATCTGTAGCCAACACCCTCTATGGCTTTTTTAATATCATCAACAGTTGTCTTTGTAGGGTCGAATACGATTCTTGCCGATTCTGTTGCAAGATTTACACTGACATTCCTGATTCCGGTAAGCTCTCCCAGTGCTGTTTCTATTGTTCTCACACAGGAAGCACAGGTCATTCCGCCTATTTTCACGGTCACAGTTTTTGTATCCTCAACAATCTTGTATCCTATGTCTTCAACAGCCTTTTTTATCTCATCGACACTGGTCTTTTCAGGTTCAAGCTCAACAAAAAGAGTTTCTGTTGATAGATTCACATTTGCTCTCTGCACTCCTTCAACCTGTGAAACTGCATGCTCTATATTCCTTGCACAGGATGAGCATGTCATTCCACTGACCTTTAACTTAATTTTTTCCTCACTCACAGTAAAATTTTGTCTGTCAAAGACTATATACCTAACTATTTCCAGTTTGAAAAAATTTTGTAAATTATTTTAACAACCTGTTATTTCAGCAGCCTTGCATTTATGGCAACAATTACTGTGCTTAAAGACATCAGTGCTGCACCCATTGCCGGTGTGAGCAGAATTCCGAGGCTGTACGCAACTCCGGCAGCCAGAGGAATTGCAAGGCTGTTGTAGCCAGTTGCCCATATCAGGTTCTGTATCATCTTCCTGTACGTTTTCCTGGATAATTCCACTATCTCAACAACATCTCTCGGATCGCTTCTCACAAGAATTATGTCCGCAGTTTCAATGGCAACGTCTGTGCCTGCACCAATGGCAATCCCGACATCTGCTTTGGCCAAGGCTGGAGCGTCGTTTATGCCATCTCCAACCATTGCTGTTATGTAATCCATCTGAACCTTCTCAATTATCTCTGCTTTTTCATGGGGCAGAACCTCGGCAAAGACCTCATCAAGGCCGAGTTCCTCAGCAACCCACTTAGCAACAAGTTTGTTATCTCCCGTGAGCATCATGCATCTGATTCCCATTTTTTTGAGATTTGCCACAGCCTCCTTTGATTCGGGCTTCACCCTGTCTGCAAGGGCGATCACACCCATCAGCTCAGAATCTTTCATCAAAAAAACAACTGTTTTACCCTGCTCTGCAAGTTTCCTTGCCTCATCCCCCTCATCTATTCCCGACTCCCTCAGAAACCCGGGACTGGCGATTCTGAACATCTCTCCATTTATAATCGCCTCAACACCCTTGCCGGGGACAGCCTTAAAATCATCAACTTTCTCAAGTTTCAGGTTCCTTTTCTCTGCCTCCTCAACTATGCTTCTTGCAATTGGATGTTCTGAATGAACCTCTATGCTTGCAGCAATTTTCAGAATATCGTCCTCATCACTTCCATATGCAATTACATCGGTAACCCCAAATTTTCCTTCAGTGAGAGTTCCAGTTTTATCGAAAACAACTGCCTGCAGATCTTTTGTTCTTTCAAATGCCTGTCTGTCTCGGATAAGCAGACCATTCTTTGCAGCCAGGGATGTTGATACAGCAACAACCAACGGCACAGCAAGCCCCAGAGCGTGAGGGCATGAAATGACCATCACAGTCACGGCTCTCTCTACAGCAAATGCAAGCTCTTTCCCAAATGTGAGCCATGCTGCAAGTGTTATCGTTCCAACGCCCAGAGCAATTATGGTAAGATAAAATGCCGCCCTGTTGGCAAGATCCTGAGTTCTTGATTTGCTTTCCTGAGCCTGTCTGACAAGCTCGATTATCTGGCTGAGATACGTCTCTTTGCCCGTTCTCTTCACCTCAACAACAAGAGACCCCTCCATGTTGATTGACCCACCAATGACTTCATCTCCCTCTTTTTTAAGCACAGGCTTGCTCTCTCCGGTGAGCATCGACTCATCTATGTAGCTCTCTCCCTCCCTGACTGTTCCGTCAACAGGTATCTTTTCTCCCGGCTTGACCAGGACAGTGTCTCCTTTCTTAAGCTGTTCAACCGGAACCTCTGTAATCTCATCTCCCTTCATCAGATGAGCTGTGGAGGGCATTATTTTGACAAGCTCTTCTAAAGCCCTTGATGCTCCGAGAACAGATTTCATCTCTATGTAATGCCCGAGAAGCATGATGTCGATAAGTGTTGCAAGTTCCCAGAAGAAGAACTTGCCCTCGAGCCCGAAAACAACCGCAGAACTGTAAACGTAGGCTGCTGTTATTGCAACCGCAATCAGCGTCATCATTCCGGGCAGTCTCTTCCTCATTTCGTCAAGGAATCCTCTGAAAAAGGGATATCCACCATAAAAGTAAACAAACGAGGAGAGAGCAAAAAGAACGAATTTGTCTCCTTGAAACGCTATTGAAATCCTTAGAACAGACTGTATCAGTGGTGACAGCAGGAGTATAGGAACAGTAAGTATGGCCGATACGTAGAACCTCCTCTTGAAGTCTTCCATCATGTGTCTGTGGTGATCATGGGTGCTGTGCTTGGCGTGCATTTCATGCATGCCTCTCTCATTCTTCCGAACCATGTCCCCTTCCTGACTCATTCCTTCATGCCCTTCATGCATTGTGTGTTTCCCATCCTTCATTCTCTCACCCATTATTTCTCAAGTTCCCTCCTCATTCTCTCGTATTCTTCATGAGAAATTTCACCTTTTGCGTACCTTTCCTTGAGGATTTCGAGAGGTGTTTTTTCTACCTCCTGTTTCCGTGGCTGAGGCTGAGATTCCCTTATTACTATGTAGATTATCAGGGCAATTATGTTTACCATAGGTATGAGAAGAAGAATCAACCAGAGCAAACCATTCATTCCTCTTTTTTCAGCATCCTGATAGACAAGATATGCGATCAGAATCCATACGACCAGCCAGAATATCATCCAGAATCCAAAGAAGCCAAATCCATATCCGAAAGGGAACATGTGAAATCCATTCATATGTTTATAATGAAGAACAACCCATAAATTCTTTTCCCTGAAGCAGCATTAAATAAAAAAATAATGAAACTGTGTTTTACCCTCTTTTAAGGTATTTAAGAAGTGCTGCTCCCGCGAGTTTCTCTATACCGAGCTTATCAAGAGACCTGCCACTTTTCAGAAAATCCGTTCTGCAAACGAGAGAACCGAGCCTGATTAATGCAATGTTATGCAGCATAGACTGAAGTATCGTTCATTTCAAAAAAAGTATCCGAAAAGTTTATAAAGTATACTATTTTGTAAATGTTAACAACTAAGGAGGTGCGAAAATGGTAAATGTTGGTGAAAAGGCACCGGATTTTGAGGCTGAAGCGTATCAGAATGGAGAGATAAAATCGGTCAGACTGAGTGAATACATTGAACAGGGGAAATGGGTGGTTCTTGCATTCTATCCGGCAGACTTCACCTTTGTGTGTCCAACAGAGCTTGAAGAACTTGCAAAATACTACGATGAATTTCAGAAGGAGGGAGCAGAGATCCTTGGAATCTCAACAGATACCGTGTATGTGCACTTTGCCTGGGCTCAGACATCTCCGGCAATAAAAAAGGTCAGATATCCTCTTGTAGCCGATCCTGCAGGAAAAATATGCAGAAGCTATGAAACATACATCGAAGATCAGGGGCTGAGCTGGAGGGCAACATTCATAATAGACCCTGACGGAAAGATCGTTCACATGGAGAAGCATGATTTGAGCATTGGGAGAAGCGCTGCAGAAATTTTGAGAAGATTGAGGGCCTCAAAATACACAAGAGAGCATCCCGGAGAGGTCTGCCCCGCAAGCTGGGAGCCAGGAGAAGAAACTCTGAAGGTCAGTCCGGAACTGATTGGAAAACTCTGATGGCATTTTTCTGACAATTTTTTCATACATCAACTCAGAAATAACAAACAGATCTGTTAGTCCTTTATTTGTTTTTCTGAAATTTCACGTAGAGTGATGAAGCATTTAAACCAGAATGAATCTTTATTTCGTCTTCATTTTAATCCCATACAGCTATTTGCCTGAAAGGTCAGTTTTTGTTCAGAGGTGATGTGGAATGAGAAAACATGTCAAAATCGGTATCGGTGCAGGTGTCGGTTTGCTCCTACTGGCACTGCTCTATACGGCATCAGCCCATACAGGCGGGTACGGATACGGTTTTGGATTTCCCATGATGGGTTACGGAATGATGGGAAATGGATTTATGCCTGGATTTGACATACCTGAAGAACCAGAAGGGCCAGATCTCCCACCATGGATGACCGGATATGGTTATCCTGGATATCAGAACGGTGGAAACGGATATGGATATGGTGGCTATGGTGGCTGCCCCATGATGATGGGGTGGTAACATTACAATTATGATCTCAGATCCCCAACCGAAACATTATTATACATTTGACGAAAAACTTTGAACCATGAAGATTGTCAGGGTGAGAAAAAGATCAACCGGCATATGCAAGTGCCACAGCTCATGCAGCTGATATAAACAAATTACCCCTTTTATTTTTGTTGCCTCAGTTAATTTAATAGGTTAACGGCTTTTCTATTATCCATGAGATTTACGAAAATAATCTGCACAATCGGCCCCTCCTCTGACAGTGATGAGATACTGTCTGAACTTGTGACGGCAGGAATGGATGTTGCAAGACTGAACATGTCCTTTGGAGATCACAGCTATCACAGAAAAATGATAAGGAAGATAAGAGACATCTCTGAAACTTCAAACAAGCATGTGGCAATCCTCATGGATCTTTCAGGAACCAAAACCCGAATTGGCAGGCTCAGATCTCCTGTAACACTTCACAGAGGGGAAACTGTGACCCTGTCATCTGAAAATCACGAAGACGGAAGAACAATACCTGTAACCGATCCCGAGATACTGAAACATTTGAGAAAGGGAGAAACCGTTTATCTGGCAGATGGCACTATCAAACTGAGAGTTATTTCAGAAGGTTTGTCTGAAGTCAAGGCGGAAGTTGTAGAAGGTGGTCATCTAACATCCTACAAGGGAATAAGCTTTTCAGAACTCTCAAAGGATGTTTCTGTTACTGATAAGGATATCAGAGACATCGAATTCGGTATCAGAGAGGGTGTTGACTGGATAGCTCAGTCTTTTGTAAGGCATGCAAACGACATACAGATTTTAAGAGAAATCATAACCGAAAAAGGCTCGGATACACCCATCATAGCAAAAATCGAGAAAAGAGAGGCTGTAAAAAATCTTGAAAGGATCATCAGGGTGTCTGATGCTGTGATGGTTGCAAGAGGTGATCTCGGGATAGAGATGCCGGTTGAAGAAATACCCGTAATCCAGAAGCGGATAATCAGGCTGGCAAATCAACTGGGCAAACCTGCAATCACCGCTACCCAGATGCTCAAATCAATGGTGGTTCAAAATTCACCGACGAGAGCTGAGGTTACAGATGTTGCAAATGCTGTTCTGGATGGGAGCGATGCGCTCATGCTTTCAGAGGAAACTGCGTCGGGAAAACATCCTGTTGAGGCTGTAAAAGTTATGGACAGAGTTATAAGGAAAGCTGAATCCATCTATAAATTTCTGCAGGATCATCCAGCGAAAAATACATCCAGCTCAATTGCAGGTTCTGCAGCTAAGATCTCCTCCGAGACAGAAGCAGATACAATAATAACATTCACAAGAACAGGAAAATCTGCAGTACAGATCTCCAGATACAGACCACCTGTCAGAATAATTGTGGCTGCCCATTCAGAGCAGGTTCTGAGAAGGATGTCAGTGGTGTGGGGGTGTGTTCCGCTGGTGGCTCTTCCTCTTTCATCAAGTCCCGAAAAACTCCTGACCTGTGTTGTTGAAGAATGTCTGAAAAGAGGTTATCTTCACAGAGACAGTACTGCCGTCATCACCTCAGGATTTCCATTCGGAGAGCCGGGAACCACCAATACCGTCAGGGTTCTGAAAGTGAAAGACATCATAACATCTAAATAACTGTGCCAAAAAATTTATTAACTTTTACACAAGCCGTAAAATATGAATGCAAAAATAATTACAGTAGTCATTATCGGCGTGATTGCTGCTATTCTGCTCTACAACAGCTATATGCTCTTTCCCAAGGAAAAAGCCTTCATCTCGGTCTCCCCGAAGGAATTTTACAGGATGATTCAGGAAGAAGATGTTTTTGTAATAGATGTTCACGTTCCACGGCAAAAACACATCCCCGGAACAGACGCATGGATACCCTACGACAGAATTGAGGAATTCGTGGACAGATTACCGGAAGATAAAAACACAAAAATTCTGGTGTACTGCAGAAGTGGATACATGAGCAAAATTGCTGCATCCAAGCTTGCCGAAATGGGTTACAGAAACATAGTCAATCTTGATGGAGGTACAGTTGCATGGATCAGAGAAGGGTTGCCAATGTCTTAGCAGCACTTCTCGTGATTTCAGGAATATTTTTCATCACACAGCAGTCTCTCCAGTCCGGTAAAAAAGAGTATCCTGTTAAATTTTACACCTATGGGGAAGGTCTGGAAAAAGCAAAAGCAGAAAACAGACCTGTATTAGTGTACATTCATTCAGATACCTGTTACGTTTGCAGAGCATTCCTTGAAGACCTGTCAAAATACAGTGATCTGAGAGAGGCTATGAACAGATTTATCATTGTAAAGGTGGATTTCAACAGTGAAAGACTTCTTGCAATGAAATTCGGAGCAACCGGAACTCCAGAATTCCATATTCTCTATCCAAATGGTACTGTGATGGAGATAGATGGTAAGAAAGTCGTCTACATTGGTTATGCCGGTACACCAGACGACCAGAATGCAAGGAAAAAGCTCATTGCATTTTTTGATTTTGCCTTCGAACACTTCAACAGACAGATGGTTATGTCATGAGGAGCTGTCTCACCAAATGTTTCACGTTTTCCTGGATCTTCTGCAACACCATGCCAAACTCATTCTCTGAGTCTGGAACCTCAATTTTCCATATCTCATTCACATCAATTCCCTCCACATCCTCATCAAATGATACAATGTAATCGGCATCCTCCACCATTTCCACAGTTAGCTTTCTTGGTTTTGTGAGTTCCAAATTGAATTTTTCTGCCATCTCCACTGCAATGCTGTTCAGCTTTTCACCCGGCTCAGTTCCTGCACTGATTGCATGCATGTTGTGAGGTGAGAATCTGTTAAAGATCGCTTCAGCAAGCTTGGTTCTACAGGAATCCTTCTTGGAAACAAAGAGAACTTTCATGGTTGAGGTCAGCCTGTGATACCTGAGCAGAGATTCAGGTGTTTCCGGTTTGAGGGTAAAGGTTCCTATGTCAACCTCTCCCAGATCGACGAACCTGAGCCTGAGACTTATGCTTTCCTCTCCAACCTCGATAATGTTGTAGTTGTTGTCAGGCATCAGAACCTTGTATGAGCTGAGAGATCCGGCATGAATTATGTGCGTCCTCAGGAGCTTTGTGGAGTAGGGCACATGTCTATGGCCGGCAAGCACAATTCCACCATGGCAGTGAAGGGTTAAAGCCTCCACCGTTTCAGCGG
>WAMS01000027.1 GCA_015522195.1 Geoglobus sp. | reverse complement strand
GGGAGGTGCTTTGTAACTGCAATAATTCTGTCTGCATGTCTTGAGATGATTGATGAGAACTCGTCTGATGATCCTGTGTAGTAAACAAGGGTTTCACATCTGCTGGCAGTGTCTCTTAAAGCCAAGGCAACCACTTCAGCATCTGTCAGGCTTTCGAAGAGGGATGGGTCGTGCTCGATGAAGATTGACTGATGATGTGCATTCTCAAGAAGTGTTAATAATTGATGACAGGTGAAGGCTCTGGCAACCTCATAGCCGTGCTTTATCCTTGTGAGAATGCTGATTCTGTTTCCTGCTATGAAGAGAGAGGAGAGACTTGTGTAGGCCAGATTCACAGCCTCATCGATAGCTATTGCGGATGGAGAGATGAGAATGTTGAAACCCTCACGGATGAGTTCCATATTAAACTTGGCTGTCATGGTTTAGATAAGGGTTGGGTGCAGGGTGAAAGTGGAATTATACCAAATCTTTTCCTTTCAAATTCACGAATCCTTTTCCAGTTCATGATAAAAAGTATCGATCTTAGGAGACCGTAACGGCTAAAAATTCACTTATCAACTTTCCTAATTTTCCTCATAATATCTTCTACACTCTCATCGAGCCATTCACGCCTTTCTTTTGTGTAATCTCCGCTACCAATATCAAAGCTCTGGGGGAACCTTACCATTCCTATCGGCTCGAGAGCTTTTACAAGGGCATATGTACCTTCCTTTTTGATTTCATTGAGGGTTTTATGGTTGACCATTTTTTATTCATCTCTCAAATACTGTCCTCCAACCGGCACGAACCTCTTCGGCTTCACTGGCTTATCGTATTTCTTTATATCTTCAAGCTCAACCGCCATCCAGAGCTTTCTCTTCTTCTTCCCGTGACCCCATCTTTCCTGAGATTCGATGTAATCTTTCAGCTCTTTTTTAGTCAGGAAGATTCTATCGCCGTAGATTTCGAAGAACTTCATCGGGTCTTCCTGCAGAAGAATCATTTTGATCTTCGCTTCCCCAACAAAGCCGGTATCTTCATGGGACTGATAGAATACGAACTTCATTCCCGGCTTTAATTGTTTCCAGACGGTTGCGGGTTTAACAAACACATCCTTGCCTTCCTTGAAAAAGCGATCCATGAACTGCTTTGGGATCGGGTAGGTTACGCCAACAATTTCAGACAACCTCATCACCTCCTGTATAATCTTCAAGAAAAATAACATCAAAGTCCTCCACAATCCTTCCGGGCATTTCGTTCTCCCTTTTTCTGAAAACAGCTTTGCAATTCTTCAATTTAGATAGCGCAAGGATGTAGCAATCTCCAATGGCAATGCCGTATTCGAGCTTCACCTTCGCCGCCTCGATGTCAAGTTCTAAGGAGCTCACAACTTCCACGGTAGGATGACTGTACAACCATTTAACAAATTCCACAGATTTTTCAAAAGCTTCCTTTATTCCTGCCTCTCTCAGAATGCGGGCGGAAACATAGCATATCTCTGCAAGCGTGACGTGCGGTAAAAGGACTTCCAGCTGGCCTATGGACTCAACCACCGCTCTCGCTACTCTATGGAGCGGGGACTTTCTGTCCATGTAGTCAACAAAGACGCCAGTATCAACCACTGCTCTCGACACCGAGATTCCTCAAAAGCCTGCCTAATCTTTCGTCGTCAACTCTTTTTGATTCCTTCAGTATCTGCTCGGACTTCTTTCCAAGCTCAACAAAAATGTCCGGTGGAGCTGGAGATGGTTCAAGGATAATTCTCCCGCCCTCCACATGGACGCTTAGAACGGTTCCCGGCTTTATCCCCAGCGCATCTCTTATCTCCTTTGGTATAACGATCTGCCCCTTTGAGGAGGTTTTGACTTTCAGCATACATTTAAAGTAAGACACAGTACTACTTAAGTCTTACCAAGAATACAGGTTCAGAGAGGCTGAGATCACTTAGCCGTGATTTGCCCTGATGTTCTCCATGACCCCCTTGAGCAGTTCCTTCTCCATCGGCTTGGGTATCTCCCTGCCTTCCTTCTTCGCAGCTTCGATCCACAGCTCAATTGCGGTTTTAATCTCTTTCAAAGCCTCCTCCTCAGTTTCACCAAAGGCAGAGCAGCCCGGCAGCTCGGGAACTACAGCGATGTAGCCTTCATCTTCCTCAAACACAATATACCTGACTCCATATAATTTCGTATGCTCAAAGTTAATTCTGTCAATATTCCTGGATATGCGCTTTATCAGCTCGTTAAACTTGGTTGTGTAGAAAGGAGAATAATCGAGGCTGTATGGTTTGGGTTCTTTGAAAATCAGCTTTTTACCATCTATCTTCAAGTCTTTGAACTGCTCCAGAATGTACTTCCTCGTCCTCAGAACCATTACCTTATCAAGCACCTTTCTCTTGATCTCGGTAGCGACTTTTTTCAGCTCCTTTTTGATTCCCTCATCTCCCTTTTCCTCGTACTCACTCTTGAGCTTCTTGTATTGCTTTATCAATTCGTCAATCGGAATGTTTTTCATTCTGAAAGTAATCAGAGTGTCGTCTGTGAATATCTTTATAAGGTTGTAGAGGTCATCTATCGTGTTGTTTAACGGGGTTGCGGTCAAAAGCATGAACCTGTTGGGGAAATTATTCGATTTCCTCTGCAAAGCTCT
>WAMS01000026.1 GCA_015522195.1 Geoglobus sp. | reverse complement strand
TCATCACTTTCGAATTTAACAGAAACGTTCATTGCAGTTGTAAGCATCTTCATGTATTCAGGATTCTGACTGAGAAGTCTGAACTCCTCGGGAGTGCTGTACACCAGTTTCCAGAGTCTTGCATCATTCTGCATCACAACCATCAGGGTGGCCTCCTCACCCAGATCTATGTGGTTGTTCTGGGCGATGTATGCAGTGATGTGAGGCTCGTCCCTGTACTCCAGAGCAGATGCATCTCCCAGCGCGAACATCAGGGTTATCACAATCGCGAGCATGATTCCTGATCTCACCTTCATCACCTGTCGTAGTCCATACTACGAAAGTTATAAAAGCATTGCGGAAAATTGATCAGCAATGGAAACAATAGTCCAGATCCTGAAGGATTTCAGATTTTCTGAGTATGAGATAAAGGTTTTGCTGGCTTTACTGAGAAACGGAGAGCTTACGGCATCTGAGATAGCTGAAAAGAGTGGGATACCAAGAACATCTGTTTATGAGGTTGTTAACAATCTTGAAACAAGAGGTTTTGTTGAATCTTTTGGAAAGCCAAAAAGGTTCAGAACGATTCCCGCAAACAGACTCGTTGAGCTTCTCTCCTCAAGACTCAGCGAGAGAATAAAAATGCTTGAAAAAGCCCTGAAAGAGATTGAAATGCATACCGGAAAGGAAATTGTTGAGTTCTATAGGGGGGAAATGGCGTACAGCGTTATTGATAAGATCATTTCAGAATCCAGTTCTGCAGAGGTCTACGCTCTGTCACTCAGCAGAGAGCTTGAGCTCATCTTTTCAAAGTGGCATGACAGGGTGAGGCTGAACCTCATGGGGAAGAGTGATGTGGTACATGGACTGGTGTTTGCAGGGAATCTTGTGCTTATATTCACTGAAGTCAGAAACAACCTGAACGTCATGATCGGTTCAGGAGAGTTCTGTGAATTTTACAGGGAGATGGTAAATATGTTCAAAAATAAGAATGCTCCGGGGATTTAGCCCGCTTCAAGAAGCTCTATACCATCATCGGTCAGCTTCAGTTTTCCCTCTTCCTCAACAACAAAACCCTCTCTTATAAGCCAGTCAAGGTTGAATTTAAGCTGGAAATCAGAGACATTAAGCTCCTGTTTGAGCTCATCCCTGCTCTTTCCGTGAATTCCTATTGCAGCCACAATCTGCCTTCTTACAGGACTCATGGAAGCCTTGAAAAGCCTCTCATGGTGGGATTTGTCTCTATGCTTTTCAGCCATCACGCATCACCATTCACGCATAGTTCGTTTATAGTAATAACTTTTTCGAAATTTTGGTTTTTAATTCAAAAGCTGCTCGCCGACAACTCTGTCAAGGATTCTGAGAAATTCATCCTCAGTACCTCTGGGAATTGTTGCTCCAGCTGCAATGCTGTGCCCTCCTCCGGTTCCTCCAACCTTCTCAGCGGCTATTTTGATGGCTTGAGCCAGATGAACACCCCTCTCAACAAGAGTTTTCGTTGCCCTTGCAGAGACTTTGACTCCATCATCGTTTTCAGCAAATGCTATCACGGGTTTGTTTCTGTTTGCAAAGGAATAGCTCATTCCTGCCACGATACCTATGATTGTGTCAAGTATCTTCCTTCCAGCGTGGAAGTACTGGATGTTTTCAAGTTCCACGATCCCAATTTCATCGATCAGCTTCAGACCGTTGCTGAGATTTCTTCTGTGATTCTGGAGCAGGGATTTTGCCCTTCTGTATCCCTCACCTCTATCTCCGAGACATACTGCCAGACCAACATCCTCCTCCCCGTATCTTGCTGTTGCATTCAGGAGTGTTGAAAACTCCATCGCATCTCTCAGCTCTGTACCCACCTCCTCATCCAAAAGTATGTAGCTCTCACCGACGATCCTCATTATCAGGCTGTAAGGGTAGTTTCTTGAAATCAGAATTCTGACAATCTCGCTCGTAACCTTTCTTTTCTCCTCATCGCTGAGGTCAATCCATCTTAGCCACGAATCGTTTTCCCTCACCCTCACACCCAGTGACTCGAGAAATTCCATCGAACCCCTCTCATTTCCACTTATTCCCGGAAGGTAGGGGTCAAATGTATACTCGAGCATCTTGAAAACAGGTCTTGTTTGCTTTCCAAAGAATCTCAGATCCTTCTTTGCCTCGAGGTAGCCATTTGCAACACCCTCACCGAGCACATTCCTGTTGAGTCCAACAAGCATTCCATAATTGCTGTCCTGCAGGTCTCCAACTGCACCGACTATTGCCAAGGTAACCAGATCGTGGTTGAGACCAATGCTCTTGGCAAGAATGTACGTGGTTGTTGATCCGCTTAGCTCATAACTGCCATCATAGCCGAAGATGTGGGGGTTGAGCTGGTTGTCTGTTATGATTTCAGGAACGTGATGATCGGTGACTATGAAATCTGATATGTTTTTGCATATATCATTGATCTGACCGCTCCCGAGGTCGGTAAACCATACAAATCTGTTTTCATCGGCTATTCTCTCAACCTCATATTTATCGAGGGACTTGACGAACCTTATTCTAACATCCTTTCCTGCTCTCTCAAGTGCTCTCCATGCTATGGCTCCTGACGTAATGCCATCTGCATCTATGTGGGTAACAACAAGAATCTCATCCTCTTTACTGAGAATTCCTGCAAGTTCAAATGCCCTTTTTACAAGATCTTTCACAGAACAGAATTAAAAGAAAAAAGAGTTAAATTTTTTGCTCAGAAGCCCATGCCTCCCATGCCACCCATTCCGCCCATGTCTTCTTCTCCGCCTTCACCGCCTTCCTTGCCCTTGCTGAGCTCTTTTGCAGCGATGACATCATCTATTCTGAGCAGCATCACAGCAACCTCTGTTGCACTCTCAATTGCCTGTGTCTTTATTCTCAGTGGCTCGAGAACTCCTGCCTCTTTCATGTCCACTATTTTTCCTGTATCTACATCGACTCCAGCAAACCTGTTGCCCCTCTCATGCTCTGACTTCAGATCCACCAGAACATCTATGGGATCGAGCCCCGCATTCTCGGCAAGGGTCTTTGGAATTATTTCGAGAGCTGAAGCAAAAGCCTCTGCTGCAAGCTGCTCCCTTCCACCAAGACTCGGAGCCCACTCCTTGAGTCTGAGTGAGAGTTCGATTTCAGGAGCACCAGCTCCAGCAACAACCTTTCCGTCTTCAAGTGCAACAGCAACAACCTTTATTGCGTCCTCAATTCCTCTTGCGATCTCATCAACAATGTGCTCCGTTCCACCTCTGACAAGCAGCGTCACAGCCTTCGGATTCTTGCATCCTGTAACAAATACCATCTTTTCATCGCCGACCTTCTTCTCTTCGACAAGATCTGCATATCCAAGATCCTCGCTGCTTATATCTCTGAGGTCTGTGAGAATTCTCGCTCCGGTTGCCTTTGCGATCTTCTCGATATCGCTCTTCTTAACTCTCCTTACAGCAAGAATTCCTGCTTTCGCGAGATAGTACTGGGCAAGGTCATCGATGCCTTTCTGACAGAACACCACATTCGCCCCTGTCTCGGCTATCCTGTCGATCATGTCCTTGATCATCTTCTCTTCCTGCTCGATGAAC
>WAMS01000025.1 GCA_015522195.1 Geoglobus sp. | reverse complement strand
GTCCACCTGCAGAACTCCTGAAGTATTTCAACAATCTCCCCATCCATACTCACATTCAGGTTTGCTTTGGGCATTTATATCACCTTACTTATTTATTACTAATTAGTAAGATAAGAGAAATATTTAAATTTTTCTATCTCTTTAGTTATAACTATGAAAGAAACACGCAAAAAAGATACTGTAAGAATTATGGTCACTCTGGACAAAGAACAGTACGAGATATTAAAGAATGTAAAAGGTATGGGAGTCAAAGACGCAGAGAAAATCAGGAATATAGTCATTGCATGGCTTGCTGAAAAATCATTTATTAAAAAACACAGTGAAACCCACCATGAAGAAATCTAAGAAACCCCTGATCACAGTTGAGGAAATAATCTCAATTCACGATTATTTGATAGACAGATTCGGAGGAGAAAGAGGCATCCTGAACATAGGAGAGATTGAATTCATTGTTGACTGGGTAAACAGCCATCCAGAAAAGCCGTTGTTCTGGAAAGTGGCAGTTTTGATGAGAGGAATTATCAGTGCACATCCATTCATTGATGGAAACAAGAGAACAGGCTTTGAGGTCGCAGAAACCATTCTGAATTCAGAGGGTTATGAAATAACAGCCACAGATGATGAGGCATTCAATTTCATTCTAAAACTTGCAAAGGAGGTAATGGATATTGATGAAATCGTTGAATGGCTTGAAAGGAACACAAAAAGAATTAAATAAACTCTCCACAAAATTTAAGATAATGGTTGAAAAAACAGAAGTTTTAAAATTGAGGAAAGAATATCAAGAGGTTCTTGAAGAGAATGTAGAAAAGAGAAAAAATCTGCTTGAAAGACTTGCCAAGTTATGAAACCCATTTTTTCAAGTAAATCAAACAATAGGAATATTCTCCTTGAAATGATCTACAAGCTCATAGTAAATTTTTGAAGCTATTTGGACATTTTCTCTGTAATTTCTGCCACCTACTGTCTTAGGTGTTCTTCCCTGAATGAATTCTACTATTTTATCAAAGTCAGCTGGTCTATCCCTGACTCTCCATGCATTGTCATTCAAAAAATTCATGTGGAACTTTCTCAGTTTTGCTAATAAGATGAATTTACCGCTTTTATCCCTTAAATTAAGATCATCTCTTGCCTGAAAATCTTTTGAAAACATTTTTTCAGGATCAAAGGTTGATTCGTTGACTGTATATCCCCTGATCTCATCAAATTCATCCACAAGCTCAATTGGGAAGAGTGCAACGTATCCTCTTTTTGTATTGTTCTTCCTTGTTTCGATTTTCACTTGATCAAGATCATATATTGCTATTTTATCTTTCAAATGCTCAAGTTTAAACGCTTTGTAGGATTTCTCAAGAATGCTCTTATCAAACTGGTTCATTAAGGCAATAACTTCAGTTTTTCGCAATCCTGTAAACAACAGCAACTTATAGCCGAGATGTCTGGCTTTCTTGATTTTGCCCGACCCAATAATGTTGTTGTAACCCTCGATGATTGCTTCGTTTTCGATATATTTCTCAACTTCCGATCTCTCACGGCTTTTCTCGGTGGTCAGTATAGCCTGAAAATCTATCAATTCGCTTTTCTTCATTTTACCTGTTTTTTCAAGAAATCTCAGGAAGTTTCTAACAGCATTAACCAGATGCCTATTTTTTATGTCAATTGCTGATATAAGTTCTTCAGGTGTGTTAATTTCCTTCCCCGATAAATACTTTTCAAGGTAGTTTTTGTATTTCTTGTACACCGATGGGGCTTCCTCCTCTGCCCATTTTATCCATTCGCTTTTATATTTATCGTAAATAATTACAGGATTCCTTCTTTCAGCCATTAGATCTTGAGTCTCCCGCCTTTGGCCTGGCTCGGCAACCCCCGCTCAGAAATGAAAACAGAAATTCAGTTTATTTAATTTATGGTCTCTCAATTCAGGCGTTCTGCTCTCTTCTGCCCATTACCTCATTAATTGTCTTTATTGCGCAAAGATCTCCGCACATACTGCATGTCTCTCCTTTCGATTTCCTTCTCGCATGAATCTCTCTTGCCCTTTCAGGATCAATCGAAAGTCTGAACTGCTTCTCCCAGTCCAGATTCTTTCTTGCGAGACTCATCTCATAATCGACTCTTCTTGCCCTATCTTTCTGTCCTTCCTTGACCAGATCTATGGCGTGTGCGGCTATCTTTGACGCAATCACGCCTTCTCTGACATCATCAACCGTTGGCAGGGCAAGATGTTCTGCAGGAGTTACATAGCAAATAAAGTCTGCTCCATGCATTCCGGCAATGGCTGCTCCGATTGCCCCTGCAATGTGATCATAGCCTGCGGCAATATCGGTAACAAGAGGGCCAAGCAAATAAAGCGGAGCCTCGTTAGTTGCATACTTCATAGCCTTCACACTTGTGGCAATCTCATCAACAGGCACATGACCAGGACCCTCAACCATTGCCTGAACTCCAGCCGCCCTGCATCTCTCAGTCAGCTCTCCAAGAATTATGAACTCGCTGAACTTGACCCTGTCACTTGCATCATGAATGCATCCCGGCCTGAAAGCATCACCAAGGCTGATCGTAACATCATACTCCCTCATCAATTCCAGGAGATAATCAAAATTCTCATAATATGGATTTTCCATTCCTGTATGCTTCATCCAGGCAATTGTAAGTGAGCCACCTCTGCTCACAACACCGAGAAGCCTTCCACTTCTCTCCAGTCTTTCTACGGTTGTTCTGCAAACTCCGGCATGGATTGTCATGAAGTCAACTCCGTCCCTTGCATGCTTTTCAACAACATTGAAGAAATCGTCCTCATCTGCATCTGCAATGTTCATCTCCCTTGCAATCTGATAAATCGGCACAGTACCAAAGGGAACATCAACAACCTCCATTATCCTCTTTCTTATAAAATCCAGATCACCACCACTGCTCAGGTCCATTATTGCATCCGCTCCATATTTCTGAGCCACAACTGCCTTTTCAATTTCTTCCTGGAGATTTATGCAGTCAGCAGAGGTGCCGATGTTTGCGTTTATTTTTGTGGACACCAGCTTTCCGATTGCTCTCGGGATGAAATCTTCATCCTTCCTGAGATTTCGCGGAACAACCACCTTTCCCTGACTGATGAGCGTGAGGATTTTTTCACGCTCCACTCCCTCGTGTTTTTCAACTTCCCTCAGCCATTCAGGTGCAACTCCATTTCTCGCATACTCCATCAGGGTTTCCATAATGGTGGAGAATGGAAGGGAAGGTTTTAAAATATCTTTGCAGGATTTGGCTTTCAGCATCACCATCAGGACCTGTATTTTGCACGCTATTCTGATCCGATCTTGCAGGAACGGTGCCTGATATACAGTCCAATATCCATCTGCTTGCACAGCAACAATTGAAGAGAGGTCCACCTTGTTGACAGAAGACCGATTGCCTGTAATGATCTGCATTCTTGAATTGTCATTTCAGGGAATTATCATCTGAAAAAGGAAAAAGCATAAATACTAAGAAGAAACCCAAGAGGCATGGATAAGAAGATACTGCTGGACGAGAACGAAATGCCAGACAGATGGTACAACATTCTGCCAGATCTGCCAGAACCCCTTCCACCACCCCTCGATCCAGAAACAAATGAACCAGTAGCTCCTGAAAAGCTTCTTGCCATATTTCCAATGGAGCTTTTAAAGCAGGAGATGAGTGGAGAGAGATACATAAAAATTCCCGATGAGGTTCTTGAGATCTACAGACTCTGGAGACCAACCCCTCTGATAAGAGCAGAGAGGCTTGAGAAGTTTCTGAAGACGCCTGCAAAAATCTTTTACAAGTATGAAGGTGTGAGTCCACCCGGAAGTCATAAACCGAACACAGCAGTTGCACAGGCGTATTACAATGCAAAGGAAGGAATTGAAAGACTTACAACTGAGACTGGAGCTGGTCAGTGGGGATCTGCACTGGCATTTGCAACAAGGCTTTTCGAAATGGACTGCAGGGTTTACATGGTGAAGGCAAGCTACCATCAGAAGCCATACAGAAGGGTTCTTATGGAGCTCTGGAATGCAGAGGTAATTCCAAGCCCATCGAACATGACGGAAAGTGGTAAAAAAATTCTTGACAGAGATCCCGAGAACCCGGGAAGTCTGGGAATTGCCATAAGTGAGGCCGTCGAGGATGCTGTGAAAAATGAAAACACGAACTACAGTCTTGGTAGCGTGCTGAACCATGTTCTCCTCCACCAGACGATAATCGGTCTTGAAACAAAAAAACAGCTTGAGATTGCGGAGGCAAAGCCAGATGTGATGGTGGGATGTGTTGGTGGAGGTAGCAACTTTGCAGGACTTGTCTATCCATTCATAAAGGATGGTGATGTTGATTTCATAGCTGTCGAACCTGAAGCCTGTCCTACACTGACAAAGGGAGAATACAGATATGATTTCGGAGATACGGCAGGGCTGACACCTCTGCTTAAAATGTACACACTCGGAAAGGACTTCATACCTCCTCCAATTCATGCTGGAGGTCTCAGATATCACGGAGATGCACCGACTCTCTGCCTGCTTGTCAGGCATGGAATCGTAAGAGCTGAGGCTGTGAGTCAGATTGATACATTTGAGGCAGGGAAGATCTTCACGGAAACAGAGGGTATTGTCCCCGCTCCTGAATCAACCCATGCAATCAGGGTTGTCATCGATGAGGCTCTCAAAGCCAGGCAAAACAATGAGGAGAAGGTAATCGTGTTCAACCTCAGCGGACACGGACATTTCGATCTCAAAGCATATCAGGACTTCATGGAGGGGAAACTCACATAAAACTTATTTTTTGATTCTGCTCAGTAAAAACACAGCAGTCACAATTATTCCGATGTCAAGGATTATTCTGATAAATGTTGCCTTTCTGTAATCCAAAAACATCCCTATCGCCGAATTGATGTTGATGTAAAGTCCAACAACTCCAACAAATGCGAGTATTCCTGCGATGATCTGAACTATCTTTTTTATTTCCTTCTCATCATCCACAGTGCTACACCTCCTGAAATTAAAAGCAGAGCTGTCTCAAATCCAGGAACATCCTTTGGGGGATAATCTGTCCTGTATGAAGGTACAGGTGTCTTTCTCATCTCTTCCCTGACAAAATCCTCAACCTTAAACACCTCTTCTTCTGCACCCTCCTCCCTGTACTCTTCTGGGTTGAGTTTAACGACATCCTCCCTTTTATCAACCACGTGATTTTCAGTCCAAACCTCAAGGACTATCTTGTAGTTGTATTTATCAACAAGGCTCATGTTGAACTGTACAAGATTTGTTTTTCCAGCTTCAACCCTCCTCTCCTCCCAGAAATCGTCAACAAGCAGGTTTGATTCGAGCTGTATCGCCTTTATCCTGAATCTCACTCTCTCCATGGTTTCTGGACTTTCAATGTAGTAGGTGGATCTTATCTTTACTACACTCTCTTTTTTATCAACAACAGAAAAGTCAGCACCCTTTATTATCAGCTCAAGCCTCTCCTCATCTGGTGGGAGCTGAGAGAGCCCGAGTATGTTTATCTCCCTTGATGAATATATCCTGCCATCTTTCTCGAGGGATACTCTCACCCTGTAATCACGGCTTTTTTTAACTGTGCACTTCATCTCTTCCAGCGCGTACTCACCACCATCAGAAACTTTCTTGGTGAATTTATAAAGAAGGAGGTTGGTTGAAGCGTCAAAGAACTTTACTGAAAGATTCAAATCCTTCAGGCCTTTTGATTTTCCTATGTTAATCTGAAAGAGAAGTTCAGCGTGACTGGAATTGACTTTTTCTGCCTTTGTTTCTATGTTTGTTATGTATGCAAATTTCTGGTTTTCATCTTCAATCGGAAGAAAAGCTATCACAGTTGACATGAAAAGCAGAATCACAAGAATTAAGATATAATGTGCTGTTTTCATGTTATAAATTCTAATCGATCATAATATAAATATTTTTCTCTTTAATTGAAGTTCAGTTTTACAGAGAACAGATTACGTCAGTTAGACATCCTTGAAGATGTGATGGAATTGGGTTCCTGAGCATGGATCCATTCCGAAGAGATTTTTTTATTTCTCCTGTCCCATCTCCAGTTCTGTATCCTGAAGGATGAGTTATTTTGGCTTTCTATATTGCATTGTTATGCATGTCACAAACCTCTTCTGCCTGCTCTGATGTTTTTGGTTTTTTGGCAAGATTTAAATATAAATTTAGAAGTCTTAAATATGGTGTCTGTTATGGAGCATGAGGGAAAAGATGCAACCAATAATGCTGAAAAGGAGGATGAATCAAAGCCAAAGGGCAAAACAGATCCTGTCGGGATAAAGGTCGGTTCTCAGAGAACCGTAATTGCCAGAGGAGATGAGGTTATAATAGTCGAAACCTGTGTCAAGGAACGGGAGAATCCTGTAACTGGAGAAAAGGACTACATCATCGGAAATGAGGCTGCAGAACTTTACGGCGATGAAGCAGTTTATATGCTCAGAGGAGGTCTTCCGGGAACTGAGGAGGAGGCTGAGCTTTTAAAGATATTCCTCACAAGAATCGCTGCAGAATATGGAATTCCTGAAAACACCTATGTGACATATGGCATACCCTCAACTGAGTCTGAAGAGGGAGTTCAGCTTTTCAAGAAGGTTGTGAGTCAGATCCCCATTGGATGGGCGGGAAAGGAAGTATGGAATGATTCATTTCTATCAGCCCTTGCACTTCCCGATGGTCTTGGAATGCTTGACAGAACATTTGTTGTTGTAAATGCAGGGTCCACCACAACAGACATTGTGGCGGTCAGAAAGGGTGAGATAATATTCAGCATGGTCACCGGAGAGGTGTCAGGAGATCTGGTTGACAGGTGGATCAAGAACGAGATAATGAATGAGACAAGAGGTGCTGTCAATGTGGATCTGGCAACTGCAAGAGAGTACAAGGAAAAATACGCGAATCTCAGGGAATGGAAGAGTGTTCAGGAGAGTGTTCAGCTTTTTGAGAAGGGGATGTACACCTTCAGGATAGATGAAGCGATCAACAGACCTGTGGATAGATACTTAGAAAGCCTTGTTGACTTCATTATAATGGAATACCTGCCCTCTCTGGCTGAGTTTAACTTCAAAATGTACAGAAAAGTTCTCCAGTCTGAGTTCATCCTGACGGGCGGGATGGCGGAGATACCCGGACTCAAGGAAAAGTTTGAGACAAGGCTCTCTGACAGACTTGGCTCCCCAGTGTCTGTGATTTCACCGGAAAATCCCCTGACTGCATCGGCAAGAGGTGCACTCCTCATCTCCAGCCTTAGAGTTCAGAAATGAGGCCCTTTACCGTATTTGTTCATTCAGAAGGTCTTTAAAAAGTAAACTGCCTGGCAGTAAAACATGAAATTCATCAATGATGAAGGGAGTTAAATGGTGAGGATAATGGAGTTCGAAAACAGACTTGAAAAGTGGGACTCCCTGTTTGAGGAGCTGAAAGATGTACTGGACAGCACCCTGCCTGAACTTGAAAAAATGATGAGAGAGTGTGCAGACAGGATATCGACCCTTGAAAACAGAATCTCATCTGCTGAAGATCGCATTGAAGTGCTGAATGAAAAGATCGAAAAAGCATCACAGAACAATCAGAATCTCGAAAGCATCCTGAAATCTGAGATCGAGAATCAGATCGAGCTTCTGGAGAGAAAACTTTCTGAAAGAATGACAAAACTTGAGGAAGATGTTCAGAGAGGATCAGGAGACGTAGAAACGGTTTTTGAAGGTGAAGACACTGGCGCTCTCAAGAATGCAATGGTGGAGTTCAGTCGTGAAATTGAGGAAATAAAAAAGTTCATGGAGAAACTTTCATCTGAGATCGAGCAGATCAGGGGGCAGATGGTGGAAAAACACAGAATACTCCGGGAGAGAAAGGTGGAGGGGAGATCTCCAAGAATACTCTGATAATTTCCAGATCATCATGAAAGCCGAAAAAGTGCAGGAGTTCAGGCAAAAGCTTGAAAAAATTGTTCTGAGATACTTTGAACTGAGGCGCCCTAAGGGCAGGATTCTGGCTTTTCCTTCCGGAAAGGGAGGCGTGGGGAAAACAATTGTTGTGATAAACCTTGCTTCAGCTCTCGCCCTGAAGGGCAAGAAGGTGCTTGTAATGGATCTGAACTTTGCTCTGCCCAATATCCACATGTATCTTGATGAGGCCCCTTCTGCAACCCTGACACACTACCTCAATGAAAAGGCTGAACTGGCCCAGATAACAGGAAAGATCTTGCTGAAGGATGCAGAATTTCATGTTATCCCAACAGATTCAATTGTTGATGTTCAGAAAAAGATAGATTTCGATAAACTAAGGAGCTTTCTTGAGTATCTGAAATCCAGATACGACTACATCCTACTTGATCTGGCTCCAGGACTCTCCAAATATGTAGTCTATCCCTTGAGGCTATCTGATCATATTTTTATAGTTACAGCAGATGTTAAACCTGCCTACATGGATGCAATAAAGGTTTTGAAATACATCTCATCAATCGGTGGCATACACGAAGGTTTCATAGTGAACATGGTGGAGTCAAACGAGCTGAAATATTTCAGGCATATGGGTGTGTTTGCGGTCATTCCATACGATGAACTCCTTAAAAAAGCTGCACAGAACGGAAAAACTGTTTTTCATCTCAGGTTCTCGGGTATATTCTCATCTTCCAGAAAGGTTTTTGTCAGAATGGCAGATGAGATTCTCGCCAGGCTGTCTTCTGAGATTTAAACGGATCGATGGAATTCTTGAAATCAGATGGGGCCGCCGAGACTTGAACTCGGGTCTCCACCCCCCCAAGATGGAAGGATAACCAGGCTACCCCACGGCCCCTCAAGAGGCTGTGATTCAGTTCTGAGTTTAAATATTCTCCGATTCTCTTGGCATTCCTTTCAAAATAGCGAGTTAATTTTAAATAAGAATAACCGACATAATGTTCGGAAATCGACAGTATGTGTCGCTTCACCATAACAGGAATCTGGCCTCAGGCAGGTGGGATACCGGTGACGGGAACAGTGGGGCATTCGCCTCTGGAAAGAAAACTCTTGGAGGAGATAAAGAAGGGGTCTGACGTAATTCTTATCAGAACTCCACCCTCATCTTATTTTGACTCATTTGAGAGACTCATCAGATTTCTGACAGCAATGGGGAAGGTCGTCTATGTTTCCCTCAACAAGCCCTGCAGCTCACTTAAAAAACATCTGAAAAGAGCTGGAGCTGATCTGGATAATCTTGTTTTCATAGATGTTGTCACAAGACAGTTTTCCAACAATGTTGGCAGCGATAACAGCTGTATTTATGTGGAATCCCCGAACCCAATTCAGCTAACCGTATCAATTGAGAAGGCGATGGAGCTCGTGAACTCAACTCCAAGATTTATTTACATTGACTCTCTCTCCACCATCTCCCTTTACAAATCCAGCGATTCACTTATGAAGTTTCTCCGGCAGCTTACAGGAAAGATCAGGTTTAAGGGTTTTATTGCGGTAATTCTCGTTTTGGATAATGAGCTGGATCCCGTTTACTTTGCGCAGGCATCACTCATGTGCGATGCAATTATTGAGGTGATCTGATTGGGTTTTTTAACAGGAATAGAGATAATAGACAGATACGACGGATTGAAGGAGGGACTTGTTTACATTCTTGAGGAGCCCGGAGCTGGGGGAAGTGAGTTTGCATACAACATCCTTGTGAAGAACAGGAAAACCAGAAAGAGGGTTATTGCATTTACAAAAAATCAGTCAGAAGTTTTCAGAGAAATCAAAAACACCTTTCCTGCAGAGGAAGATGTGTCAGAAAACACCGGCATAAAGGTTGACAGTCTGGAAAAATTTTACTTCTGGGACAGCATTGTTCCGAGAAGATGGATTGGTGAGGATGATTTTACAATTTTTGATCTGAAAAGAGAGGGTGAGGTGATTCAGGAGTTCATGAAACTGTTTGACAGGATTGAGGAAAATTCAATTGTGGTCATAGACTCCATAACAGATCTTTACAGAGCATCACTTCTGGAGACAGAAAAAAATGAATTCATACATCTACTGATAGGGATCAGAAAACTCTCATTCAGAAAAAATCTACTGACACTCGGAATTCTGACGAAGGACGTTCTTGACAGGGACGTTGAAAACCAGATTCTTTCAAACTCAGATGGGGTTATTCTCTTTCAGTGGGAAAATCAGAGGATGTGGGCAGGAAGATGGATGCACTTTATGAAGCTTGCCGGTTTGATGCCGTTTCTTGAAAGGGAGAAAATTTCAAGGCTTCAGATAAGAATCGATCCCGGAAGCGGGTTTACCATAACCCAGTACGAGAGGGTGGTATGATGATGGAGGTTGCCTCAACAGGAATAAAGGGTCTGGACAGGATGCTTGAAGGCGGGATACCCAGAGGTTATCTTATCTCTGTGATTGGCGCCTGCGGAACAGGAAAAACAACACTTGGGCTCCATTTCATTTATGAAGGGTTGAAAAAAGGAGAGAAGTGTCTGATAATAAGCTTTGATGAGGATGAAAATGGCATAGTAAAAACAGCTGAAGGGTATGGCATGGACTTCTCCGCCCATGCTCAGAAACTTGTTGTTGTCAGGCTTGATGCTGAAGAGGTTAAAAGGAAAGTCGAGGGATTTGAAGACCATCTGAGAAGGATATTTGAGGATATGAAACCGTCGAGAGTTCTGATTGATCCGCTCACCATATTGGAAACGCTTTTTGACGATGCAGGAAGGTACTCATTTCTTTCAAATATCAGAACCGTGGTCAAATCCATTGGTGCCACAGCCATCATCACCGGAGAAAGCAGCATTGAAAATCCATCAAACTCAAAATTCGGGATAATGGAGTACATTTCAGACGGATTGATTGTTCTCAAGAGATACAGGGAAAATGAACTTGATGAGGCGATACTTTCCATTGAGATCATAAAAATGAGGAGGGTAGGCCACCAGAGAAAACCGAGACCGTTTACAATTTCGGGCAGAGGCATCGAGGTGTTTGAGGAATCAGAGTTGATCTAAGCATCTGAAAGGAAAGCACTCACTGAAATCAATCGCAATCTTAATATATTCAAGATATATGTGATTCAGTATGAACAGGAAAGTAATTTTACTTTTTGCACTCATCCTGCTGGGAGCTCTGATTCTTGGATGTGCCCAGCAGGAAAAGAAGCCAGAAACAACACCAAAAGCAGAGAAAACCCCCACACCAAAGAAGACCACGCCCCCAAAAGCAGAGAAAACCCCTTCACCTGAAAAGACCCCCACACCCAGACCGAAAACAACTCCAAAGAAAGCAGAATCAAAAGGACCTGTTGTTGAATGTACTGTCTGTCACTCCAAGGCAAATGATTACGTTCCACACCTTCAAGGAGGACAGCTCTGCGGGAACTGTCATGGATGGGATCCACACAAGATACACGTTGGCCCCGGAACGATTAACATAGACTGCCAGGTATGCCATGGAACTCCTGATAAGATCAGCATTCCACAGCCAATTGAAGAGGGAAGGACTGTCTGTGAGAACTGCCATGCATACCCGGATCCAACCAAGCCAAGTTATGGAAACCTTGTTAACATACACCTTCCGAGAGGTAAATACTGCACCGTCTGCCATGGAACAGATATTGGCGGATTGCATCAGAGTGCCAACAGGTTTGTTGAACAGTGATCCCCCATCTGATTTACCATGAACGGAAAAACAATTCTATTTTTTGCAGTGATACTCCTGACTCCGCTTTTTCTAATGTGCATACAGGAAAGCCCGAAACCTGAGGTTCCTGAAAAAACACCCACACCTGCAACAGCTGAAAAAATCACTCCAGCTCCATCTCAGACAAAACCAGCTGATGAAGCAGGTAAAAATCGGGAGGTTGTCTGTGAAAACTGCCACATGAACCCTACCCGACAGTACGTACCCCAAGCAGACAGCATTCAGGGACATCTGGATGGTTCAAGGTTCTGCGTTTACTGCCATACAAGGGGAGAAGACGAGGTGAGTGAAGTGGGGGAACTTCACCACAGCAAGTATTCAGACTGCAGGAAATGCCACACCGATTTTGATCTTGAAAAAATGGACTGCAGATCATGCCACGGCTACCCCGATCCATTCGCTCCAAGCAACGGAAATCTGCTGACGATCCACATGGAAAGGGGTGTGGAATGCAAGAGCTGCCACGGGGATGACTTTTTCAGAATACACATTCAGGGTAAAAAATTTCCGGAAAGGTTCAGGATTGGGTGATCAGAAAACAAGCGGCGTGTAGCCTTCAGCTATGAGATCTGAGATTATCTTTCCAACATAAACAGCATCTGTTTTGTCCTCAATTTTCTCAACATAATTTTTCATTTCCGCAATCCTTCTGCATGCCAGTGGTTTTTCACTGAGTCTCGAATACTCCTCAATCATTGAAACCGTGTCTGGATCATTTTCAGCAACCAGATCCTCCACAGGACCAAAAAGAATCAGCTTCACATCAGCCCAGTTGTTTCTAACAGCATTGGTTGCGTACATCAGTCCTGTAAGGGCCTTTTCCTTTGCCTCCCTTCCACTGGAAACTACAACAAGAACCTTCGCCTTCATGATGTTCTTTGAACCGACCCATTAATATCATTTTACCTGACTGTAGTCAGTATTGAAGAACATCCATATCCTTTCTGCAGTCTTTTTCCCAACCTTTGGAACCTTCATGAGCTCATCAACGTCAGCATTGGCTAAGTTTTTCACAGTTCTAAACCTCTCCAGAAGGTTTCTGGCGATTACAGGTCCAACATCCGGTATTGCAGAAACAACATATTCGAGTTCCTCTCTTTCACTCCTCTTTGTCTTTTCAGCATGGAGAATGACCTCCCTGCTTTTTATTTCCTGCTCCCTTCTTGCAATTGTCAAAAGAAAATCAGCAGTCTCGTTTTCGCTTTTTGAAAGGATTACAGGCACGCCGAAATCGACAGCAATGCTTGCTATGGCACCTCTAACAGCCTGGGGGCTAACCCTCCTCATACCATAGAGGTTCTGGCCTTCAATTATCAGAATGGGTCTTGAATAGCTTTTTTTAAGATTGAGAACCTGAGAAAAAAGCTTTTCAGCACCTACAATGCTGTCAAGAAAGTCAGTTACGGTTTTTCTTTCAACACCAACCCTCTCACTCAGAACATAATCTGCAACATCAAGATTTGTTATTTCTATCCTTGCACCTTTTTCTCTCAATATTTTAGCGATTCCGGATCTCATCTCCCTTGAATCAACATATATAAGCGGTCCTGATTTTTTTTCTTCAATCTCAATAAATCTTTCAAGAGTGGGTGAAGATTTTGCCCTGAGCTCATCTCTCAGCCTGTAAAGCATGTCATACATCATCTTTTCCCTTCTCACACTTGCCCAGTAATAGCTCTCATCTCTCGTTCCCTTGGTTATCAGAACAACAATTCTGCCTTCTCTGCCCCTTCCGGTTCTGCCCTTTCTCTGAATTGCTCTTATCTCTGATGGAACTGCCTCATAAAAAACCACAAGATCTGTTGCTGGTACATCAAGCCCCTCCTCCCCAACGCTCGTGGAAACCAGAACATTTACCTCACCACTTCTAAATCTTGATAAGATGTCGATTTGCTGCTTTTGACTCATTCCCCTGTCATCTTCCCGGTTTGCCTGACCGATGAATTTCTCAACTCTGTAGCCATTACTCCTCAGAACCTCCACAATTCTCTCAGCCGTATCCCTGAAATTTGCAAAAACCATAATTCTTGAATCCGGATTTTTTTCAAGCTGATCTTTCAGAACTTTAACAAGTCTGTCCATTTTCGGATGATCGGTGTCAATTTTTAGTGCCTTTACCATGCATTCTCTGAAAACTGGATCCTCAAAGAGAGACTTGGATGCCCTGCTACCTCTACCTTTTGCCTCCCTGAAAAGCCTTTTCAGGTATTTTTTGAGAGCCTGAATTCCCTGAGTCTCTATCAGTTCAATGGCATGCTGGATCTTCATTATTTCTGCAAGGATTGACAGAGCTTCAAAATAAACCTGCTGCCCTGTTTCACCGGCCTGACTCTGAATGGCTTCCTGCAGGGCGAGCATCTCCTTTTTTGAAAGGTCCCTTATATCCATCTCAATCCCAAGTCTTTCAAACCTCTTGTATCTCAGTTCAAGAGCCCTTTCAAACTCTTTCTTGATGTGTTCAAGCTCTGGAGGTATCTCAATCCTGATCCAGTCGATCTCCCTTGATGCGACGTGCTGTCTCACATCAGGGTCATACTCGGTTCTGATATCGAGATTCTCTATGAAGAGATTTCTGATGACTTCCCTGATCCTTTCAGGATCACTTCCGGGAGAGGCAGTAATGGCAAGGATGAGAGGGCTCTCTGACCTTTCAATGAATTCCTTTGCGATGAAAACATACGAGTAATTTCCAACAGCTCTGTGGGCCTCATCAAATATGGCAAGTACAAAATCTCTGAGATCAATTCTTCCGGAAATTATGTCATTTTCAATAACCTGGGGAGTCGAAACAATTATTTTCGCATTTCTGTATATCTCAGGTCTTTTCTCAGGTGGCGTTTCTCCGCTTATGGATTTTATCTCATCATGAGGAATGATCAGGGTCTTTTTCAGAAATTCAGCATGCTGCTCAACAAGTGGTTTTGTTGGTGCAAGGAAGAGAACCCTTCCACTCTCATTAAGCAGTCTTGATGCAATGACAAGAAGTGCAACAACCGTTTTTCCAAGACCTGTTGGCAGAATTATCATCGTGTTGGAAATCAGAGCAGATGCAGCAAGTGAAAGCTGATAGCTTCTTCTTTCAACAGTTCTCGGTTTGATCATGGGATGGGAAATGTACTCCATACGCTGAAAAATGGACGAAACCTGTTAAAAAATTATGGGATTTTTCATACAGGTGAGGACCTCCTGTCTTGAGCTCTGACAACCTTGGCTCTGTAACTGAGATGTATGAGCCCGAGAGTTACGGCGAGGTAGCCGAACTGCAGTATCACCCTAAGATACTCCATGCTCACCGAATACCCGATGAGAACCGAGAATATTCCTCCAATGATGCCGTTGTTGTGGAATGGATTGCTTCTGTCAATTCCGAGATCATAGGCCTTATCAAACAACCATGACTCATACCCCTTTGACTCTGCAACCTCTATGAGCTCGTGCGTTCCATAGCCCACGAGCCCTGATGCAATAAATGCAAGCAGTATGCTTGTGATGTAGAAAAATTTCCTGAGACTGAGTTTATACTCAAATCTGAGTATGGCCAAGCTCAGAACAAGTGAGACTGCTATGCCTGCACTTGCTCCAGCAGCAGTTGCTGTTACATTCTGTGCAACGAACGGTGTGAGGAACAGAACGGTCTCTATAACCTCTCTCACAACAAAAATGAACGTCACCAGTGCTATCCCCCAGCCAAATCGCTGGCTTGTTTTTGTTTCAATTTCACCCTTTATATCTCTGCCTGCCATCCACAGTATCATGTATGTGAGTACACCAACAGCAAGATACGATGCGATTCCTTCAAACAGCTCCTTTTGATTTCCCTCGAGTCCGCCGTAAAAGGCAATAACACCAGAGGCAATTACAAATCCTGCAACGAGTGCTGTAAGTGCTCCATAGTATGCATACTTCAGATCGCTCACCCTTCCGGTCCTTTTAAGGTAGGCAATTACTATTGCAACAAGGAGTATCGCCTCAAATCCCTCTCTAAGTGTAATCACGAACTGCCCTATCATGCTAAACACCGTTAATTTAGGTGGGGCTAAAATTTATAAATGTTTCGGTCAACCTAAAATTTCATCACTCAATCTCAATTCCATAGATCCATTCCACATTATCTCTGCATATCCTCATGACAAAATCCTCATCAAATCCTGAATTCAAAAGCATGTTTATCTTTTTGGGAACCGTTTTCGGCCCGAGAACGCTTCCAGGTCTATTTCTGTCATCTATGTAATCTGTTTCAAGAACAAATCTATCTCCCTGAGAAGCAGCCTTTATTGCATTTTCACCCATCGCAATGACTGAAGGAAAGAGACCTGTTTCGGAAAACTCATCCACTCTTGCAGGAGCAAAATGCTTTATAACCCGATCTCTTCTGATTCCAGTCCTGTCTGCCATTCTTGCTATCTCTTCCATCCCCTCTTTTGTGTAGCTTTCAGTATGAAGCTGAACAGGACAGTCAGCTTCCCTTGCTACTGCAAACGAGTGCATCATCACCTCATTGCTCACTTTCCAGATGTGATCGCTCACCTTGTAGTGAGGTCTGCCTGACTTTATTGCAACAGCTTTTCCTTGAGTGACATATTCACCTGCCACATCAATCGCTTCTTTCATAATCTCTCCCGCCCTGTCAGCACCCCATCTCTTTGACAGAATCGTTATCTCTGCAGGATGGACAGAAAGAACAGCATAGGCTTTAACAATCTCATTTGCTTTTCTGACAAGCTTTATGTGTTCGTCGAACATCACCCTGAAGTCTCTACCTCCTGAAGGGTGGATTCCATAATGATGACTCAAAAGTGAGACGAGAAAAACATGGGTACCTCCTGCCTGTCTGAACTGCTTCAGTGCCTTAAGTCTAAGATGGTTGTAGAGGTGCATGTGGTTGTCGGTTATGATGAGCATGTGGTTTTGAAGTGGGGTGTTGATTAATAAATCATCCTTTCTGTCTGATGTTAACATGTGGTGGCGTTTCTGCTATTCTGTCAGTCAAGGTTCCTGTCCTGTCTCAGATAACAGCTCAACGCATCCATCCACATAACTGAATCTTTTTCTGTGTTTCTCGGATATCCGAACCACCTTTCTGAATTCCTTTACGATTTCAGATGGGTCATCTGTTACTCTGAAAACCCGGGCAAATCGTGGATGTCTGCCAAGCCTGCCACCTGCAAGCAGCCTGAATTTAACCGAACCCGATATAGCTCCCTGTTCACATGCTCTCATGCAGTCACCGCATCCAATGCAGTTTTCTCTGAACTCAGGCATACCATTAAAATCAATTGCATTCTCCCTGCAAGCTTCATGGCACTTTCCACATGACAGACATTTCCCGGAGTTGAGTTCAGGAATGATGAATGCCACGACTCCAAAATCCTTTATCTGAGGGGATGAGCATGCATTGGGGCATGCTGAAAATCCAGCTTTGATTCTTTCATGACTTCTCTTTGCAGAGTGAGATGAATCATCAGCTACCGATTCAATATCTCTTCTGATTGATCTCAGGTCAAACAGAGAGTTCCGGCACTGTCTGCAGAAATCAATCTCAAACCCGTTTCGATCCACAGTTTAAAAATAACGTTGGTTAAAATAACTGTATTCCCTAAGAATTTAGGTCAGTAAATTTTCTTTTTCCCTTCTCCCGGGCTCAGAGAGTATATCTCTTCAGGTTCGATTACCAGTGCTCCTTTTGGAATTCTTCTGCCCTTTGACTTTTCCTGAACAAATTTTCTGATTTCAGAGTAGTACATTCCCCCGTAATCTACCCACGCCCTCCCCTTCACCATATATCCGTAAAATCCTTTCTCTCCCCTCTCAGCAAATCCAATGCTCGCTCTTTCGCTTTTCTCTACATTTCTAACTGTTCTTTTTATGAAATTGTAGGCAACAACAATCCTTCCATCCATGTACCTCACAAAGCAAACAGGTGCGAGATGGGGCATCCCATCACAGGTTGAGATCCAGAAAACTCTCTCACCACAGTCACCCTCAAACATCTGAAGTATCTCATCTCTGTCCATAATTGAATCAGACATCAGAAAAATAAAAACTTTTCAGATCACATTTCTTGCCCTGCATAGCATACACCTTGCAGGCTGAATTTCTGCCGTGGCACATCCCTTGCACAGATTGACAGGAGCGAATGCTTTTTCAGGATTCATTGCAATTGCATTCACCATAACCGTTATGCTGGGAGGTTCTGGAGCCAGAAGACATGGCATATCTACAAATTTCATGAGAGATGCAAATCTCGTCGCGGAATTGCAGAATGGGAAGGCGTAAAGTTCTCCTGAATTGAGGTATGATGATTCCTCAAGCGGGGAGAAATCCACCCTGTAACCCCTTATCCTCCACTCATCTCTGCCTATTCTCTCCCCTCTGGCAGCAAAATCCATGAAGTCGTTAACATGCAATTCTCTCACGATGTATCTGTTGAACTGATTCCGAATAATACTGTGATAGAATCTCTCGGTGAAGAGTCTTGTCAGCATGTCTGCAGTGAATCCCTCATCACTTAAAAGCCTGTAAATGTATGCTGCCGATATTCCGGTGAAAAACGCTGACAGGTCAAAGATGTTCTTAACATATCCATTTTCAATCGCATTCTCCACATTTCTCTCAAGAGTTGCGTAATGGGTTCTCAGTATGTCCATGTTCATTTCATCCCTGCAAATGCTGTAATACTGCCAGCCTATGTGATGACCCACATCTCCAACATGAGTTGGGAGGACAACAATGTTGGCTGGATGCACATTTTCTTTGAAAGCTGAGTCAATATATGGCGTGAATTTCTCGATGTAAATTCTGTAGTAATCCTCAGGTCTGAAGGATTCAAATCCAAATGATCTCATGATGCTTGTCTGCATTTCAACAGGTTCGAGCAGCATTCTCTTCATCGCCCTTTTCTCAGCCTCAAGTGCTTTCTGAATGCTACCTGTCTCTCTGAGAACAAGCAGAAACATGTCTCCAAAAACATAGGAGGTGAGCAAACCCCAGGACTTGCTTGCGAGAATGGTTATGGAATGTTCCTTATCAATTCCAGCCCACTCGACAATTTTTGCAAGAACGCTCAGAGTTGATCCCGGAATTGCTGCAAAGTCCTTGGCGGATGTAATACCATAGAATCCATTAGCAAGTCTCATGGCCTCGATTCCAACAATTTGGTCACTTTCATCTACAGTTCTCGCAAGAATTTCAACACTCTCTTTAAAGGATGGGTCAAGTTCTTTAAGTCTTTCAAATGCAACGGGTGTCTGCATCCACTCAAGAAAGGCTGATTCAAATGGCTTTATTGATTCTGTCAGAGATCTGAGGGTGTTGAAATGGATCATCAGAGACATCCTGTAAAGCTGAAATGCCTCACTGCTCTGACTGTCAAAGGGTTTCATGGTCTCAACAGCATCTACAAATCCCTTTGCATGCTCAAATCTGAATTTGTCGAACCTGTACTTTTCTATTGCATCCACGCATTCTTTCTGCAATCTGAGTCCGTTATGGGCAATCTCCTCAATCATACCTCTCACCTATGAATTCATGCATCTTCATGCTGAGCCCCTCCTTTACCTCTTCAACTATGTAGGCACTCTGAAACGCTATCTCTGCCCTTTCTACCGGTCCGTAAAATATAAAGTCGCTGAAAAGCTGGGCCACGCTGTCAACGCTGCTCACAAGAACCTTTGTATCAAGCTCCTCTTTGAGATAATCTGCCATGTAGTAGCTGACATTTGCAGGACCACATCCTGCAGGATACGGATAGGCTGATTTAACAAGCATGAGTGTCTCCAAAACCTCTCCAAGACTCCTTATGTCTGTGGGCACAACATCGATCATTATGTTTGCTATTCCGAGTCTGCTCGCCCTGTGGATCAAACCCTCCTTTCTTCCATCTCCTGAAAGCAGGAGAATTCTTCTGCTTGGTGATGTGTAGGAAGGATCATAATCAAAAACAACAGCATTCTTTATGCCTGCTCTTCTTATGCTTTCGAGCTCATCTCCGGTGTTTAGGGGATTGATGGAGTTGTATATGACCCTGTCAGCAATTCCATGGTCTTCAACATATCTCAGCCCCCCGAGTCTTGCTTCAAGATACCCATCGAGAATGAATGGTTTTTCTGTGATGTCCACGACAAAATCCAGATATCTGGCTATCGCTTCTTCTGTTTCCGCCACAACATCCAGTATTCCCTCAATCCCGAAACTATCCGAAAGCTCCTCCTGCCTGTTAATTAACTCTTCAGCCTTTTCTCTGTCAAAAATACCCCTGCTGTGATCCTCAACAATTCTGTGACGGGAATAGAATATGCTTCCAATAAGCACAATTCTGCTGAAATCAGGCCATGTCATGGAGAAAGCGGAAGATTAAAATTATTATGAATTTCGGTTTTTACATGGAAATAAAAGCCATGGCAATTGACATTGATGGCACCCTTACAGACAGGAGAAGGAGTCTGAACTGCAGTGCGGTTGAAGCTCTGAGAAAGCTGAAAGTTCCAGTTGTTCTTGCAACAGGAAACATATCATGCTTTGCGAGAGCTGCAGCAAAACTCATAGGAGTCTCAGATATTATTATCTGTGAGAACGGAGGGGTTGTCAGATTTGAGTATGATGGTGAAGACATTGTTCTTGGAGATAAGAAGAAGTGTTACAGGGCTCTGCGGGCTCTTGAAAAAGAATTTGATGTTGTTTTGCTTGATGACAGCTACAGAAAAGCTGAGATATGCCTCAGAAGGACATTCAGAAAGGAAGATGCCAGGAAGATCCTTGAGGGTTATGGAGTCAGGCTGATAGATTCTGGTTTCGCCTACCACATCATTGATGCTGAGGTCAGCAAGGGAAAGGCCCTTGAATACATTGCAGAAAAGATTGGTATCAGCCCAGAAAATTTTGCCGCGATTGGAGATTCCGAGAACGATGTTGAGCTCTTTGATGTTGCAGGGATTGGTATTGCTGTGGCAAACGCCCATTTAAAACTCAAAAAGGTTGCGGATATTGTAACATCAAAACCGAATGGAGACGGTGTTGTTGAAGCTCTTGAATTTCTCGGTCTGATTTGATAACAGTTTTTCCACACAATGCAACTGCCTTATCCATATGCCGCCCTCCATTCCCGGTCTCCCTTGCAGGATGATTCTCTGAGGATTTCCCTTTTTGAAGTCATCCCGAACAGCAAGAAAATCAGTTTTTAGATTTTTTTACAAAAAAGAATTTCCAGATCCTGTCGTTTAGATGATGTATGTTTTTAACTGCTTTCCCTTTCCCCCCCACCATATCTTTTCC
>WAMS01000024.1 GCA_015522195.1 Geoglobus sp. | reverse complement strand
GAAGAGAGGCCGGTTTTCAGAGTGTTTATGCCGACATCGTCAGCATAGCAAAGAAAGTCGGGTGGAAGTACTTCTCAACAATAATATGGAATGAGGGCAACATATCGAGGAGAACAGCATGGGGCTCATGGTTGAGTGCAAGTGCTCCCTATGTCATTGCTCCGGTGGAGGTTATTGTAGTACTCTATAAAGAAAGATGGCAGAAGCTTGAAAGAGGGGAGAGCGACATAACAAGGGATGAGTTCATGGAGTGGACAAATGGGCTCTGGACATTTTCCGGAGAGAGCAAAAAGAGAGTTGGACATCCAGCTCCATTTCCCGTTGAACTGCCCAAGAGATGCATCAAGCTCTTCAGCTTTGTTGGAGACACAGTTCTTGATCCATTTCTCGGGAGTGGAAGCACTCTGATAGCGTGTGCTTTATTGAACAGAAAGGGCATAGGGGTGGAGATCGATGAAAATTATTGTAAATTGGCTAAGAACAGACTCATAAAAGAAGGCATGATAACTCAGAAAAGGCTATTAAGTGAGTGAAATGAGGCGAGGTTTTAAATGTAAAAAAGATGTTTTAAAAGAACTCCAGAAAGAGTATGATGAAATTGTAGTAATGCAATACCATGGTGATTTCTTAGAGGCGCTTAAAAACTTTGATTTACTGGCTGAAAACAGTTTACGAGGCATTTTAATAGGATATTATCCAAATCAAAGAAGTCGAGATCAGGCATGGAAGACGTGTAAAGGTTCGTTGTATGAGTATGCTGTATTCAGATATATTCAAAGCCTAATCGAGAATGACAATCAACTAAAAGAAAAAATCATGATTCTGATGGGTGACGAGGCTCTAATTTCATATGGTGAACAGGTGGTTATTAGAAATTGGAATGATATTTTTCCAGATGTGGATATGCTCATTGTTGATAGAGAAACAGGTTCAGTTATAGCCATTTTGTCATGTAAGACGAGTTTAAGGGAAAGATTAACAGAAACAGCATTCTGGAAAAGAGAGCTGGAGAGAACGAGAGATATGTCAGACATAAAATTAGTTTTTATAACCACAGATAAGGATAGCAAGTTAAAAACGGAAACAAATCGGTACATCCTTTTACACGTTATTGACTACATATTCATAACAGATCCAAATAAGTATCATGAGCTTGTGGAATCCTACAGGAGAAAATATGGTATGAGAGATGACTTTGACGAACTCCTTATGAGAGTTAAACCTATAGATGAAATGGAAGACTTCATAAACCATCTCATCACCGAAACCAAACAAAAGTGAGTAGTTTTTTAAGGATATACTCAATCTTAGATTCCACATTGTATTTACCTTACATGTAACTATTTTAAATAGCACCACACCAATGACACACTGTGGAAGAAATACCATACTCAAACCCGGTATTTCAGGCATTTGTTGCAGGGCTTTTTACATGGATGCTGACAGCATTGGGAGCTTCAGCAGTTCTGCTAAAAAGAGACTTCTCTCAGAGGCTGATGGATGGAATGCTTGGAATGGCTGCAGGAATAATGCTTGCAGCAAGCTTCTTTTCCCTGCTTCTCCCGGCAATTGAGATGGTTGATGGCATTGCTCCAGTTGTTTTTGGTTTTCTTGCAGGAGGTGTTTTTTTAAGGATTCTGGACATCGCAATTCCACATGTTCACCCTGTTACAGGCAAGGAGGAAGGTATTAGCTCGACATACAGAAAGATAACCCTCTTTGCTCTGGCAGTGACGATCCACAACATTCCTGAAGGGATGGCGGTTGGTGTTGCCTTTGGAAATGATTTCAGCTCAGGCATTTCACTGGCCTTTGGCATAGGTCTGCAGAACATTCCTGAAGGGCTTGCAATAGCAGTGCCTCTTGTGGCAATTGGATACACGAGACTGAGAAGCTTCATCTATGGCTCCCTTTCAGCAATTGTTGAGCCTGTTTTTGCCTTAGCCGGAGCTTTCGCTGTCATACACTTCCATGCGATCCTGCCCTACGCACTTTCATTTGCTTCAGGAGCCATGATTTTTGTTGTGATCGAGGATCTGATTCCGGAGGCTGAGAGCAGCGGAAATGAGGATCTTGCAACAGTTATGGCTCTCCTTGGATTTGCGGTTATGATGGCCCTTGATGTTGCCTTGGGGTGAGCTCGTCTCTTAAGACTTCAAAAGTTTCAAGTATTTCCCCGAGTAATGCATGCTGTGAAGGTCGAGTATTTTTCAGCCACCTATTTAAGAAAACTCTCTGAGATGGCGGAGAAAGTTCAGGAAAATCTTCCCCTGAAGGATGGATGGCATGTAAGTCCTGTGAGTCCCATGAAAATAGTTGACATCTTTCCATCTGTATGGATAAGGGAGGGTTTTGTGCTTCATGCTTACATTTTCTGGAAGGGTGGAAATGGAAGCGGGATTGTGTATGCGATGCCTGAGGATGAGGAGTTTCCCGAGCCCGATGAGTGTGAGCCTCTGAATGATTTTTTCAAAACTCCGAAGCCCGATAAAGCTTTGGACTTCAGGAGTGTTCTGGATGGAGACGGGTCGCTTCTGTCATACCTGTCAGCATCAATCCTCACAAGGGAGCTGCAGGAATTCGGTGCACTGTGGCATGGGTGCAGGTGGAGGCATCACGAGATTGTTGGTGGAAGAAGAAAATCATGGGATGAGTTTGAATGGCTGCAAAAGATCAGGAATTTCAGGCCAAGGGTTATTTTTTCAGAGAGCACTGTTGTGGAGCTCTTTACCTACAGCGAGCACATGGCGAGATCTGTATGGCTGAACAGAGACAGGTATCTTTCTGGTTACGTGTTTGAGTCTGAAGCTGAGATTATTGCGAGAGGTGGTGCGGGGTATAT
>WAMS01000023.1 GCA_015522195.1 Geoglobus sp. | reverse complement strand
GATGAGATATTGGCAGGGAGATTAACGTATGGTGGATTCTTTGCAGTAAGAACAGACAGAGAGTGGTACGCTCCTCTCAAAAAGTCGACCGGATTCCTGCCATAATGGCATTCGTAACATTTTACATTTCTGTGAGTTGACTCCTCCCAGCTCTGGAAATAGTATTCCATCTGATGGCATGTTGTGCAGAGCTTTGGATTGCTTGCATATTCAATTCCAAGAAGAACGGCATTTCCGAGAATAAAGGCTCCAATTAAAAACAATGAAATCAGGTATTCCGGAGGTCTTTTCCTCACCTCAACAAGCCTGTCTCCGGATTTTCTGAATTCTTTTCCGCACGTTTCACATCTGTATTCTTCACTTTCATTCTCAGACTGGCAGAAAGGACAGATCCACTTCATAGCACAGCCCTGACCCTTTTTTCATATGGCGGGAAAAAGTATGCCACAATTGGAAGCATGATCAGCGGTGCCATCAGAACTGCAAGAGCTGCAATCAGTCCTTCCCTCCCCCACAGTGGAGGGGTGTAGGAAACAAACCCTCTGAGACCATAGTCTATGAGCTGTGCTCCTATCACCATGTTCCATCTCATTGCAAAAACCACAACCAGTATTGTTATTGAGGCAATTACTATGAACGGTGTATTTATCTTACCCATATTGCATTTATAGCAGACATATTTAAGGAAGAGAAGCGCTTCCAAGGATCCTATAACCTGAATTGCTAAGGGCAATGCAAGCTGAGTTGAAGCAAGCTTTATGACTGCCCATGCCACATCTTCTTTGTAGGCGTAAAGAATTGTGTTTATGGTTTCAAGAGCAAATGCAGCGAGCATGAAGTAAAAAACGTAATTTGCAAGTGTTGAAATTATTTCCGGTTTTCTGTCAACCCTGTAAAATTCGGTGAATAGCAGGTAAAGCAACATAACCATCGCTCCTCCTGCAGCGAGACCGCCAAAAACAAAGCTTACCGGCAGGATGGTTGTGTTCCACCAGGGGTTGGACTTTACAACCCCGAAAAGGAAAGAGACATAGCTGAGACACCATGCCGCAATAAGTTCAACTCCTGTAAGGATTTTGATTGCTTTTCTGTCGACTTTGATCGCTTCCTCATCTGTGTCGTAGACGCCAAGTGTCAGAATTTTGTAAAACAATCTAAGTACAGAATTTTCCTCGTTCATTGCCCTTCTGACAATATCAACTCTGAAGAGAAACCACATCTCCCCAAGGAGAGCAAAAAGTTCTGTAAGATAGACTATTCCAAAAACAGCCATCACCGAGCTGAAATTTGGTGTGATGTATATCTCAAATGCTCTCTGTGGATGTCCGAGATCGAGAAGGAGCGGAAGAAGGGCTGAAAGAACAAATGGCAGGCTTGAGATTACAACAAGCTTCTCAATGTCTTTCAGCTCTTTTCTCCAGAATTCGGCTATTGCATAAACAGTAACCATCCCTGTTATTATGCTGACAAGGTAGGGGTAGATGACAATAAGCACGCCCCAGAATACCTCATGGTTTGGATAGACAAAGCCTTCAACAACCTCTGAGCTCATATCACCACACCTCCCATCCTATGTTCTTGTAAAATACCTTGGGTCTTGTGTTGAGTTCTGGTTTGAGTATCCTGATATCCCTTTCTTTCAGGACATCTTGAATGTGTTCATCAGTTAATTTTCCGAAAACCCTCGCACCTGTTGGGCATACTGTAACACATGCAGGTCTCATGCCTCTCATGATTCTGTGATAGCACCAGGTGCATTTGTCCACCACCTTCTCGTGATGGTTGAAATACCTGGCCCCATAAGGACACGCCTGAATGCAGTACTTGCAGCCTATGCAGTGACTCTTGTCTACAAGCACAACACCCTCCTCAGTTATCCAGGTTGCATTTACAGGACATACCTTCACACAGGGCGGTTTATCGCAGTGCATGCAGAGCTTCGGAACAAAATACGCCCTCAGAATTCTCTCCGTATCGATATCCACCTCTTCAAAGCCAAATTCACCACCCATGGGAGATTCAACATAAACATTCTCAAGTTCACCGTTGGAATAGACAACATATCTCTCTACCCAGGTCCTGTATTTTCCCTCAGGCACGTGGTTTTCTGCTCTGCATGCTTTTACACATTTACCGCACCCTATGCATCTCGAGGAATCGATCACGTAAACAAAAATATCTGAACTTTTAACTGGCTTCAGAACCAGAAGAGTTGCTGAACCTGCTACCAGAATCCTGATGAATTCTCTCCTCTTCATGAGATCACCTCAGTCAAACCATGGAGAGTGGGGATCATGACATGCAACACACAGCCTTCCTTTTCCGTGTTCTTCCCAGTTATTAACAATCCTGATTGCAGCTGGATCACGTCCAATCGTGGATCTGTGGCATCCAAGACAGAATTCTCTGCTATTTGTAACGATCATGTCTGTTGAGGGATGCTCTCCAAGAGGGCCGTGGCAGGTCTGACAGTCGAAGCTGTGTTTTCCTTCATTACTCTTTGTGTATATCTCCTGATGACACTTCCTGCAGTCCTCTCGGCCCTCAGCATGTATCGGCTCTTTTTCAAGCTCTTTTTCTTCTCCACTTTTTCCATAAATCCCCTTCACACCAAAAATCCTGTCAGCATATCCGGGATACACCTCTTCACCCATCACTCTCAAACCAAAAATCGCAATTATAAATATAATTAAAATATTTATAAAAACTATTAGAGATCTCTCTACCTGCTTCATTGACCTCACCGCACGGCCAAAAAATCAGAAAAATGGTTTATGAGGAGATCTCTTCCTTTTCTGTAGTTGAGAGTATTGTCTGAACAGCCACTGCCACAACCGAGATCCCTGTCAGCCCGATTATGCCGATCATTGATGAAAACATCACAATGGCTCCAAACCATCCCATATTGCCGTAAAGTGCATCAACAAGCAGAACACCGATTATCGGAAACATCAGTGCAAGGGTGAACACTGCAAGAAGTTCCCATCTCTTCACGTAGGACAGGAGCAGGTTGGCGATTCCCCCCAGAACCCCAACCAGAACAAAAATTAACACCTCGTTCATATACATTCACCTCCAATTATTACTTTGTTTTTAAAATATTTAAAGCTTTTGAGATCTTGATACGCCAAATAAAGCTAATGAAAAACAAAAAATTTAAATCTGGCTCCATTTCAACATTATTTTTCATTTGAATTATATGTCCGAAATAATTAACAACGTTAATATAATTTCAAAAGCTTCGAAATATATGTTTTTCGGCAGCTGTAGAAAAGTTCCTGGATAAATTCAATTTGAGAAGCAGGTTTTATAATCCCGGAATTGATTAAAGGTTTGATGGATGGAAAAGATGTGGTTTTAATGCTGAAAGAGCAGTATGGTGTTAAAAAAGTCCCATTTGAGCTGGAGATCAGGGGCAAAGGGCGGGTTTATGCATTTATCAGCTGTCCCGATGAATTGCAGGAATACCATTCCGGTGTTTATTTTGGGAAAGTTGAGAGAGACGGATTCAGACTTTCCATCGAAGGATGCTACCTGCTGAAGGATCAGATAAAAAGAAATATCAAAGAGGTGAATTTTCAGGAAATGCTGAGATGGTTAAGAGGAGAGGATATTGACGGGAGTGAGACTGGTTATGTCATACTGAAGTGGAAGGATTATTTTCTCGGTTGCGGGAGAGGAAACGGAAAAAGGATAAGGAATTTTGTTCCGAAGGATAGAAGATTGAGGTAGTCCAGCTGGAGACTTTCTGACAGAGGTAAGCAATGGTAAAAACAGCAAGATTTATCAAGATTTATACTGATTTTTAACTGGCAGTAGAATACACTCCAGGTCTGCATGGCGTGAAGTGGGGTGGTGCAAAATGAACGCAGCTGGAAAGTTCATTTTGTTGTCTGCCCTTGTACTCTTTTTTGTCCAGCCATGTGTGTCTCAGAATGTTATATTTCACGACTCCTTAGACGGATCATCTCAGGGAACGGTAAGCGGTGTGAATTTTGAAACTGGCTATCTGGGGAAGTGTGCTAACCTGACTGATGACAGCAGTTACATCCTCTATTCTGGCAGCATACTCCCATCCGGAAGCGGAACGGTTGAGTTTTACTGGAAACCACCTGACAATATCTACGAAATTTATTCATACAGACACATTACATGGACAGACTACGGACAGTATCTTCCTCCAAGTGGCGGTTATTTACTGGACAATATAGGCTGGAATGCTGCACCCACTGGGTCCTTTTCGCTCACCCTCTCACCCATTTCATGGCAAAATCCGGAATCCGAGACATCCTGGATAGGTTTCTCGATATGGGATGGATCAAAATGGAACTGGGCCAGAAATGTTCATTCAAACAGACCAACCCTTTCCGCAACAGTCGAGGATGGATTGATAAAGCTCACCTGGAACTCATCCAGGCCAATAAGAATCTGGGATCCCAACGCATGGTACCTGATCACTGTAACCTGGGGAAGCAGCGGAATGCATCTTTATGTTAATGGAGTTGAATGGGCAAATAACTCCCACACGGGAACACTCTACAGATCAAAAAGTTTTGCCCTCGGGCAGTATCCGGACTACTGGCCTTACGGTCCTCACACAATGCTCGGATGCTATGACGAGTTCAAAATATATGACAGTCAGATTGTCCCCTCTCCTTCAGATTCCGATCCCTCAGCACCTGCCGGTTTTGTGATATACTATGGAACGAGTCCTGGTAGCTATACAAATCAAATTGAAGTTGGCAACACAGACAGATATGAGCTCAATCTACCTCCCGGAAGGTATTACATAGCAGTTGCTGCCAAAACCGAAAGCGGATTTACTGGACCCAGATCAAATGAAGTTGCCGTTTCAGTACAGCAACAGGCTCAGGTTTTTTCAGTGGAAGATGATTTTTCATCTGACACCGGACTCTGGGAATACTATGGAAGTGCTTACAGGGATACATCCAGTGGGTATGTGGTTTTAACTGAAAATCTCAACAATCAGGTTGGAGTGATCTGGCTAAAACAAAACATAACCACTCCGTTCACTGCTGAGTTCAGGTATTATTCGGGAGGAGGGAGTGGAGCAGATGGGCTGGTGTTCATGTTCTACAAAAGCAGAGACTATACTCCGGGTGGTGGGGGGTATCTGGGATTTACCAGTGATGCCAGTAGCGAGGTTCCGGGTTATGGAATTGAATTCGACAGTCACTACCAGTACAATAGCTGGGACCCGCAGACGAAGCATGTTGCCTTGATATCCAATTCCGTATCCAACCATATCAGGTACATCCCCAGCGACAAGATAGGGGATGGTAGATGGCACGATGTGAGAGTGGTGGTAGGCACATCTGAGGTTGAGGTTTACATAGACGGTGAGCTCACGTTAAACTGGACAGGAGAGCTTGACAGATCCTACGGTGGAATTGGTTTTTCTGCCGGTACCGGAGTGCTCAATAACTGGCACATAATTGATGATGTGCGGATATCAGTACTTTCAGGAGAAAGCGAAACCATCCCAGACTCCATTGATGATGCAAGAGAGCAGATAGTAAGCAAATACAATCCATCCTTTGACTGGAAAACTCAAACTCCATCAAAGGATGACGTTACGCAGGCTGTGATAAACGCTGTATTGCAGTATTTCACAACACCTGATGATGCAACGAGGCAGGAGATAGTCGGTGATGTTGTGCAGCTTGTGATTCTTTACTTCACACTTCCGGATTGATTTTTGAGAAAGTTATCCACTTTATTAATTTTTTACACTGCATTTGCTATAGCGATGATGTGTGAAATTCATCCGGGTAACTTGCTGTAGTGCGGGGGGTGGGATTCGAACCCACGAACCCCTGCGGGAGGAGATCTTGAGTCTCCCGCCTTTGGCCTGGCTCGGCAACCCCCGCT
>WAMS01000022.1 GCA_015522195.1 Geoglobus sp. | reverse complement strand
TTAAAAGCCATCCACTGACAAGGGTTTTTCTTGTCTCCTCCTCCATCTTGTAGTATCCCTTCATCACCTGCGGGCCGTAAATTGCAAGCTCTCCGATTTCGCCAGGTGGAAGGATTCTGCCTTCCTCGTCTATGACGGCTGAGTATGTGTCCGGCACTGGAAGACCTATGCTGCCCTCCCTGCTGTCACCGTATATGGGATTCACGTGTGTTACAGGTGATGATTCGCTCAGGCCGTATCCCTCCACGAGTTTACCTCCTGTTATCCTTTCAAACTCCTTTTTCACCTCTGATGGTAGTGGGGCTGAACCAGAAATGCATGCTCTGATGCTGGTTAGATCTCTTTTTGAAGTGTCGGGATGTGTGTTTATAGCATTGAACAGGGTTGGTACACCAAAAAACAGTGTTATTCGATGTTTCTCTATTGCCTGAAGCACTCTCTTTATATCTCTTGGATCGGGAAGCATGACAATCTTCGCTCCAGCAGCTATCGGCATGTTCATGCTGGTTGTCATTCCGTACACATGGAAGTAAGGCAGAATACCGCTTACAACATCCTTTTCGCTGAGACCGGGAAGCCAGTGAATTATCTGGTAAACATTAGCAACGAGGTTGTAGTGGGTGAGCATCGCCGCCTTTGGCAGGCCTGTTGTGCCTCCCGTGTACTGGAAAACAGCGACATCATTTTTTGGATCAACCTTCTCAGGTTTTTCAACTGGCGATGACTTCATTACATCTTTCCAGAGCAGAACACCATCTTCCTTGGCAATTCTCACCTTTTCTTTTTTTATTCTGTACAGAAAGTTAAGTGGAAACGGCAGGTAGTCCTCAATCCTGCAGATTATGATACTCTCAATCACCCCTTCCTTTTTGAGCTCATAAACTCTGGAAAATGAGTTTTCAACGACGAAAAATATTTCAGATTCGCTGTTTTCAGCTATGTGTCTGAGCTCTCTCTCAGTGTAGAGTGGATTTGCCTGAACAACTGTGGCTCCGGTTTTCAGAATTCCATAATAGGCAATTACATAATGAGGTGTGTTTGGTAGATTCAAAACAACCCTTTTTCCTTTTCCAGCCCCGATATCCTTTAAAAATCCTGCAACTCTATCAGAAAATTTTTTGAGCTCCCCGTACCTCATCTCTTTTCCCAGAAAGTCTAACGCCACCCTGTCTGGAAGTCTTTTTGCAGTTCTGTCTAAGAGCTCGTAAAGGGGAATTTCCGGAATGTGAACGTTTTCAGGGACCCCATCGTCATAGTGCCTGATCCAGACTCTGCTGATGTTTTCCGGCTTTATTTCTGTGATGAATTTACCTTCAATTTCAGGCATGTCTGCAGATTCGTGGGACGGTTAAAAATTTTTCCATAATTAATATATAAAAATATCATGATTTTTTTAATCCGTTCTGGAATCATTTAAAAGATTTTCCCTTACAGGGGATCGGTAAAGTCACAGACTGCAGGACTTTCTTGAGACCCGGATTCTTGGTGGTTTGTGGCAATCTGCTCTGCTCAAACATCCTGCCCACTTACTCTCATGTCTTCAGTTTTGTGTTTATCACACGAACAATTGAACAGAACAATTCAACAACAGTTCATAGGAGCAGAAATAAATTTTTATTTTCATCGGTAGCAGTTGAGGTCGGCTATGAAAAGGTACAGAATATATGTTAGTGGAATTGTGCAGGGAGTTGGGTACAGGTATTTCACATTCAGAAAAGCTCAGGAGCTGGGAATAAAGGGGTACGTGATGAATCTCAACGATGGCAGAGTTCTTGTTGTTGCAGAAGGAGATGAGAATGCTCTTGACAAGCTCATCTCTTCACTTCGCCAGGGACCCAAGTTCTCAAAGGTGACAGGTATAGAGATTCTGGAAGATGCAGGTGGAGAGAAATTTGCAAAATTCGAGATAAGGTATTAGTTATGCTGGCAAAAAGAATAATTCCATGCCTGGACGTTACACTGGATGAAAAGGGTGCAACGGTTGTTAAAGGTATTGAATTCGTCAATCTCAGGAGAGCTGGGGATCCTGTTGAGCTTGCAAAGAGATATGATGGGGAAGGGGCGGATGAGCTTGTTTTCCTCGACATAACTGCTTCAGCCCATGGGAGGGAAACAATGGTTGATGTTGTTGAAAGAACTGCAGAGGAGGTCTTCATACCTCTCACTGTCGGAGGAGGCATAAGAAGTGTTGAAGACATAAATGTAATGCTCAGTGCTGGAGCCGATAAGGTTTCAATAAACACATCTGCTGTCAAAAATCCCGATCTTGTGAGAGAATCTGCCAGGATATTTGGTTCTCAGTGTATCGTTGTTGCAATTGACTGCAGGAGAAATTTTGAAACTGAAAGTGGAAAGAACATCGTTGAGCTTGAAAATGGGGCGAAGGCGTGGTATGAGGTTGTGATATACGGGGGCAGGAAGCCTACCGGCATTGACGCGGTTGAATGGGCGAAAAAGGTTGAGGAGCTTGGAGCTGGAGAGATACTGCTCACGTCCATGAACAGGGATGGAACAAAGGCAGGTTATGACATCCCGATAACAAGAAAAATAAGCCAGGAGGTAGGCATTCCCGTGATTGCATCAGGTGGAGCTGGCAGAATGGAGCATTTTTATGAGGCTTTTGCAGAGGGAAGGGCCGATGCCGCTCTTGCTGCAAGCATATTTCACTTCTGTGAAATAGAAATTGTGGATCTGAAGCACTATCTCCGGGATCGGGGAGTCCCTGTCAGGATATAGCGTGGGCTATAACCTCCATCTCTATGTCCACATTCTTGGGTAGCTTCCTAACCTCAACAACAGCCCTTGCGGGTCTGTGCCTGAAGTACTCAGCATACACCCTGTTAAACTCCTGAAATTTTGAGAGATCTGTAAGATAAACGGTTGTCTTGACCACATTATTCAGGTCGAGACCACAGGAATTCAGAATTGCTCTTACGTTCTCGATGACCGCTCTGACTCTATCCTCAAAATTTTCAGGAACTGCTCCGTTTTTGAGCGGTATCTGGCCAGAGACAAACACAAATTCTCCAGCCCTGACGGCGTGGCTGTACGGGCCAACCGGTTCCGGTGCTTTTTCAGAGTTTATAATCTCCATGCATAATTGCATGCAGGAAGATTATTAACCCTTATGATTCAGAAGTTTAAAATAAGTTCAGAAAAAGTTAGAGTTATGATTGTATTTCTCGATAGGGTTGAAAACTGGGAGTGTCTGTATGAAGAATGCAGTGCAAAATGCTGTTCTGAAGGAATTGAGCTGACTCTTGAGGATGTGGAGAGAATTTCAAAAAGACACTCTGATTTTTTCAGAATTGAGGATACCAGAATACTTCTTAAAGGAAAGGATGGAAGATGCATATTTCTGAGAGATGATCTGAAATGTGGGATTGAAGATATAAAGCCAGTGGCGTGCAGACTTCTACCATTTGTAATTCATGAGGTGAGGTATGGTGATGAGCCCTTCATTAAACTCAGGCTGGTTGTTGACTGCCCCGGAGTTGGATACGGAAACAATGTGGATCTGGGCGAGATAGAAAGAAATGCTACTGTTTTTTTGCATGAGAAACAGGAACTGCTAATGAAGCTCAGAGAGGACAGAAATTTTCTGAAAAATCTTTTTCCCTGAAATGCTCTTAATTTTTCAGTTGACACTCTGCCACAGACTGAAATAGTCCATGGTCGAAACCTATTTTATATCTGATGCCGGACATAATGATTAATAGTGTTAAGAGAAGGCGGTAAAATGATGGGTTTGAAGAAGGTAGCCCTGAAGCTCTGGCATCCTCACTGCTGGTCAATTGAAACAACAAGGGACCATCCCCGTGTCACCCTCATCACGAAAGGTGTTTACAAGCTTGAAAATGAGGTCAGGGCAAATTTTCATCTTACTGCTGAGAGCTATGGAGACCTGAGAGCTTTCATTGAGGACATGGAGAATTACAGTGATTATGCCTATGACATATTCATCATAGGGAGAAACGATCTTGAGGCAGATATTCATGCCCGCTTCCCGCCCGATAAGACCTTTTACGACAAGGTCATGTCTCTTGAGTTTATGCCCATGAACGTGATGATATCAGGCGGGTATGAGTACTGGAACATTCTTGTCGATGAGGAAAAGCTGAAGGAAACTCTCGACAGTCTTCTGAAGCTTGACGGGGTGAATGTTGAGATCCTGAGCATAACAAATCTCAGATCTCTTGAAGATGACAGGTATGCAGACATTATTGAACGGGTATCCAAGAATCTTTCAATGAAGCAGAAGAAAGTACTTGTTGAAGCTTACAGACACGGTTACTTTGAGTGGCCCAGAAAAATGAGCGTGGATGAGCTTGCGAGGCACTTTGGCATTGCAAAATCGACATGCCTCCATCACCTGAGAACTGCTGAGTCAAAGATAATCAGGATATTCCTTGAAGAGCTCAGGGACAGAGAGCCCCATCTTTACGACATAAAGCTGAATTCAAAATCTTTTGTTGTTTAATTTAATAAAGTTTTTTAATAAAAATATCGATTAAATACGTTCATGTTTGATTGTTATGATTTATTTGATGAGGTTCAACTGTTCTATGTTATGAAATGGGAGATAAGACTCCATGGCAGGGGAGGTCAGGGTGTTGTGACTGCCTCCAAAATCATTGCGGAGGCTGCATTCGCTGAAGGGTATCAGTCGCAATCGATCCCTTTCTTTGGAGCCGAGAGGAGGGGATCACCTGTAACGGCCTTTACAAGAATTTCAGAGCACGAAATAAGAGAGAGAAGTCAGATATATCACCCTGATTATCTCCTCATCCTTGATCCCCTCGTGATGAGAACGGTGGATGTTTTTCAGGGCCTCAAAAGTGGTGGAGGCGTGGTGATAAGCTCCCCATCTGCAATTGAAAGAGATGTTTTTCCCAACATTGAACTAACCGTCGGGCTGGTTGATGGAGTTGGAGTTTCAATCAGAAACGATCTTGTGGTCGCGGGAAATCCTGTGGTGAACATCCCTGCTATCGGTGCTTTTCTCAGAATATTTCCAGAAATCAGCATAGAGTGTGTTGAAAAAATCGTGCTGGAGAAATTCGGTAACAGGAGTGTGAGAGCGCTTTATTCATCTTACGATGAAACAGAGGTTTTCAGAATCAGAGGATCCAGGGAAAAAAAGAAAGAAGAGAGAAAAAAGCCTGAAAAGGTATGGATTCCTGCATCAAAACCTGCAAAAGGAGTTGCCGGGATTACAGGATACTGGAGGGATTTCAGACCGGTCATTGATTACGGAAGATGTACAGGCTGTTTGAATTGCTGGATTCACTGTCCTGAGGGTTCCATCAGTAGAAAGAACGGAGATGTTGAGATTGATTACACGTTCTGCAAGGGATGCCTTGTATGTCTGGCAGTCTGTCCAAGAAAGGCCATATCTTCTGAGAGGGAGGTGTCTGCATGAAAGAATTGCTTCTTACCGGAAATCAGGCTGTTGCTCATGCTGTAAGGAATTCGGGAGTTGAAGTGGTCTCTGCATATCCAATAACTCCCTCAACTCCGGTTGTTGAGGAGATAGCAAAAATGGTTGAGAGAGGAGAGATGAATGCCAAGCTGATACTTGTTGAGTCAGAGCATTCAGCAATGTCAGCATGCATCGGTGCAAGTCTTGGTGGTGTGAGAGCGTTCACCGCAACTTCAAGCCATGGACTGGCCTACATGCACGAGATGCTTCACTATGCTGTCAATGCAAGAACACCCGTGGTGATGGCTGTTGCCAATCGTGCAATAGGACCGGGGTGGAATATATGGGCTGATCTCAGCGATTCAATGTCCCAGCGGGACGTGGGATGGATTCAGCTGTACTGTGAGAGCAATCAGGAAATATATGACTCAATTGCAATGGCTTACAGGGTTGCGGAGCATGAAGATGTTATCCTGCCAGTGATGGTTTGCTATGATGGCTTTGTTCTGTCCCACACGTCCATGCCGGTAAAACCCGACGATCTGAGGGAATTTACAGGTGAGTACGAGCCTTTATGGAAGGTGGACTTTGAAAATCCCGAAACACACGGGAACATTCTCCCTCCTGACTATTTCATGGAACTCAGATACGAGATTTGCAGATCTCACGCTGCGGCTCTGAAGATAATGGAGAGGGTGGAGAGAGAGTTTTATGAAACATTTTCCAGAAGGACACCACTGATTTTTGAGAGCTACAGACTTGATGATGCCGATGTCGCAATTGTTACAGCAGGTGCAATTTCTTCCGAGGCGAAGATTGCTGTTGACAGTCTCAGAGAAAAGGGAGTAAGGGCTGGTCTTCTGAGAATAAGATGCTTCAGACCGCTCCCTTCACACCGCATTGTACAGGCTCTGAGAGATGTTGAAAGGGTTTACGTTTTTGACAGGTCGGTGAGTGTCGGTTCAGAGGGACAGATTTTTCAGGAACTCAGGTCAGCTTTTTACGGTTTTCAGTCATCACCTGAGATTTGTGGATATGTTGTTGGACTTGGAGGAAGGGATGTTACATCTGAAATTTTTGAAAATGCTGTTACAGGCAGAATTAATTCTGAATGGGTTATGGAGGTGGTGGTATGAGGATCTCTGCAATGCCTGAAGAGGAGTATCTGCTTGAAGGAAACTCAGCCTGTCATGGGTGCGGCTCCTCAATGGCTCTGAGAACTGTTCTCAAAGCTCTTGGAAAAAACACCGTGCTTGTTGTGCCTGCAAGCTGCACGTCAGTCTATCAGGGGATGTATCCAAATTCTGCAATAGCAGTCCCTGTCGTGAATTCTGCATTTGCATGCTCCGCAGCGATTGCATCCGGTCTGAAAGCATCTCTCGAGCATAAAGGCATGGAGGCGAATGTTGTTGTCTGGGCAGGTGATGGAGGTACATACGACATAGGTCTTCAGGCTCTTTCAGGAGCGGCGGAAAGAAATGAGGACATAATTTACATCTGCTACAACAATGAAATCTATTCAAATACAGGAATTCAGAGAAGCTCTGCAACACCTTTTGGTGCCTGGACGACCACCACAGTTCACGGCAAAAGGGAACACAGAAAGGATGTAGCAGAGCTTATGGTTGCACATGGGGTTCCGTATGTTGCAACAGCTTCATCCGGCCATCTGGATGATCTTTACAGAAAGATCAGAAAGGCAAAGTCAATTGAGGGTTTCAGATACATTGAGATCCTGAGCCCCTGCCCTCCGGGATGGAAATATTCCATGGAAAGAACCGTGGAGATCGCAAGGCTCGCTGTTGAAACGGGCATGTGGATTCTTTATGAATACGAAAATGGAATTCTGAAGTTTACAGGTGTAAGCAAAGCAATTGCAGATGGAAAAAAGAGAATGAAGGATGTTGAGGAATATCTGCTTTTACAGGGAAGGTTCGCACATCTTAATGCTGAGGAGATTCAGGAGATCAGAAGGTATGTGGCTGAGAAATGGAGAAAGTTTGCCGGTATGAGGGGTGATGGTCATGTTGTTGCAGCAGAGTTCTTTGTTTGAATCCATGAATAAACAGGGGTTTGAGGAAATTGTCTTTTTCAGCGATCCAAAAACAGGGCTCAAAAGCATTGTTGCAATTCATGACACAACCCTCGGTCCAGCTCTGGGTGGCACGAGAATCTGGAATTACAGAAGTGAGGCTGAAGCTTTGAGTGATGTTATGCGGCTTGCAAGAGCAATGACCATGAAGGCTGCTGGAGCAGGACTGAATCTTGGAGGGGGGAAAGCTGTTATAATCGGGGACCCTGAAAGGATAAAAAGTGAAAATCTCCTGAGAAGCTATGGCAGGTTCATTGAAACTCTCGGAGGAAGATTCATCACGGGGGAGGACGTTGGGACGTCACTTGAGGATGTCAGGGTCATCGCCTCAGAAACAAAATATGTAACGGGAGTAAAGTATGATCCGTCTCCGTTCACAGCCTACGGGGTGTTTCACGGGATAAAAGCATGTCTGGATTACCTTTATGGAGATAGATCAATGGAGGGAATTCATGTTGCAATTCAGGGTCTGGGAAAGGTTGGTTTTGAGCTGGCGAAACTCCTGCTTGATGAGGGAGCAAAGCTCACAGTTACAGACATAGATGGTAGAAAGGTGAAGGCCTGCATTGATATTGGAGGGGAATGCATCGAGTACGTGGAGTCAAAGAGAATTTACTCTGTTGAGTGTGATGTATTCTCTCCATGTGCTCTTGGGGGTGTGATAAATGACTCCACTGTTAAGCGACTGAAATGCAGGATAGTTGCCGGTGCTGCAAACAACCAGCTTGAAAATGAGCGTCATGGAGAGATACTTTCAGAAATGGGGATAGTTTACGCCCCCGATTTCATAATCAATGCTGGAGGTCTCATCACAGTTGCTAATGAGTACATGCACGGTGATGTGGATATCAGAATGCTGAAAAAAGAGATAGAGAAGATAGGAGATCGACTTGGCAGAATATTCAGAATGGCTGAAAGCATGCCTGACAGCTCTGGAAATCCCATGTCAGCTGCAAGAGCAGCAGAGATCTTCGCCTTTGAGAGAATAGAGAAGATCTCTGAGATGAAAAATATTTACATTCCTTAATTTTTTATTCGGCATCAAAACTCTTCCTGAGAAACTCTCTTACAAGTTCACTTTCAGCCCATCCCCTGTCAAGCTGTCTTAAAATCTGATTTATCCTCTCTATGTTCTCATGAATTTTTGATTTTTCCTCATCTGGATTTTTTTCAGAAATGAGGGCTATTGCTGTCAGAGGGTTTCTTATCTTGTCTATAAGCATTGCAAACTGTTCTATATTTTTTTCAATCTGCTCGTATGCTTTTTTCCTTTCTTCAAAGATCTCATGAGCTCTAACAGCAAAGGCAAGATCCCCGGAAAGTACAACGAGCATCTCTTTCTCGTCTTCCATAAACTCTCTTTCAGAATGAATAGCAAGAACACCCCTGATGTCACTGTTGATTGCCATTGGAATTGTGAGGGCATATAACTCTCCATGCAGCTCAATCAGCGGACAGTTCTCAGGATGGCTACCTGGGCGTAGATTGATGTATCGCTTTTCACTGATGGCGATTCTCACACACTCTGAATTTTCAAGATCAGACAGGTAAAACTTCATCCCCCCTTCAGAAACCACTCCGATGTAGGCAGAGCAGTAGTGATCGTTGAGGAGCTGGGCTGTACCTGAGAGCAGATCTTCAAGTTTTCTTTCCCTGACAATCAGATTATTTATCTCGTTTACCAGCTTTAAAATTCTGTTCAGTCTCTCAATTTCCTGTTCATGCATTTTCCTTTCTGTCACATTTCTTGCAATACCCTGTATTGAAACGATTTCTCCATTCTTAAGAATGGGCCTCGCTCTCACCTCAAGCCAGACCTCCTGCCCATCTCTGGTTTTGCAGAGGACTTCAAACGTCTCTGTAGGTTTTTTTGTGCTTATCAGCTCTTTGAGCTTTTCCATGGCGACGTCCTGATATTTCAGATCAAGAATATCATTAATGCCTCGCTCTGCAATCTCATTTGCACTGTAACCGAAGATCTCAAGTGCCATTCTGTTTGCCTCAAGAAACTTACCCTCGAGATCATGGATGTAGAGCATGTCATTGGCATTCTCCCAGAGCTCACGGTACTTTTTTTCGCTCTCAGTGAGTCTTTCGTACGATCTCACCAGTTCCCGTTCGTGCTTTCTCTTTTCAATTGCATTTTTTACCGCGAAAGGCAGTCTGACAATGTGCTCTCTGCTTTTCAGAACGTAGTCATCAAATCCTGATTTCAATGCTGAAACTGCTATCTCCTCATCACCTGTAAATGTGAGAAGGATTACGGGAGTATACGGGCAAGCGTCTCTGATCTTTCTGAGAACGTCAAACCCAGTTCCCCATCTCAGTCTGTAATCTGTTATGACAGCGTCAAAATCAAAGTTTTCAAGAGCATTTATCAGGTTCCTTTCACACAGAACCTCTCTGATCTCAAGCTCCTCAAATTCCTTTTTCAGTTCCCGTATTGCCAGATCCCTGGCGTCAGGGTTATCGTCTGCGATCAGTATTTTCATTCAGTCACTCCTTCATTCATCTCAATTCCATACTTTATGTGGGTATTTATAGGTTTGTAAAAGTTGAAATTTTTCACATTTCCGTAATCTCAATTA
>WAMS01000021.1 GCA_015522195.1 Geoglobus sp. | reverse complement strand
TTTAGAAACGGGTTTGTTCTGGGATTTCAGACTTCTCACTTCTTATCTACAGGTGGTCTCCGAGTATTTACTTATGTTTTACCGCATGGTATCTTCGAAATCCCTGCAATAATCATAGCAGGTACAGCTGGCTTCAAAATTCCCTACGAAATCATCAGATACTTGGCTGGAAATAAAGAAACGATTCTGACGAAAGAAGATATAAAGGAGTATCTGACGCTTGCATTAATCTCAATAATCTTAATCGTAATAGCAGCGTGGATAGAAGCTTACATAACACCAAGAATGGCGGAATACTACCATGTGGGCTTCCGTTGAGGTTTAAGATAGTGTTAGGTAACTTAAACTTAAAGTTTACCCAAGATAAAGATAGTTAATCTATCGACAATCCACAATTCGAGGTTCTCTCACTTCAACGAGTCGTTCGGTAGGGGATTAACCCAGTCTTTTTAACAGGTTTAATCTAATTCTTTAATCTAATTCCCAGATTTCGCTCGGGTTTCATCCCCTACCGTATGGAGTTCTATTTTTCCAGCGAGCGTAAATGACTGTGAGAAGTTTTCTTGCCGTAGCTACTATAGCTTTCTGAGATCCTTTTCTCTCTTTTATTCTGCTGTAGAATTCTTTGAATCTTTCATCTTTTCTTACTGCTACATGAGCACATTGAACCAATATCCATCTTAAGAGTTTGTTACCCTCCTTAGTTATCCCTCCCTTGATTGTTCTGTTTCCAGACTGTCTTATCGATGGTACTAATCCAGCATAGCTGCAAAGCTTTTTGGGAATTGGGGAAACGATTTATGTCACCAATCTCTGCATAGATCAGCAGGGCAGAGAAGTAGCCTATTCCTGGTATGGTTGTTAAAATCATTATTCCCTCATTTTCTATGCATTTTTCTCTTATTTCCTTATCTATTTCCTTAATTTCCTCATTTATTGTGTTGAGAATTCTTAGGTAGAGGTTAATTCTTCTATCGTTATAATGATTTCAGGAATTTTATGCCTTCAGATGTGAAAAGATTATCGTATTTTATTCCCTCGATCGTAAGAATTGAATGAATCCTATTCTTTATTGAAGTTGACAGCTTTTTCAGCCTCACCCTTTCCCTAACTATATCTCTTAGTTCTATTATTTCGTCTGGAGGAAGATAAGCTTCAGGCAGGAAGTTTGATCTTGCCAGATCAGCTAAAACCTTAGCATCTACTTTATCTGTCTTCTTCTTGGATTCTGCTATGATCCTCAATTATCTCTCCCTCCTTTGTAATGGCACACACGAAGGAGAAGTTCTTGTGCCCATCTATTCCCACATACAGGCTTCCGCTCCCCATGCTAACACCTCTATCAGTATTTAAAAGCGGAAGCCCAACATGTTGTCTTTTTAAGATAAATAACAAAAAATAACTCAAGCTGAGATTTCCGGTAATAATTGAAGTTGATGAGGACGGTTGTTGCATGGTCAGCTGCCCGCTCCTCAAAGGGTGTCACAGCTATGGCGAGACGATAGAGGAGGCTTTAGAGAACATAAAAGAAGTGATTGAGATGTGTCTGGAAGAGGAGTGATTGGACGAGAGTCTGAAATTCATTGGCTACAGAGAGGTGGGAGTAGAGCACGCAAAAGCTGACACCGATAAAAGCAAGATATCTTCTTGAGTTTCTCGAATGGCTCGGGTTCTGTTAAGAAACTTTATTAACGCCATGCCATAACATGACAGTGTGGATGTGAGAATAAGAAAAAGTGAGGTTGAAGGAGTGATTTCAGCTCCACCATCAAAGAGCTACACACACAGAGCATTTTTCTCGGCTGCCCTTTCAAAAAAGTCAGCTGTTAAAAATCCCCTGATCTCTGAAGACACCCTTGCAACTCTTGATTCATGCAGAAAAATGGGAGCAGAGTTTATCAGAAAATCCGGAAATCTCTTCTTCCTGGGCACTGAAGAGGTGAGGGCTGGATACTACAATGCAGTGAACTCGGGCACAACTCTCAGGATTCTGCTGTCTCTTCTTTCCCTCTCACCCCATTCATCGCTGCTGGATGGGGATGAATCGCTTAGGAAAAGACCGAACATGGAGCTTGCGAAGGCCCTGAAGAGCCTTGGAGCACAGATTTACGGAGGCAATGATTTCAGAGCTCCTCTTAATGTCAGAGGTCCGATTTATGCGGGTAGTGTTGAAATATCAGGAAAGAGCTCTCAGTTTGTCACATCCCTACTCTTTGCCCTCCCCCTACTTGAAGGCGAGTCAGTTCTCACAGTAAGAAGCATCAAGTCGAAGCCTTACATAGACATAACCCTCGATGTCCTTGAAAGGAGTGGAGTCAGGATTGAAATAGAAGAAAGCTCATACTACATCCACTCTTCCGAATTCAGGCTCAGAGAAATAGCAATACCACCAGACTACTCCTCAATGAGCTACATGATTGCTGCAGGGCTGATAGCGGGAAAGGTTATCGTGAGCAATGCATTTGATTCAAAGCAGGGGGACAGGAAGTTCATAGATGTTGCAAGGGAAATGGGTGGAAGAATTGTAAGGAAAGGTGAGGTGCTTGTGGCTGAAAAATCAGAGCTTGAAGGAATTGAATTTGATGCATCAAACACCCCCGACCTTGTCCCAACGATAGCAATTCTTGGAGCTGTTGCAAAAGGTGAGACAAGAATTTACAATGCAGAGCATCTGAGAATCAAGGAGACGGACAGGATAAAGACCGTTGTTGAGAATCTCAGAAGGCTCGGCATCCACGCTGAGGAGAGAAAGGATGGGTTGGTGGTGAAGGGAGGGGAGGTAAAAGGTGGCGTTGTTGATAGCTTTGGTGACCACAGAATAGCCATGGCATTCTCAGTTCTTGGACTTGTGAAAGATGTTACAGTAAAAAATGCCGAATGTGTTAGCGTTTCCTACCCAAAATTTTATGATGATCTGAGAAAAACTGGTGCAAGGGTTGAGGTTGTATGACAGGCAGCACCTTCGGAAGGGTTTTCAGGGTAACCACGTTTGGAGAGAGTCATGGGAAAGCAGTTGGATGTATTGTGGATGGATGTCCTGCGGGAATTAAGCTCAGAGAGGATGATATAAACAGAGAACTGAGAAGAAGAAGACCCGGAGGATTTCTTTCGTCTCCAAGAAAAGAGAAAGACGAGGTAAGAATCCTCTCTGGTGTTCTGGATGATGTTACTCTCGGCACACCGGTGGCTCTCATTGTCGACAACAGAGATGTGGACTCAAAATCCTACGAGCCAATAAAAAACCTTGCAAGGCCGGGCCATGCAGATTACACGTACTTCGCAAAATTCGGCATAAGAGACTGGAGAGGTGGCGGAAGAGCATCAGGCAGGGAAACCGTTGCAAGAGTTGCTGCTGGAGCCATAGCAAAAAAAGTACTGGAAAAGTTTGGAATAAGAGTTTACGGATTTTCAAGAGAGATAGCTGGAATAAGAGCAGAAACCAATGGTGAAATTGAGGAAGTATTTCAAATATCAGAAAAAAGTCCTGTAAGATTCCCGGACAGGGAAAGGGAGCATCTGGTGATCGAAAGAATTCAAAATGCTATGAGAGATGGAGACAGTGTTGGTGGAATTGTTGAAATTGTTGTGAAAGGCGTTCCTGCTGGCATAGGGGAGCCGGTTTTCATAAAGACCGACGCATATCTTGCCTTTGCAATCATGAGCATTCCCGCTGTCAAGGGAGTTGAGACGGGAGCAGGTTTTGAATCTGCAAGAATGAAGGGCAGCGAGATGAATGACGAGATGTTTGTCGAAAAAGGGAGAATTGGGTTCTACTCAAACAATGCAGGAGGAGTTCTGGGTGGAATAACAACAGGGCAGGATATTGTTGTGAGGGCTGCAATCAAGCCAACGCCGAGCATTTCCAGAAGGCAGAGAACCGTTAATCTGAACACACTTGAAAATGAAGAGATCACCGTGAAAGGCAGACATGATCCCTGCATTGTTCCAAGGGCTGTTGTTGTTTGCGAAGCCATGACTGCCATTGCAATTCTTGATCTGATGATTATGCAGGGGCTTGTGCCGAGATTTTTGTGAGACCAATTCAGTTTTATATGACCTCTATAATGCTGTAGGTGATGAGGCAGATTCTGACGCTCGGAGTAATTTGCTTCATGCTTCTGTTCAGCGTAACCTCCATATATCCCGTGATAAAGCATTTTGTGATTGACAGATTTGGAGCAACTCTGACCCAGGCAGGCATCTTTGTATCTGTTAACCTGATCGCCTATGCGATATTTTCTCTGATATGGGGGGTGGTGTCTGACATAACGGGAAAAAGAAAGGTGTTTATCTCAACAGGTTTGTTAGGGAATTCTGTTATGCTGATTCTTCAGGCAAGGGCCCCCGATCTGTACTGGCTCATATTTTTCAGATTTGTGGAGGGAATATTCACTGTGATGGTTTACTCGATTGCCATGACAGTTGTGCTTGACATGGAAAGGAGAGAAAGATATGGAAGGGGGATGGGTCTTGTCGGTATGGGTATAGCAGCCGGAATGGCATTTGGAACATCCTTTGGCGGAGTCATGGGTAGTATAGATCCCGTTCTTCCATTTTACACCTCATCCACAATAATATTTATCGCATTCCTCCTTTCAGTCGTTTTCCTTAATGACGCTGCTGTGAGCAGGGTAAGCTCGGTTCTGGAAGGATTGAAAATACTGGCCCAGAGGAAAGAACTTGCAGTCCCCTACATATTCTCATTCGTAGACAGATTTACCGCAGGATTTTTTGTGAGTGTATTCCCAATAATGCTTGGCCTCACGTACCTCATGGAACCCATGAGCATAGGGCTTTACATCTCGGCTTTCATGATACCCTTCGCACTCCTGCAGTACCCGGGTGGTTTGGTTATAGACATGCACGGAAGAATCAGACCTCTCATCTACGGAAGCCTGATATACGGTGCTGCGATATCGGCGGTGGGATTCATAGAGCCACCATACCTTGTAGTTTCTCTGGTTATTGCAGGTATCGTTGCAGCGGTAATGCTCCCTGCCTCATCAGCATTGAGCGGTGACCTCGCACCTGAAAAGTTAAGAGGTGCGGTAATTGGTGGATTCAACCTAAGCGGATCGTTTGGATTTGCACTCGGTCCGGTTACTGCCACTGTTATTGCAGAAAGATACGGTTTTTCAGGTTCTTTCATTTTTGCAGGGGTATCTGTTTTTGCAACCACAGCTCTGGCAGTAATTCTGATCAGGATGATGAAGGAAAGGTTTTATGGATCAGGAAAACATTTTTAATTTCTTCGGTGAAGCAGAGTACAGATGATGAATTTGGCAGGATCTGAGCTGGTGCGATGATGAAGGCTGTACTTTCTGATGTGATGTCATGAGTCAGGCAGCTGTCTGTGAATACATCACGCATCTGAAGTCGCTTATTGAATTTGAAAGAGATGAGCAGAGAAAAAAAGCCATAGGTGAGATCAGATCGCTGTCTGCCTCTGAGAGGGAAAGATACGGGAGAGCCATACTGAATCTCTATGGAAGGGTTCTCACACGAAATCTCAAAAGAGTTGTTTTCAGATTTGGAAGAGGAAATGAGATCAGAACCGATATTTCTTCCGGAGATGTTGTGGTGGTAAGTAATGGAGATCCGCTTCAAAGGGGGTTTGAGGGTGTTGTCGTTGGCAGAGGATCAAGATATGTAGATGTTGAGTTCACAAAAATCCCTGATCTGGATTTCAGAAAGGTCAGAGTAGATCTGTTTTATGATGATACGTCTTTCAGAAGAATGGAGGAAAATCTGGACAGTCTCAGCAGACATGGAATGAAGGCAATCAATTTAATGTTCGGTTATGAGGATGTGTATGAATCCAATCAGGAAAATATAGAACCTGCCGACAAACATCTGAACAGGTTTCAGATTGATGCAATATCCAGAGCCCTTGGAAATCCAGATTTTTTCATTATACACGGTCCATTCGGAACAGGCAAAACCAGAACCCTTGCAGAGTACATACTTCAGGAGACGGAAAGAGGAAAGTCCGTTCTTGTTACAGCAGAAAGCAACATTGCAATAGACAATATTGTGGAAAGAATTTCTGGAAAAATGAAGGCTGTCAGAATCGGACATCCATCAAGAATTAGCCCTAAAACTAAGAGCCTGTCACTTGACAACCTGATGAAAAAACACAGCAGATACCTGGAACTGGATGAGCTGTGGAAGCAAATAGAAGAGATTTCTGAGATAAGAGATGCAAATCAGAAGCCGATCAATTCCATGAGAAGAGGGTTAAACGATGATGAGATACTTGAGCTTGCTCAGAGAGATGTGAAAAGCTGCAGAGGCCTCTCTGAGAGAACAATAAAATCCATGGCAAGATGGATTGAGCTGAATGATAAAATACGTGATTTGATGATTGAAGCTGAAAGAATTGAAAGGGAAATTTCCGATGAGATAATAAGCAATGCAGATGCTGTTCTCACAACAAATTCAACAGCGTTTGTTGTAGACAGAACGTTTGATGTTGCCGTTGTAGATGAGGCTTCACAGGCAACGGTTCCAAGCATTCTGATTCCTCTGAACAAGGCAGAAAAATTTGTAATGGCAGGGGATCACAAACAGCTTCCACCGGTGGTTTCAAGCTTTCAGGCAAAGGACCTTGAAAAAACACTCTTTGAGATATTCACTGAAAAATACAGCTTCAAATCATGCATGCTTCCAGTTCAGCACAGGTGTAACAGAACGATAGCCGGATTCCCATCACAGGCATTCTACGGTGGGAGAATCGAAAGCCACAAAAGCGTTGAAGGAATTTCACTGAAAGACCTCAGGTTAGTGGCTGATAACCCGCTTCAGAAAATCTTCCTTAACAACTCTGTTGTTTTTATTGATACTTCCACGATTGATGCAGGAGAGATGCAGAAAAGAAGCAGCAGGTCCTTTTACAACCCTCTCGAAATAAGTGTCGTTAAAAAAGCTGTAGATGAACTCCTGGCAATGGGACTCGATGCTGAAAGAATCGGAGTCATATCCCCCTATGACGATCAGGTCAGGATGATGCGAGAAATACTGAGCTGTGAAGTGAAAAGCGTTGATGGTTTTCAGGGAAGGGAAAAGGAAGTTATTGTTATCTCTTTTGTCAGAAGCAATGATTCCGGTGAGATCGGATTTCTCAGGGATTACAGAAGACTTAATGTTGCAGTAACCAGAGCTAAAAGGCTTTTGGTTATGGTTGGAGATTGCACAACTCTCTCTTTGGATCCTGTTTACAGAAGGATGATCGACTATGTCAGAAACAATGGAAAAATAATCTCTGGTATCCCCCATTAATCACAGGCAATGGAAAATTATTTGTAAGATAATCACGATTAATAATGGATCAGGACTGTGGTGGGGGTTTGTTATGCGCCAAGATGTTGAGTTTGATGCGGAAGGTGTTACCCTGAGAGGGTGGTTTTACTATCCAGATGATGCAACAGGATCTGTGCCTGCAGTTGTCATGGCTCACGGATTTTCAGCAGTAAAGGAGATGTATCTTGATGCTTATGCTGAATTTTTCTGCTCTGCGGGACTTGGAGTTCTGGTTTTTGATAACCGGAACTTCGGTGCGAGTGATGGTGAGCCAAGACAGGAAATCGACCCCTGGGCTCAGGTCAGGGACTACCGCCACGCCATAACATTCGCAAGAACACTACCTGAAGTTGACAGGGACAGAATAGGGATATGGGGATCAAGTTACAGCGGCGGACATGTGCTTGTTGTCGGAGCAATTGACAGAAGGGTTAGATGTGTTGTGTCTCAGGTTCCCCTGGTTAGCGGATACAGAAATGTCCAGCGGCTTGTACGAAATGATATTATCGTGCAGTTAAGAGAACAGTTTGATGCCGACAGAGAGGCCAGGTATTCAGGCAAATCACCGGCAATGATCCCTGTTGTTTCTGAAGATCCATTCTCGACACCCTGTGCTCTTCCAACTCCAGATTCCTGGCAGTGGTTTACCGAAACCGGGAAGGTTAGAGCTCCTGCATGGCGCAATGAAGTTACACTTCGTTCCATTGAGATGCTGATGGAGTACGAACCATGGGTGTACATTGACCGCATTTCACCTACACCTCTTCTGATGATTGTTGCTGCCGGTGATGTACTCACACCTACGGATCTGGCTCTTGAAGCCTATCAGAGAGCGCTTGAACCAAAAAAACTGGTTTTACTTCCAGGAGGTCATTTTGACGCCTACACCAAGGATTTTGAACTCGCTGCAGGTGCTGCACGGGACTGGTTTGTGCAGCACCTCATGGATTGATTTTCATATTTTTCACATACGCTGTGAGACTTAAGGCAACGATCAGAAGCAGAACACCACCATACTGAAGATAGGTCAGATTTTCATCCATTAACAGAACTCCAAAGATGTGGGCAAACAGACCCTCCATGGAAAGAATTATTCCGGCGTCAGTCGATTCCGTGTAAGCCTGCAATCGGTTCTGGAGTACTTTTGCAACAAATGTGGCAAAAAATCCTGTCAGTGCAAGAGCGAAAACAACGTAGCTGTTTATTTCAAATCTGTCTGTGGTAAAAAAAGCCGGAATCAGGGAGAGAACCCCAACCGAAAAAACCTGCCATCCTGCAAGACTCATTATATCAAGTGACCTCGAATACCTGCTGATAAGGACTATCTCAAGGGCGAATGCCAGAGCGCACATAACCATCAGAGCATCCCCGATCCTGAGTTCTCCTGCACCTGAAAGAAAGTATATTCCCGTGACTGTCATAACAACCGATATTGCGTCGATCTTCTTGATTTTTTCACCGTAAAGAAGGAAAGCAACAGCCGGTGTCAGGACAACATATGTGGATGTTATGAATCCTGCATTTGTTGCCGTCGTGTACTGCAAACCTACAGTCTGAAAAAGGTAGCCGAAAAAGGTTGCAGTCCCTATTATCACTCCAGCTCTGAACTCTTTCAGATTAAGAAACGGAATAAACAGGATAGAAGTCAAAAGAAATCTGATCGAATTGAAGGCTAAGGGAGATATGAAATACAGAGCAAGCTTCACAGCAGGAAATGTTGCCCCCCAGATCAGGGCAACGACAAGAAGTCCCGTGTCGGCATAAATTCTCTTCACACTATCCTGAAAAATTTAGAATATGAAAAAATTACCCTCTGCCCATGTAGCTTCCTATGGAGCACACATTTCCATCGGGCTGGAATATGGATGGATCGTAGTCCACATACTCAATCCTGTAGTTTTCCACAACATTACCCTGTCTCATCATCGTGGCCTCAAAGGACTCGCTGACAGGTTCATCTTTCAAATCTTCATAATCTGAGGGTGACACCGTTACGGTTTGCTTGAATTCCATCCAGTCACATCCCTCCATCTGAGGCATGCCCTCTCCACCCTTGCTGTACATAACCGTGGTGAGAGTGTTACCTTCATACTTCTGTCTAAGGATCATGGAGCCCATTTCCTCTCCTTCCCTGGCATTCATTCTGATCAGAAGCTCCCTGTTATCGGCATCAAAGTAATACCAGAATTCAAATGTCTGGGTTTTTCCTTCAACGGTCATTGAGGCTGTTCCATGAAGCATCTTTTTATTAATATACAGATCGTAAAGTGTTTTCAATCCATTTCCTGGCTCTCCAGGTGACTTCTCAGTTTGAGATGGTTCAGCAGTTTTTTCAGGTTCTGGGGCTGGAGTTGGGGTTTTTACAGGAGATGGTGTTGGCGTTTCCTTTTCGCTCTTCTCTTCCCCTCCTCCTGCACATCCAGCAATTATAAGCGCAAGAGCAATCACAACCAACGATAATACTTTTTTCATACTCTCACCTCATCAGCTATAGGAAATGGTTGGTGATTGTCACTATTTAAAATTTGCCTTTTCGAATTCGAAGTTAAAATTTTTGAAAACAGAACCCCAAAGTTTTAATGCACCTCTCAGAGAATTGCCGGTGAATGATAGTTCACGGGAAACCACATCCGGATGATGAGATCAGGAAAATGCTGAATCCCCTGCTGAGGGAGTGGTTTGAGAAAAAGTACGGAATATTCACTCCTCCCCAGAAGTACTCGATTGTCGAGGCTTTTGAGGGGAACAACGTTCTCATCTCCTCACCAACTGGAAGCGGAAAGACACTTGCAGCCTTCATGACGGCCCTGAGCAAGCTCCTTGACAGAGCGGTAAAAAATGAACTTGAGGATAGAGTTTACGTTGTCTACGTTTCCCCTTTAAAGGCGTTAAACAATGACATAAGGAAGAATCTGGAGGAACCCCTTCATGAAATCTACAGGCTTGCAAGAGAAATGGGGTTGAAACTCCAGAAAATAAGGATTGCAGTTAGGACAGGTGACACTGAAAACAATGAGAGGCAGAGACAGCTGAGAAAACCGCCCCACATACTGATAACAACCCCTGAAAGTCTTGCAATTGTTCTCTGTTCCCCAAAATTCTCAAAAAATCTGAAAAATGTGGAGTTTCTCATTGTTGATGAGCTACATTCCCTTGCAGAGAACAAGAGAGGGTCTCATCTCACTCTGTCCATGGAGAGACTGCAGGAGATTCAGGAAGGAAAGATGACAAGAATAGGTCTTTCAGCAACAATTCATCCACTTGATGAGGTTGCAAGGTTTCTTGTTGGTTTCGAGAACGGAAAGGAGAGAAAATGTGTTGTTGCAGATGTTACATTCGAAAAAAATATCAATATATCGGTACTTTCACCCATATCCGGCCTGTTCACTGCAACATCTGAGGAGATAAGCAACAGACTTTATTCCACAATTGCAGAAATGATTAAAACCGCAAGAACAGCTCTGATTTTTACAAACACAAGAAGTGCAACAGAGAGAGTGGTTTTTCATCTTAAAAAATTACTTGGAGACGATTTTTCTGTTTCAGCCCACCATTCATCACTTTCAAAGGAGGTGAGGCTTGAAGTTGAGGAGAAGCTCAAAAACGGAGATCTGAGGTGTGTTGTTAGCTCCACAAGCCTTGAGCTGGGGATAGATATAGGCTACATAGACCTTGTCATACTCATAGGCTCTCCAAAAAGCATTAACAGAGCCTTGCAGAGAATAGGCCGGAGTGGCCACAGGCTTCATGAGACAAGTATTGGTAGGATAGTGGTGGTGGATCATGATGATCTTGTTGAGTGCTCTGTTCTTGCAAAGGAGGCTTTGGAGAGAAGACTTGACAGAATCCACATTCCTGAAAAACCTCTGGATGTTCTGTGTCAGCATGTTGTTGGGATGGCAATTGAGAGAAAATGGAGGGTTGAAGAGGCCCTGAATCTAATCAGAAGAGCCTATCCATATAAAAATCTGACAGAAGAGGAATTTGTTTCTGTACTCAGATATCTTTCTGGAAGTTATTCAGAACTGGAGGAAAAGAGAGTTTACGGGAAAATATGGTTCGATGAACAGGCGATGATATTTGGCAGAAGAGGGAAGATGGTGAGACCGATATACTACCTCAACACAGGCACGATCCCTGACGAGGTGGCGATTTCTGTAGTTACGAAAGACGGAAAGAGGGTCGGAAAGGTCGAAGAGGAGTTTGCAGAGAGGCTTATTCCGGGTGACGTTTTTGTTCTTGCAGGAAGGACATTCAGATTTCTGAGAGCAAAGGCAATGAAACTTGTTGTTGAAGAGGTTAAGGATGAGAGACCAACTGTACCGAGCTGGTTTTCAGAACAACTCCCCCTGAGTTATGATCTCGCACTGAAGATACAGGAATTCAGAAAGGAAATGGAAACAAAGCTTGAAAATGGATCTGCAGAGAGCTGGCTCAGAGACGCCTTTCCGGTAGATGAGAATGCAGTCAGATCCATTGTGGAATACTTCATCGAGCAGAGACTTTTCAGCAAAATCCCGCACACAGGCAGGCTTGTTGTTGAAAAACTTGAAGAGGACAGAAACAGTTACTTCTTCCACACTCTGATAGGCAGGAGAGCAAACAACGCAGTTGCAAGGGTTTTTGCATACAGAACTGGAAAAATGAAGGACTGCAATGTCCAGTTCACAGTAAATGACAACGGCTTTGTCCTCATTCTTCCAGGAAACATAAAGCTTTCAGATTACGAAATCCTGTCTCTATTCGATACTGATGGTTTTCAGGAGGATCTCAAAAATTCACTTCTGAAGACAGAATTGCTTAGGAGAAGGTTCAGGCATGTCGCAGTAAGGAGCTTCATGATTCTCAGAAACTATCTCGGGAAGGAGAAGAGTGTCTGGAGACAGCAGTTAAACGCCGACACACTTCTGAGGCTTTTGCTGAGTGAGTTCGGTGAAAACTTCCCTGTGATAAAGGAGACATTCAGGGAGATACTGGAGGACGCGATGGACATAAAAAATGCATTGGATTACCTCTCAAGAATCGGAAAAAACATACAGGTTGAGATCACAAGAGTCCCATATCCCAGCCCATTCGGACTGAACCTCTACATAACAGGAGAAGAGGATGTGGTGCTGATGGAAGACAGAAGAAAGGTTCTGAGAGAGCTCCACGAAAAGATAATAGCATACATCCACGCAAACTACTTTACATGATACCATATTTGGCCCATATGCTGCAGGTCCCCTCAAAACTGACCATGCACGGTCCCACAGGGTTTCTGGGTGTGCAGGCCTTCATGTACAGACTGCATTCTTCAGGAGTTATCAGCCCCTTCAGCACCTCGCCGCATCTGCAGTGCTTCTTTCTCTTATCTTCAACAGGCTGAAAATCTGAAAAGACGTCTTCAAATGCTTTTTCTGCATCCTTTTCCTGAAATTCATCCTTTATTTTAACTCCTGTTTCAGGAATGATCCCAAACCCTCTCCACTCTCCGTCTGAGCTCTCAAAGACGTCATCAATCACCTTCTGAGCCAGCACGTTGCCCTCATATCTGACAGCTCTTGTGTATTCATTGAAAATACCTGACTTTCCATCCTTCAATGCCTTCAAAAGGATGTAAATTGCCAACATTACATCCTGGGGCTCAAATCCAGCTATAGCCATTGGAATTCTGTATTTTTCATATCTTTCATACGCTTTCACTCCGACAATCGTTGAAACGTGTCCGGGATTTATGAAGGCATCAATTCTCATATCTCCTTTTATTATTGCTTCAATTGCAGGAATAAAGTATCTGTGAGCAGAATACACATAAAAATTTTCAGGAGAGTCTCTAATGGCAACGGCTATGGAGGGCATTGTTGTTTCAAAGCCTATGCCAAAGAAAACAACGTCTCTTTCTGTTTTACTGGCAATTTCAACAGCATCAAAAACGCTGTAAACTATTCTGACATCTTTTCCCCTGCTTCTGTAATAAAAAAGACTTCTGTCCTGAAACGGGACTCTTGCCATATCGCCGAATGTAGCAAGAATGATGTCTCTGCTTTCGATCAGATGGAAAACCTTCTGGAGATCTGTATCGGGAATTATGCATACAGGACATCCCGGTCCTGCAATCAGCCTGATGTTTTCAGGAAGGAGACTCCTAAGGTTGTACTTAGACACGGTATCTTCATGAGTACCGCAGAGGTGCATTATTGCAATATCCTTTCCGCGAGAGATCTTTTCTATTTTTTCTCTTATTCTTCCAGTATCTGTCTCCATAGGCTTTCAATCTCCTCTACCTCTTTTTTGCTCACCTTCTGAATTGCTATGCCAACGTGAACAAGCACATAGTCGCCCACATTTATGTTTTCAATCAGATCCACCCTCACCCTTTTCCTTGCTCCCTTCATATTAACGGTTGCAAAGGGCCATTCAAGTTCGACAACTTCGGCCGGAATTGCGAGACACATCCAGAACACCTCTCAGGAATTCGATCCATTCCCCAAGGCCAGCATTCAGCTTCAAATCCATTTTTATTATTTTAGCCTTTTCGTTGAGTTTTCTTGCATCTCTCTCCATCTTATCAACATCCGCATCAACATATTCTGCAAGTCCTATTTTGTTTATGATTATCACATCAGCAAGCCTGAAAATCTCAGGATGCTTCTCAACAACGTCATCTCCCTCAGTAACACTCACAATTACCACTCTGAAGTTCTCTCCCAGATCAAAATCAACAGGACACACAAGATTTCCAACGTTCTCAATAAGAATCAGATCGAGACCTGACATCATCTTGAGGGTTTCGTGAATGAGGTGTGCATCAAGGTGACACTCCTTTCCGGTATTTATTGCACGGGCACAAACATCGTATTTCGAGATCCTGGAGTAATCTGCACTGCAAACCACATCCCCCAGTATTACTCCAATTTTTACATCACCCAGCATTTCAACCGTTTTTTCAATGAGAAGAGTTTTTCCTGAGCCTATCGCCCCCATTATATTAACTGCAACTGCCCCATTTTCTCTTAAAATTTTTCTGTTTTCTCTCGCATATCTCCTATTCTCATTCATCAGATTGATCTCAGCTTCAATTTCGATCCTGTGCATCCTCCACCTCCATCTCAATTCTCCTCAGCACAATCTCCTTTCCTCCCCTGATTTCCATCCACCCACCACAGCTGCACCGGCTGTGTACGGAGTCAAGCTCACTTCCACAACTCTGACAGAGTGATTTGGCCTTTAAAGTTTCTATTTCCAGATCCGCATTTTCAGCTGGTGTGTTTTTGCTTATTGCTCTGAAACAGAACTCAAGCTGATCGGGATTTACCATCAGAAGCTCTCCGACCTCGACCCTTATTTTTTTCACAGCACGGGCTCCATTCTCTTCAGCCATCCTGAGCACATTCTCGAGGATCATCAGTGCAAAGCTCATCTCATGCAACAACAGAATGATGGATAACTCTAATAAAATCCTTTTGCAATGAAAGGTTGTGTTCAGACTTGTTGTCACCGGAAGGGTTCAGGGAGTTGGATTCAGGCCCTTTGTTTACAGACTTGCAAGATCAATGGAGCTTAAAGGTTACGTGAAAAATGCTGGAGACGGGACGGTGGAAATCGTAATTGATAGAAATCCTGAGGAGTTCATTGAAAGGCTCGAAAGGGAAAAACCTCCGATGGCATTCATTGAAAGAATTGTTATTGAGAAATGTGATGGGGACTTTCAGAGTTTCAATATAATTCAGAGTGGTGGAAAATCCGGATTCTTCTCCCTCCCACCACCTGATTTTGCAATATGTGAAAAATGCTCTCAGGAGATTTTTAATCCTGAAAACAGGAGATACCTGTACTCATTTACAACATGCACCGATTGCGGTCAGAGGTTTTCAGTTTCAGAAAGACTCCCCTTCGACAGAAAAAACACAACTCTCGGTAAATTCCCCTTGTGCAGAGAATGCATGGAGGAATATACCACTCCTGAAGACAGAAGATACTTTGCCCAGTCCATAACCTGTCCTGTTTGCGGACCGGAGTACAGACTCCACCCTCTGGACCTCTCAGGCAAAGATGCAATAAAATCAGCCGCTGAATTGCTTGAAATTGGAAAAATTGTCGCAATAAAGGGAATAGGTGGATTTCACATTGCATGCATCGTGGAAGATGACACGGTCGCAAGACTGAGAAAAATTCTCGGAAGGCCGCAGCAGCCTTTTGCTGTGATGGTCAGAGACATCAGTGCTGCTGAGAGATATGCTGAAATCGGATCAGCAGAGAGAAAAGAGCTTGAAAGCTTTGTCAGACCTATCGTCGTTTTGAAAAAAAGAAAAGAACTATTTCAGGTCGCTCCAGATCTTGACACGATTGGTATCATGCTCCCGTATACAGCCCTCCACATGATCCTCTTTTCTTTTCTTGAGTGTGACGCCCTTGTCATGACCTCTGCAAATCTCCCAGGAGAGCCAATGGCAATTGAATGGCCTGAAATTGATTGTGATGCCGTTCTCCACCACAATCTGAGAATTCACAACAGGGTTGATGATTCAGTCCTGAAGATTGTGAATGGCAGGAGAATGATCATAAGACGTTCGAGAGGGTTTGTTCCCTATCCAATAGGCCTGGATGCTGAACTCACTGCAGTTTCACTTGGAGCTGAACTCTACAACTCCATTGGCATCTTGAAAGACAGAAAGGCAATTCTCTCCCAGTACATCGGCAACACGGCAAACTTCAAAACTTACAGCAGCTTTTTCAAAAAAGCAGTTGATTTCTGGTTAGACTACTTGGATGTAAAACCCGAAATCATTGTATGTGACGCTCACCCCCTTTACAACACATCCCGATATGCTGAAGAGCTTTCAGAAAAGCTTGATACCGATCTTCTCAGAATTCAGCATCATCTTGCACACGCACTCTCTGTAATGGCTGAAAAGAGGATTGAGAGGGCCATAGCAATCACAGTTGATGGTGCAGGATACGGATATGACGGAACTGTCTGGGGTGGAGAGGTGCTTGTTGTTGATGTTCGTGAAAGGATTTTTGAGAGAGTTGGAAGGCTTGAGAGGATAAAGCTTCTTGGAGGGGATATGGCGGTTCATTATCCACTGAGAACGCTTTTTTCAATAATATATTCTGCTGAGAAAAGCTGGGACATGCTTGAAAGCTATAAGAAGTACCTGCGAAAAAATGAGAACTTTGAAATACTTGAAAGACAGTACAGACGCAATATCAACGTCGCCCTCGCATCATCTGCCGGCAGGTACATGGATGCGATTTCCGCAATGCTCGAGGTATGCTTTGAGAGAACATACGAAGGAGAGCCTGCAATGAAGGTTGAGGGAATCACAAAAAAAGGAGAGCAGATTTATCTGCCGGAAATTGAAAGCAGTTATGAGCTCAGATCTTTCTCATTTGATGGAAGCGAGAAATCAAGAGGTGAGGTGAGGGTTATAAAGTACGATCACATCTTCTCAGATTCTCTGAAAAGGTATCTCTCCGGAGAAGACCGGAGAGTTGTGGCATGGCGGCTGATTGATTATCTTGCATCCTCATTTGCAGAAATCGTGAAGGACTACGATCTGCCGGTTGTTCTGAGTGGGGGTGTTGCATTCAACACCCATTTTTCCCGATCCCTAAGCAGAAAAGTGACCTACCACACCAATGAGCATGTCCCTGCTGGAGATAACGGAATAGCTCTGGGTCAGCTTTATTCTTTAATGTGTCTGGAGGTGCAGAAATGATAAGAAGGGAAGACGGTGCAGGTGGAAGATACATGTCTGAATTTCTGAAAAAGAGAGTTTTCTCACTTATTGATTCAAGAGCAGGTGAGATCGCTCTCTCTGATATGGAAGATGCTGCTGATTTTGATGAAAACTACATGTTCACAACAGACAGCTACACAGCATTTCCCCCTGCTTTCAGAGGTGGAAGCATAGGCAGTCTTGCCGTATGCGGCACATCAAATGATCTTGCCGTGATGGGTGCCGAGCCGGCGTTCATGTCTCTCTCGTTCATAATTCAGGAGGGCTTTGATCATGACTTGTTTTCCAAGATAATGGATGATATTGCCTTCTGGAAGAAGATGCTAAATGTGGAGATAATTACAGGAGATACAAAAGTTGTCGAGATGAACGCAGGCATATTTGTCAACACATCGGGAATAGGCACAAGAAACAAGCACCTTGAAAGGAATCTGGAAACGGTCAGAGAATACAGAAAGTATCCGTACAGATGGATCAGGGATTGCGGAATGAGCGATGGGGACGTGATAATAATATCAGGAAACGTTGGAGAACACGGCCTTACAATGCTTCTTGAAAGAGAGGAACTCGGTTTTGAGATAGATGTTGAAAGTGATGTGAATGCTGTATGGTTTGCTGTGAAGGATGGTCTGGATGCAGGTGGTATAACGGCAATGAAGGATCCGACCAGAGGTGGAGTGGCCCAGACACTGAATGAGATGGCTGAAAAGAGCGGTACAGGTATTATTGTTGAAGAGGATCAGATCCCTGTGAGAGAGGATGTCAGGGCTGTCTGCGATGCTCTTGGTCTTGATCCACTCATCCTTGCCAATGAAGGGAAGGTTGTGATTGCAGTCATTCCGGAAATGGCTGATGATGTTCTCAGAGCACTTAAAAAACATGACAGGAATGCAAAGATAATCGGACATGCTACAGAAAAATTCAGGGAGGTTGTCATCAGAACAGAAATCGGAACTGAAAAGATTCTCCCCCCTCCTGCCCTTGATCCGGTGCCAAGAGTTTGCTGAGATAGTTTTTTATTTCATCAGAACCATTCAGCAGAGATGATCGCCTCCGCTCCCGGAAAGGTAATTGTTTTTGGAGAGCATGCAGTTGTGTATGGCAGACATGCTGTTGTGTCTGCAGTGGATCTGAGATGCTATGCCAGAGCTGAGAAAAGAAATGGCTTCAGAATAGTCTCTGAATTCGGTGAGACTGGTTTGGATTTCAATGGAGCTCACTCCTACATTTCCCATTCAATACGGAGATTTTCTGAAATAAAAAGCATTGATGGGGTTGAAATAGAAATAAAAAGCAGCATCCCGCCTGCAAGCGGGCTTGGAAGTTCAGCAAGCGTGACAGTTTCGGTTCTTGGAGCTCTCAATGCAGAGTTTGAGGCTGGGCTAACAAAAGAGGAAATATTTGAACTTGCGAGAAGGGTGGAACTTGACGTTCAGGGAATTGGAAGTGGAACCGATCCTTTTGTTGTGACATTTGGCGGAAGCTGGATCATTCCCGAAAAAGAAAAAATTGAAACTGAAATTGAATTCAGTATAATAGACACAGGTGAAAAATCGATTACTTCAGAGATGGTCAGAAAGGTCAGAGATATGAAGGAAAAATATCCTGATATTGTGGAGCGAATTCTTGATGCCATGGACAGCACAGCCATTGAGGGTGCTGATGCCCTGAAAAAAAATGATATAACGAGGATTTCAGAACTTTTCAGAGTGAATCAGAGCCTTCTGAGGGCCCTTGGAGTGAGCACACCATCCATAGATAGAATACTTGCAGAAATTGAGGAAAAAGGTTACAGCGGGAAGATAACAGGTGCTGGAGGGGGAGGCTGTATTATCACCACTGGAAGGGGAGATTTCAGAATAAAACTTTCCGGAGAGGGTGTCAGAATTGAAGATCTTGAAGATTGGAGGAAGTCTGATAACTGAAAAGGATGAGAGAGCATTTGAAGTGGCAAGGGAGGACATCATTGAAATGATTGCCGACCAGATATCAGGAAAGCTCATTCTGGTACACGGAGTCGGGAGCTTCGGACATCCCCATGTGAAGAGGTATGGACTGACACCCCGTGGCATCTCAGTCACCCATCTTGCCTGCATAAGGATAAACCAGAAGTTCTGCAGCGCTCTGGCTGAAAGGGGAATTAATCCGGTTCCAGTACATCCGCTGGAATTCTTCCACAGACCCGACTTCGATTTAATCCAGGAACTTGTGAGCATGGGTTTTGTTCCCGTCCTCCATGGAGATGTGATCTATCAGAACGGGAAATTCAGAGTGATAAGCGGTGATGAAATAGTCAGAATTTTTTCCGAGAAGTTCAAGGTTGACAGGGTTGGATTTGCATCTGATACAGACATAGTTGTTGATGGTAAGAGAGTGGATTTTATAGATGTTACAGAACTGGATGAATTTCTTGAGAAAATCGGTACTGCTGAGGGAAAGCATGACGTGACTGGAGGGATGAGGGGCAAGCTGAAAGAAGCAGGAAGGATTGCTGAAAAATGCGATGTATATATCTTCAATGGGATGAAAGATGGCTCAGTTGAGGATTTCCTTAATGGTAAATGGGTTGGAACAAGGGTTGGGAGAAAAAGTTTATAGTTTATCAGGTTACTGTTGATCATGGTAAATGAAATTCTGATTGGACTGGCAGTCGTTGTTCTGCTGTTTGTACTTTCAGGACTCAAAATAGTCAAGGAGTACGAGAGAGGTGTGATCTTCAGGCTTGGAAGACTGGTAGGTGCAAGAGGTCCGGGGCTGTTTTTCGTGATACCT
>WAMS01000020.1 GCA_015522195.1 Geoglobus sp. | reverse complement strand
CCATAAACAATATTGCAAGAATCATCAGGAAAATTGTGAGAATGAGAGCAACTACCGCATATTTTGACTCTCCAAAAACAATTGGAAGTGGCCCGATTAAAATCACCCCTCCTCCATGAATTTCGCTTTTTTCTCTTTTCTCCATACCCATTCTTTCTTCTTCGTCAAATTCAGGATACGTGCTGTGATAAACATCATCGAAGGCATATCTTTCTCTCAGTCCCTGCACCACGAGAAAAATTCCTGCCGCTATCAGCACAACCGCAATGTACTCCAGCAAGTTACCACCTTCTCATCACCGCAAGAACAAAAAGCAAGAGAGCAGCAAAAACCGCCAGACTCATGAGTTCCGGATTGCTTCCGAAGACTATTGGAATCGGGCCTACAAGCACAACTCCACCATACTCAACATTCTCCGCCGGAATCTTTGAGATTGCATAGAGAACCATGCCAAAAAAGATCAGGGTTATTCCGGAAAAAACCTTGGTCGGATTCATGGCTCCTACGGCCTGACTATCTCATCCCCTTGCCACACAAAGTTCGGACCGCTGAATGCGTGCATTATGAATTTGAAATCTCTGATTTCAGGCTTTTCATCCTGAAATGCATCTCCATGGGAGACATTAACGATCTCTCCAACAAAAAAGATGTGGTCCCCTGTTTCAACCTCTTTGGCCACTGTGCATTCAATGTTTGCCTGACATTCCTTTATTGAGGGAGCTCTCACCTTTTTCGAAGGGATAAATGTGACCCCCATCCTCTCCGCTTTATTAACCCTTGCACCGCTTACAGTTCCGGCAACCCATACATCCTTCAGCAGTTCCATTGTTGGAACTGCAACAACAAAATCCTTCTGCTCCTGGATGAGCTTTCTTGTGTATCTTTTCTTCCCTATCGCAACTCCAAGGAGTGGAGGATTGAAACTGAGCGGCACAACCCAGTCGGCAGTCATTGGATTGGGTTTGTCAGTACTTCCAGCTACAATCAGGTAAGTCCTTAGAGGATAGAGGTATCCAATCATATCAGAACACTTTCCTATCTGCATTTATTAATTTCGGAGAGTTCCTAAGACTTTTTCAGGAGTTCTGCACAAAATTTTTAAAACCACATATTCACTGGGTTATGCATGAGTGATGGCATCGTTACGCTGAATGTTGGGAAAAGGGGAATTAATGATAATCTTATCACGGAAATAAACACCTTGCTTGAAAAGAAAGGAGTTGTCAGAGTTAAAATGCTCAAAAACTTCAGACATGATACTTCCGGAGCAGGAAGAAGAGAGCTTGCAGAGAAAATTGCAGAAAAGGTTGATGGAAAGCTTGTGGATTTGAGAGGATTTGTTCTCACTTTCAAGAGGTGTTGATCATGCCAACGGTGTTTGATGTCCCGCCAAACATCCTCATTGAAAGGGTTGCTGAGAAACTGAGAGAAATGGATGAATTCAGGCCACCTGAATGGGCAAATTACGTTAAAACAGGTGTTCACAAGGAAAGAAGTCCGGAACAATCTGACTGGTGGTATTACAGGGTTGCAGCAATTTTCAGGAGAGTTTACACTGATGGGCCTGTTGGAATCGAAAGGCTGAGGACTGCCTACGGTGGTAGAAAGAACAGAGGGTCAAAACCTGAAAAATTCAGAAAAGGAAGTGGATCCATTGTGAGGAGAGCACTTCATCAGCTTGAGAATGCAGGATTTGTTGAGAAAACAGATGAGGGAAGAATTGTTTCAGCCAGAGGGAGATCATTTCTTGACAGAATTTCAGCAGAAATTAAGAGAGAGCTTGAAGAAGAGATTCCTGCGATGGCAAAGTACTGATGTTATGTTCTTTGATGGATGGTGAAGGCACCGGGGGTGATGGCAGTGGATGATCTTGAAGAGATAAGAAGGAGAAAACTGATGGAGCTCCAGGCCCAGAGACAGAGAGAGCTTGAAGAGCTTGCAAAACAGGAGGAAATGGCAAGAAGGATTGAGGAACAGAAGAGAATGATATTGAAGGCCATACTGGACCCTGAAGCAAGGGAAAGACTTTCAAGAATAAAGCTTGCCCACCCCGATGTTGCTGAAGCTGTTGAAAATCAGCTCATAGCACTGGCTCAATCAGGTAAGATTCGAGCCAAAATCACAGATGAAATGCTCAAGGAGATTTTGAAGAGAGCAATGCCAAAAAAGAGGGAAACAAAAATTATCAGAAAATAGGGTGATGGAAAATGGGAAAGAAAACAGTTGGTGTTAAGAAAAGGCTGGCAAAATTTTACAAGATGAATAGAAGGGCACCTATATGGGTCACTATAAAGACAAACAGAAAGGTGATCTACAGCCCGAAGAGGAGATACTGGAGGGCAAAGAAGCTGAAGGTGTGAGGTGAGCAGATTGGCGGGGATAGTGGTTGAGAGGGTTTACACAATTGGATTGAGACAGAAGATGAAGAGGTATCCGAGGTGGCTGAGAGCCAAAAAGGCTGTCAGGTACGTCAGAAACTTTCTCAGCAGACACATGAAGGCTGAACCTGAAAACATTAAGATAGATGCAAGCATCAACGAGAAAATATGGGAAAGGGGAGGAAAGAAAGTTCCTGCGAGGATCAGAGTTAGGGCTGTAAAATTCGACGATGGTATTGTAGAGGTAGAGCTTGTAAAGTGAGATGCCGGAAACTCTTCTCATTCACGGCAACCCCCTGATTGGTCTCTACATAAGAGCGAATGAAGAAGTTGCATTCATCGGAGTCAGGGATGAAAGGGCAAGAAGAACTGTTGAAAGAGAACTTGAAGTTAAGGTAATAAAAACCACCGTTGCAGGTTCAGAACTTGTTGGGGCCATGATGGCTCTGAATTCTTCGGGAGCTGTTATTGGGAAATACGTAAGGGAAAAGGAGTTAAACAGAATAAGAAGAGAGATTGATGTTTTTGTGGCTGATATCGAAATAAACTGCATGGGAAACGTTATCGCATTGAATGACAGAGGAGCTGTAATCCATCCTGACATAAATGAAGGTGTTGCGGGAGAGATCAGAGATTTCCTCGGTATCGAGGTTGTAAAAGGGACGATTGGTGGTGTGAAAACAGTCGGTATGTCATCTGTTGTAACAAACAGCGGCGCTCTTCTGAATCCCAATGCAACTCAATGGGAGATTGAGAAAATTGCCCAGATCCTTGATGTGCATCCTGTAAAGGGTACTGTTAATTTTGGCAGTGAGATGGTTGGAACGGGAGTTGTTGCAAACTCGAAAGGTTATGTTGCAGGAAGAGATACAACAGGATTTGAGCTTGGTGTGATCGAGGAAGCTCTCGGCTTCATATGAGGTGATGGGAATGAGGTATGAGATTAAGGGAAGATTCAGAAATGGAATGGTGTGGATGCCCTTCAGAAAGGTGGTTGATGCTCACAGTGAAGGCCTTGCAAGGGAAAAGGTCTACTCACTCATAGGCAGCAATCACAAGGTCAAGAGAAATCTTATTAAAATAGAGAGTGTAGAGTTGGTTGAATGACTGAGATTGAGAGGGCAATACAGGAGAGACTTGTTTTTCTTGAGGAACTGAGAAAGGAAGCAGAGGGTATTCAGACGAGAATTATTGAGATACAGATGATGAAGGAAGAGCTGAACAGAACCATAGAAAGCCTTGAATTCTTTGAAAAGACAGAAGATGACGTGGAAGCGTTGCTAAACCTTGGTGGAGGGGTTTTTGCGTATGTTGACGTCAGTAACAGTAAGAAGATGCTCGTTGACGTCGGTGCTGGGGTTGTTGTTGAAAAGGAAGTTAAGGATGCCATAGAAACCCTGTCAAGAAAGAAACAGAACGTTGAGGAGACGGAAAAGAAGCTCGGAGAGCTGCTTCAGCAGATTGCAGGTCAGATGGAAAAGGTTCAGAGGGAAATTTCGGAACTTGCAAAATCGGCAAAGCAGGAATAATCATGTTCGGGGCAATAAAGGAGAAGCTGAGCTCATTCAGAAAAAAAATAGACAGTGAGATTGAAGAAGAGATCGAAAGAGAAGGAGAAACCAATGCTGAAAAAATAGGAGCAAAAGAGAAGATATCCTCCCTTATTCTGAAGAGAGAAATTGTTATAGACGAATCAAAGCTGGATAAAATCATCCCAGAACTTGAAACTGCTCTGCTTGAATCTGATGTTGCTTTTGATGTTGTGGATAGAATTTCAGAGGAGCTGAGAGTCAGGCTGAGCGGGAGAAAGAAGAAAATAGGAGAGAGTATTTCTGAAATTGTTCTCAGAGAGCTGAAGGAAATTTTAAAAGAGATTCTCAGCAGTAACAGCTTTGACTTTGATGAATGGGCGAAAAAGGCAGTTACGGAAAGAAAGCCTGTCACCATCCTTTTTGTTGGTGTTAATGGAACAGGAAAAACAACAACCATTGCAAAAATTGCAAAAAGACTCATGAGCATGGGATACTCTGTTGTTCTCGCCGCAGGAGATACATTTAGAGCTGGAGCAATAGAGCAGCTTGAGGAGCATGCAAAGAGGCTTGATGTGAAACTCATAAAGCACAGTCCAGGATCGGATCCGGCAGCTGTGATCTACGATGCAATAAAACATGCGGAGAGTAAGGGAGTAGACTTTGTTCTTGCAGACACTGCAGGAAGAATGCATACAAAGAAAAATCTGATTGATCAGCTTGGAAAGATAAAAAGAGTGACCAGCCCCGATCTCATTCTGTTTGTTGATGAGAGCATAGCAGGAAATGACGCCATAGAGAGGGCAGAGATGTTCAACTCTGCTGTGGGAATTGATGGAAGCATTCTGACAAAGCTTGATGCCGATCCAAAGGGTGGCACTGCCATATCAATTGCATACGTTACTGGGAAGCCAATACTTTTCATGGGAACCGGACAGGAATATGGAGATATTGTCAAATTTGATGCTGAATGGCTTGTTGAGAGAGTATTTGGATGATCAGGATTTTTATCCGAATGCTGGTTATCTGAACCATTTCTTGGAAAGTCTTATATGCCATGTTTATCAAAATTAATTATGGGAAAACTCAGCATCGACTTTGCTGAGGACATTCTTGACATGCTTCCTGTGGGCATTTACATTTTTCAGGACGGCAGATTTGTTTACGTGAATCATGAAATCTGCAGGATCACAGGATACACCAGAGAAGAACTGATGGATATGGACCCTTTTGATCTGATTGTACATGAAGATGAAAGAGCGGAGATGATGCTCAATACAGAGAAGGCGCTGAAGGGAGAATTCCAGGGACTGCCATCAGAGGTGGAAATCAAAATAAGGTGCCGGAATGAAGACATCAGACACGTATCGCTGAGACCGCTTGTGGTTATATTCAGGAAAAGGATAGCAATAATCACATTTGTCAGAGATGTGACTCAGGAAGTTACAGACAGGGAAAAAAGAAGGAAGCTGGAGGAATTTATCAGACTGACAGGAAAGATGATCAGGCACGATATTCTGAACCACCTTTCTGCTGTATCAGGATATCTTGAGCTTTACAGCGAGAAAAAGAATGAAACCCATCTGGAAAAAGCAGTGGAAAGTGCTGAAAACTGCATAAAGACTTTGAAAAGACTTAGAGAGCTTGAATGGCTGATAGAAGAGGGAAAAGAGATGAGGGAGATCTCTGTCAGAGAGGTTTTTGAGAGTATCCGGACCGGGATGGATGTGGAAGTTCAGATACAAGGTAACTGCTGTGTCCAGGCTGATGATGGCATATACTCCATTGCAGAAAATCTCATAGCAAATGCAGTCGAACATGGGGGTAGCAGGGACGTTGCTGTCACGATCATGAAAAAGGGGAAATGGTGTGAGGTGAAGGTTGCAGATAGAGGAAAGGGGATACCCGATGAAATGAAGAGCATGATCTTTCAGGAAGGTTTTACATGTGCAGAAAAGGGCAGAGGGACGGGGCTTTTCATTGTGAAGAGGTTGATGGAAAAGTACGGTGGAGAGGTATGGGTGGAGGACAACAAACCATCTGGAAGTGTCTTTGTTTTGAGGTTCAGAATTGCCTGAATCACCTGAGGTTGCAGAGCCTTTCTATGTTTTTCCTGAGAATCATCTCTCTTTCTCTTTCCCCGGTTTCTATCCTCATCACCTTATCAAGCTCGATTTTCATTGTGCTGAATGGCAGATCAGAGCCAAAAATGATTCTTCTTTCACCAACTCTATCCACAAACTCCTGAAGCGTTCTGACCGATGAGAGAGATGTGTCAAAGTAAACATTATCAAAATTCTCAAATTCGTTCAGAAACTCGTGAGGACTCCCGCCGAGAGCACCGAGATGAGGAATGATCAGAGACGCATCCTCAAACCTGTCTACAAAGATTTTCGTGAACTCAAATTCTTCCTCAAAAATCAGTGGCAGATTCTGTTTTGTAACTTCCTCAACAAACTCGTCAAGCTTTTCATCATTAAAAACATCATAATTTGACCTTGAATCTGAAACACCTCTCACCCAGTGCCACTTTACCGCAACATATCTGAATTCAGGGGTTTCAAGATTGTCTCTTGCGTAAAAAACCGGATGAAAAGAGTCATGCTGAGTACACAGCTCGTAAATCCACGAATTAACCCGTGAATTCTGAGCAGCCCATGATGGAAATGGGAAAACCAAGCATTCTGATACCCCGGCACTTTCCATCTCAAGTTCAACATCTTCTGGACTGATATTGATGCCAAGGGCAATCGATGGGCCAACATGGACATGGGAGTTTATTACCCTCATCAGTGTGGGTAAAAATAAACGTCAATTAAATATTATGAAGGCCTCTGAAGCCGTGCTTAATTCTCTTGGCATGAGCGCTTATCAAAATGACAGAACTTTACACGACTTTTCTTGGATCAGTTAGCTCACCGTAAATGGCTGTTACAGCAGCAGTTGCCGGAGATACAAGATAAACCCTTCCTTCTGGACTTCCCTGCCTTCCCATGAAATTTCTGTTGGATGTGGAGATGCTCGTCTCACCACCAGCTATGAGTCCAAAGCTCCCACCCATGCACGGACCGCAGCTCGGAAACTCAACAATTGCTCCAGCTTCAACGAATACATCAATTATTCCGTCTTTCAGAGCTTTAATGTATTCTGATCTCGATGCAGGAATCACAATGAGCCTTGTACCGTTAGCAACCTTTTCTCCGCTGAGAATTTCTGCTGCCACCTTAAGATCCTCATACCTGCCATTTGTGCATGAGCCTATGAATACCTGATCTGCTCTTATACCCTCAACCTCCACAACAGGTCTGACATTGTCAACAGAGTGGGGTAAGGCAACCATGGGTTCGATTTCTCCAGCCTTTAAGCTGTATTCCCTGAAGAATTCGGCATCTTCATCGCTTTTAAGCCATTCCCACTCCTCAATGCTGACATCAGCACCGGCATTTTTCAAATAGTGTTCTGTTTCTCTGTCAGGTTCCATTATTCCACTTTTACCTCCCATCTCAATTACCATATTTGTCACAGTAAAACGCTGAGACATGTCCATGTTTCTGACTGTGGAGCCTGAGAATTCAACAGCCTTGTAGTTCGCTCCATCTGCACCAACCAGCCCAATGATGTGGAGAATGAGGTCCTTGCTGTAAACCCCTCTCTGAAATTTCCCGTCTATGTTGAATCTGATGGTTTCCGGAACCCTGAACCACAGCCTGCCAAGGGCAAAAACAGTCCCCATGTCTGTTGAACCAATTCCAGTTGCAAAGGCTCCCAAAGCCCCATACATGCACGTGTGACTGTCAGCACCTACAACAACCATTCCTGGGAGAACGTGACCCTTTTCAACCATAACCTGGTGGGCTATACCCTCGTAAACATCATAATTCAGAATTCCCTGTTCCCGGGCAAATTTTCTGAGCATTTTGTGGTTTTCCGCAGCATTTATGCTGTCAGCAGGTACCTGATGATCAAAAGCAATGATTATCTTTCTGCTATCCCATACCCTTCCATCATCTCCTGTGATTTCTTTAAAAGCCCTGACAGCGAGAGGACCGGTTATATCATGAATCATTGCACGATCTATCTCTGCAAAAACATATTCTCCTGCTCTGACTTCTCTCCCACTTGCCCTGCTGAATATTTTTTCGGTGATGGTTTTGCCCATGATTGTAGGATAACCGTGAATTTTTAATTCTAACGAATGTTTCTCACATCAATCACCTCAAGCGGAATCTTCTGGAGCCTCTTTCCAATCTCGTATTTGGCAATCTTTGCGGCATGCTCTTCGTTCTGAGCATTGAAAACCTTCATCTCAAAAATCAATCCGACCAGTGCCATTCCTGATACCATAAAAACGCTTTTCAGCGGACTGTGACACTGGGGGCACTCTGTATCGCCAACATCGATCTCGACAAAGTCAAGGTCAGGGCTGAGCCTTTTTCCCGCCTCGGCAACTGCGATATTCATCGCATCACTGACACTCCTGGACTTTCTGACGATCCATGCTCCCTGAAGAATAACGAGGTAGTCCGGCATTTCAACCACCAAATATTTTCTTGAAAAATCCACCCTGAGAATCGTATCCGCTTTCAATCTTTGAATCCTTTCTCTTTCTTTTTCTGACATCTTTATCGCCAAATATCTCAACAGCATGGCCATGCCTGCTTTTTCTGACTCTCACCCTGACTATAACCGGTCTCTCAAGCTCCGGACTCACAACCACAGCATTTCCTGGCGGAAGTCGTTTTATCTCCTCCACCATTTCAGCAGTCAGGCCCTCCACTCCCTTTCTCACGGCGTTTATGTCGTTTGGATTTGTGAGCCTCAGTATGATCTGAGTGTTGCACTGGCTGATAACATTTTTATCCACCCTCGCAGGTCTCTGGCTTATAACCATCAAACCCAGTCCAAATTTTCTTCCTTCGCTGGCTATTGTTCTGAGGATCTGAGTTGAAACCGCCTTTCCAAACCCTCTTTCAGGTATGAAGTTGTGTGCCTCTTCAATCACAATCATACCTGGCGGGATCTCTTCCCTCTTCCTCATCTCAAAGAGCTTGTCACAGACCCTCGCAACAATCAGATCCTGATATGCAGGGTCCAGACCCCTCAGATCCAGTATAACTGCTCTCCCTTTCTGAAGGAGTATCTCGAGAGGTGTCGGGTTCTCAGAAAAAAGACCTGACTTCCTGATCTTTGTGAGCGCTCCTATCAGAACCGCTCTGCTGCTGTGTTTCTCTTCCTCCAGCCTATCTATTATGTCGTCTATTGTGTAGCTTTGCATGTCCTTCAAAACCTGATAAAGCAGAGCCTGAGCTGAGGAGCTGGTTATGTTGCCAAGTTCGATTATTTCCTCAGCTTCAAGGTTTCTTCCGTCCAGATGGATGACGCCATCAGCTTTCTCTGTAAAAGGGGAGTCTGGAGGAACGTAGATTCTTATGCTACCGTACCCCCTCGGCTTCACCCCAAACTCGCCCATCCTGTCTGTTTCCTCGCTCACGTCGTTTGGATGTTTCAGAGAACTGTATTCTCCGTGTGGATCAATTATCAGCAGTGGAACTCCTTTTTCGATCAGCTCCTCAATTATCACTCCTGCAGTGTAGCTTTTCCCGCTTCCTGTTTTTGCAAGAATGCAAACGTGCTTCTGAACCAGGCTGTTTACATCAAGCCTCACTTTCACAGATGTGTCACCGAGCAATCCTATGTAAGCACCTTCCTGACTCATTCCAAGAACGTCAGCAACCAGACTCTCCTCTGCGAGAAAAACCTTTTCTCCAGGAACAAACGGAGTTCTCGGTGCTCTCAGATAACCGTTCTCCCTCTTGCCTATGACACTCGCCTTTGCAACGTACACCTCAGATTCCACATTTCTCCCTTTTACCACATCCTCGCTGCTGAAATCGGATTTTGCCTTTATGTCTGTGACGTAGGCTACAATCCATCCCTCCACGTCGTTCCAGACCTTGACGTAATCCCCTCTCTTCACATCCCTCGGATTGAAAACAACAAACTCAAACTCAAACGAAGATGTTTCTCCAAATATCTTTCCAACCTCACCCTTCATCTTCAATACCCCACAACCTGTCAAGCTCTTTGTCCTGTTTTTCTGTTATGGATGTGACTCTAACCAATCTCCACCCATGCCTGTCACTAACCAGTGCAAGCATCTGGCCTCTGCAGAAAAAGGTATCCACTTCTCTTCTGAGAGCATGATTCTTTCTGCAAACCGGACATCTCACCTCGACTTCCTCCATGGTATCTCCGGGAAATTCTGGGTTTAAAGCACTGAGCAATTTCAGGTTTGTTCAGGCTTTCAAAAAGGTTTCCCTTATGGTTTGAAAAGCGGGAAAAAATTTCAGTCAGCTCAGTAAGGTTTTCGTATTGTCTCAATTTTCAATAATACCGGTTGCCCAAAGCATACCTGAGGTTTCTCATGCCATCCACAATTGGGCATGTACCATCAAGATGATTCATGTAAGCGGGAGATGCGGGTTTACTTGGGCTTATTACATGGGACTCAGGAAGCGGGAAAATCAGAGGTGTCAAAAGTGGAACTATGCGGTTTTAATCATAGTGATCGGGACTGAGAGTTATCTCCTCACCTCCAAATTCCCTGTAGCCCAAGTGATCCCTTATCACAATGTAGGCCATCTCAGGAGGTATCGCCCCAATTTCGGTGATAATCAGGTCAATGTAGTCCCTTGGAGTGACATCGAAAGCAGGATTTCTCACCTTTACCTTCGGATGGTTCAGAAGTTCACCTCTGATGACCTCTTCCGGATCTCTCTCCTCAATGACAACAAGCTCTCCCAGAAGTGTCTTGGGGCTGAACTTGTAGGTCTCAGCAGCGACCATAAACGGCACCCTTGCCTCTTTGGCTGTAATGGCTATCTGAGAGGTGCCTATCTTGTTTATCAGTGCACCGTTGACAGTGATCGTGTCCGCTCCAACCACCACGATGTCAACTTCCTTCATGAAGTATCTGACTGCCGAATCCACAATGAGTGTGACTTCAACGCCATGATCTGCAAGTTCTCTCGCTGTCAGATGGCCCTGATGTCTCGGCCGCGATTCTGTTGCTATAACTCTCACATCCTTTCCATCATCGAATGCCTGCTTTATAATCGAGAGGGCTGCTGAAGAGTTGCAGTGGGTCATTATTGTGGAACCATCCATTATTCTTTTGGCTCCTATTCTGCCTATCTTCTCTCTCGCAGTGTCAACCCAAAAGATGAATTCCTCTGCCCTTCTTATTAGGCTCATCTTCTTCTCCTCTTCACTGTCTCCGGAATAGCTCATCACATAGTTTATGGCGTTGAAAAGACTGACAGCTGTTGGCCGGGTGTTCATCAATCTCTCGCTTGCCTTTCTCATCTCATCGTCGAAGTTTCTGTCCACCATCTCCGCGTACTTCTTGAGGGTTTCAGCGGCGAACATGGCAATTCGTGCAGCTCCTCTTACCTCCATGTCCTCTATTTTCTTTGCAGCATTCTCAACCACTTCCATCATCTCTCACCTGCCAGAATTGCCGCCCCCTTTGCAACTGCAAGCGGGTCCTTTATAACCTTTATCTCAGGTCTGAACTCCGGAGGAAGATAGCTGTATACAGGCATGAAATCCCCGGGCTCAAGGGTTGCAGAGATCCGCCCTCCGAAGACGATAGCTTCTGGATCGAGGATTAGAACAGCTTTCGCCACCTCCGCACACAGAATTCTGAAGCCATCCAGTCTTAGGAGCTCTTTTCTGCTCAGTTCCCTGCCAAACTTCCTCTTTATAGCCCACCCGCTGAAGAATGTTTCCAGATGCCCCACACCACCACAAACACAGCTCTCTTCCCCACCAACGAAAGCATGTCCGATCTCGGATGCAAGCCCGTTGCCCCTGTAGAGCTCTGAATCTGCAATTATTGCAGCACCTATACCTGTTCCGAGAGTGACTGCAAATATGTTACTGTAACCTGTAACGTGATGGGCATAGATGGCAAAGCAGTTGGCGTCATTCTCGATCATCTTCCCTTCAAACATTTTCACCTCGAATTCAGGAATGTTTGGAGTTTTCAGAATTTTTCCACCTCTGATCCACCCGGCAATTGCAAAAACAGCGTTACTGTATCTTTCAATGAGATCATGGTATTTAATGAATTCCGACGTTTTCATGGTTTTGGTGTGGGAAAATACTCTGCCATCGAAGAAAACGATGTCTGTGAAAGTGCCCCCAACATCAATACCGACTGACATTGTCAACTGAGATGTATCCCATACATTTAACATTTCCTTGGAAAATAATGGTCCCCGACATTTCTGGCGATGCAGCAATAATTTCAGAGGAAATCACAGAGAAAATTGATAGATTTCAGACCTCAGAAGACCGTGTGAAGTCAGACTTCTACCTTGCACGTCCTGATGGACTGAATTGACCGTATCGCAGGAGGTGGAGTTTAAAAAACTCGGGAAAGTATTTATCAGATCATATCAAAAAAATCCGATGCCTAACTGCAGAATAGAAGTGCTGAAAGAATGGTTTTGCTGCGCAGCCAACAAGAGCCGGCAACCATGCTTTTGCCTCCGCAGACAATAGAACAGGCAGCAGAAAAGCTGAAAATCAGACATGAAAGGTTTAACAGGTGTGTGTCAGCTAAGCCTGATTCTGTCAGAGTGCAGCATGGTGATGTACGCAACAGCAAACATCGCTGAGGGGATTGCAGATAGAAAATTTCTCACAAGAAAGGCAGCGATCATGCTGTATCCCCTTATGCCAAACTCTGTGGTGATGTAATCTCCGTAACGCAGAAAGAATGGTGTTGTAAGGACTGATGCGGTTAGAAGTGCAAGAACGAGGATCAGGTCTGAAACAGATATAGATAAGTTCCGAGAAAGTTCATGTTTTATCTCGTAAACAGCCCTGAGTAATGAAAGAGAGACAAAAGCCATGACACTCATAAAAGCAAGAAGTATCATGGATTCCTCACCCATCACACCTCCGTAAATGGACTTTGCAATTAGCGCAGCAGAAAAAGGTGCAGCAATCATAATCGGAGAGGATGCAATAACCGGAATTACTGCTCTAAGCAAAATCATATGCCAGAAGCTCCCGTAATTTCTCGGGAGGAATGGAACAAATAGCGTACTGGCACCAATGTAGTACATTGAATTCACCAGAAAAGGCATTGTGTTTGAAAATGCCTGAAAGATTGGTATTCCATAAAAGATTCCAGCCACAATCGCCGCTGTGAATAATGGTAGAAAAACCCCGGATAATTTGATTGTTGCTTTCACGGTGTCCATAACACCCGGTATGAAGCTGAATAATAAATATCTTGCTAAAAAACATTTAGCTCTACTTGACGCATGAGACAAAAAAATTAAATAATTCAGCACCTCCTTTTTTCTCAGGTGGTGATGAATGGGTACTGTAAAGCCAGCATACATCAAAAACATAGCAACTGAACTGCTTAAGAAGTATCCCGATGCATTTACGGGAAATTTTGATGAGAACAAGAAACTTGTGGAGGAGCTCACAAACATAAGAAGCAAGATCGTGAGAAATAGAGTTGCAGGCTACATTACAAGAAAAATAAACAGGGGATGGAAGAATGTTTGAGGGCATAATCCCGGCCCTCGTTACCCCTTTCAAGGAGAATTCCGATGTGGATTTTGAAGGTATTGCAGGAAATCTCGATTATCTCGAGAAACATGTGAATGCATTTGTGCCAGCAGGAACAACAGGGGAGGCAGCCACCCTGAGCTATGAGGAGCACATAGAAGTTGTCAAATACGTCTGTGAAGTCTCAAAAAAACCTGTTATTGCCGGAGCGGGATCAAACTCAACAAGAGAGGCATTGTATCTGGCAAAGGAAGTTGAAAAAGCTGGTGCTGATGCGGCAATGTTTGTGACGCCCTACTACAACAAACCAAATCCAGATGGACTGGTTGAGCATTACTCAAAAATCTCTGAAGAGATCTCGATTCCAATAATTGTCTACAACGTTCCGAGCAGAACCGGTATCAACACAACCCCGGAAACTGTCAGAAGACTTTCAGAAATTGATGGTGTTGCTGGCATAAAGGAGGCAAGCGGAAACTTAAAGCAGGTTGCTGAAATAATAAAAATCACGCCCGAAGAATTCGTACTGCTATCAGGGGATGATTTTCTGACACTGCCAGTCCTTCTTATGGGAGGAAAAGGTGTTATAAGCGTTGCAGCGAATGTGGCTCCCCACATCATGCAGGAAATGTACCAGGCATTCAGGAATGGAAATGTAGAAAGGGCAAGAGAACTGCACTACAGACTCATGCCCCTGTACGATGCTCTCTTCATTGACACAAATCCAGTTCCCGTAAAGAGGGCGATGGAGCTGATGGGGATGGCTGCAGGAAAACCGAGGCTGCCGCTTGTTGAGCTGAATGAGGAAAAAACAGAAAAATTAAAGGCTGTGCTCAAAAAGCTTGAGCTGATCTGATCGTTTACTGATTTCTGGTTTTCCTGATTCTGAACGCATAAACACCTCTCTTTTTTATCTCCTCAATCTCAAACTCTTCAAGTCTTCTTTCAAGCTCCTCACTTTTCTCGTCATACATAACTGTCATTACGGTATTTTCAGGCATCAGATTTGCAAGCCTAACAACAAACTCATCCCTGTCCTCTTTCGGTATTGCCCTCGCCTCAACAATTGCATTTCCGGTTTTCGAAAGAATATCAGCAAAGATTTTATCTGCAAACTCCTGCATCTCCCTGAAATTTCCAAGCTCTAAATCAATCCTGGAAAACTCTCTCAATAGGATTTCCCTTTCATTTTCACCAAAGACCATGTCCAAACCCGGGAAAAGAGAGTGATTTTCCCTGTCAATGTGATCGGGAATGAAATTCGCCCATTCTCTCAGATTCACAATTGCATTTTTCAGATCTCCTTTTTCAAGAGATGCCAGTGCCTCTCTAACCCTCGATCTTGTCATCTCATGCTCTTTCTCCATTGCATCAATTGGCGATGTATCGATTCTCTTTTTTTTGGCCTGTTCAAAAACAACTTTTTCCTCCTTTTCGTGATGATAGAGATCTGCAAATTTCCTTATGAACTCAATAACCATCCTCAGTGTTTCAGAATCAATATCATGAGTTGTCCTCATTGCTGAAAGGACTGAAGCAACTTCAATTATTGGATAGTGCTCCCTCGTCATGATTCTGAATGGATTTTTTTCTGTCATTACCCACCTCCATATTCAGTTAGAATGCAGTAATTTATAAATGCTTCTGGATAATTTTAAACCAGATTAAAACCCTCTGAGAAAATTCAAAATCATGCAAACCCGGGAATGGCAAAACATTTTTCTACGATCCTATCAAAGAAAAAATCATGAAAATTGCCGTTCACGGTGCAGCAGGAAGAATGGGGAGGCTTGTGATAAAAAATGCTATTGATGAGGGGCTGGAGGTTGTTCAGGCATTCGATGTTTCGAGAATTGGCGAAGATGCAGGAGAGATTGCAGGAGCTGGTAAGACAGGCGTGCAGATCTCAGACAGGATCGAAGAGATTTTGTGCGATGTGGTGGTAGACTTCTCAGTTCCATCTGCCACACTTAGACTAATTGAGATCTGCGCGCAGAAGAAGATTAAAGCAGTCATAGGAACCACAGGATTCTCTGATGAACAGAAGAGAAAGATCGAGGAATCTGCGAAAAAGATCCCGATTGTGCTCTCTCCAAACTTCAGTGTTGGAGTTAACATTTTCTGGAAGTCCCTTGAAATGCTTGCAGAAAAGCTCTCAGAATACGACATGGAGATCATGGAAATTCATCACCGTTTCAAAAGAGATGCCCCAAGCGGTACAGCTCTGAAAGCCGGTGATATTCTGAAAAAAACCACAGGGAAAAACCTCAGATTTGTGTTTGGCAGAGACGGAGAGAGTTTGAGGAGTGATGAAGAGATCGGGATTTTTGGTTTGAGGGGAGGTGATGTTGTCGGAGAACATACTGTCTTCTTCATAGGCTTTGGCGAGAGAATAGAGCTGACTCACAGAGCATGGAACAGAGAGTCCTTTTCAAGAGGTGCCATAAAGGCAGCGAAATGGATTTTTGATGTTGATGAGCCAGGTCTCTACTCCATGAAGGACGTATTAAAAATCTGACAGTTGGAGGGGTACAATGGTAACGAGAGATGATGTGATCGAAACAGTGGTCAGTCTTTTTAAAAAAGCCCATACAGAATTGCCGGACGATGTGATAAATGGGCTGAGGAAGGCTTATGAGCGAGAGGATGGTGTGGCGAAAAGTATCTTGAAAGCTTTGCTTGACAACATTGATGCTTCTCGCACTCTGAAAGTGCCTATGTGTCAGGATACAGGCATCCCGATTGTTTTTATCGAGCTTGGAAGAGACCTGTGCATAAACTTCGACCTTAAAGATGCGATAATTGAAGGTGTAAAAAGAGCCACGAAAGAAGTTCCTTTAAGACCCAATGCGGTACATCCAATAACAAGAAAAAATCCGGGTACAAATGTTGGTTTGCATATTCCCCAGATAGATATCGATCTCGTGGAGGGGGACAGAATGAAAATAACCGTAATGCCAAAAGGTGCCGGAAGTGAGAATGTCTCCTCATTAAAAATGCTTCTCCCCAGTGAAGTCAGCAAAATAGAGCGATTCATAATAGAAGCGGTAAAAAATGCCAGAGGAAAACCCTGCCCGCCAATTATTGTGGGAGTTGGAATTGGTTCGACCTTTGATGGTTCTGCAAAGCTTGCGAAAAAGGCCCTGCTCAGAAATATTGACAGCATGAATGAGTTCGAACTGAATGTACTGGAAAAAATTAACAGTCTTGGAATTGGACCTTCTGGTCTGGGCGGGAAAACAACTGCTCTCGCTGTTCTTGCAGAGATGGGGTACTGTCACACTGCCTCGCTACCTGTGGCAGTCAATATCCAGTGCTGGGCAAACAGAAGAGCATCTGCAGTCCTGAGGTGACAGGTATGACAGAACACAGACTCAGAACTCCTGTAGAAAGGGAAGAGATTCTCAGAATGGATGCCGGTGATGTTGTTTACATATCCGGCACAATGGTAACTGCAAGAGATGAAGCACATATCAGAATGATCGAGTACCTTGAAAGGGGGGAAGAGTTACCTTTCAGGGTTGAGGATGTTGTTATTTATCACTGCGGCCCCATAATTGTTGAGGAAAACGGGAGATACAGGGCAATATCTGCAGGTCCAACAACGTCTGCAAGAATGAATCCCCTGACTCCAGAAGTTCTTGAAAAAGTTGACAGGATGGTTATGGTTGGGAAAGGGGGTATGAACGAGGATGTGGTGAGGGCTTTGAAGAATAAGGGCGTCTATCTCGCCTACACAGGCGGAGCTGGTGCTCTGGCTGCTCAGGCGATAAAGGAGGTGCAGGGAGTATACTGGGAAGATCTTGGAATGCCAGAAGCAGTATGGGTGTTTGAAGTTGAAGACTTCGGGCCCTGCATAGTTGGAATAGATGCAAGGGGAAACAGCCTTTACAGAGAGGTGGAAAAGACTGTCGAGGAGAACTTCAAACTAATCCTTTCTCAACCATAACCTCATCCACTATTTTTCCCCATTCAGCATTTTCTGCCCTTTCCCAGAGATACCAGAAAAGATACTCACACCACCTTATAAAGTCCCTGTCACTGGAAACATAAATCCTATCAGTCCTGTCGTTCAGCTGAAGTACTGCGAGCCTTCCATCAATAACTCCAAGCTGGATAGGCGTATCAAGAATTCTTATCTCCACCTTGTTCTTGATTATTTCGTATTCCTCCTTGCAGAGGTCCATGTCCATGAGAACTTTTTTGAACATCGATCTCCTTCCAAAGAGTGTTTCATGATTGCTTATAACTCTTTCAGATACACCTTCAAGGTTCTTTTCAGCCATGAGCCTGTAAACATCGTAGCTTATCACCTTATCAACGTAAAGTCCGTAATCCCTCGCATTTGCCACAGCATCAATCCCAATCCTGAGAGCCGACTCCACATCCATAACCGTGGCTTTTTTCAGATTGTGAAACCCGGCAACAAACCCTGAGGGAAGGACTGAAATGAACTCCGACAGCTCAAGTATGTCATCCCTGTATTCATATACACATTCCAGTGACGTGAGTATTTTTTCCACCGCCACACCAAAGCCTGTGAGCCTGTACTTTCCATTGGATTTTTCAACTATGTCGAGACCTTCAAGCTTGGAAAGGATTCTTGAAGCAGTTGAAAGTGATACTCCATCTATTTCAGTGATGTCAGCTATACCGCAATCCTTGTTTTTTAATTTTCTTAAAATCTCAATTCTTCCCTGATTCCCAAGTTCTCTTATAAGGTATCCACCCATATGACTGTAGCGATCATTTTTCTTTAAAATTTTTCGATTAAACAATGTGAATTTATTATAAATTCCTGAAATAATATCTGCACATGTTGGAAATCCTGCACTCCCTGCAGAGGGGTTTTTGAGGCCTGCAAACTGTCTGTCCGTACCCAACAAATGCTTTATTGATTCTTCTCCTGGAACCTTCAGGAACTCTTTTCATGAGTTCCATTTCTGTCTCCTCTGGAGTTTTTGTGGAGACAATTCCAAGTCTGTTGGCGATTCTGTGGACATGGGTATCAACTGCTATCACATCCTTTCCGAAAACCTCCGAAAGCACAATATTGGCAACCTTTCTACCCACTCCAGGAAGTTTGATGAGTTCATCAAGACTGTCGGGAATCTCTTTTCCATCAAGCTCCTCTGCAAGACTTTTAAGAATTCTTGCCTTGTTTCTGTAAAATCCAACACCTCTGATAAGTTCTGCAAGCTCTTCTTCATCGATCTTTTTCAGATCGCCAAAATTCTTAACATCTTTAAATAGTTTTTCAGCAACGGCTGCAGTCTGCTCATCTCTCGTTCTTGTTGAGAGAATCGCAGAAACAAGAACTCTGAAGGGATCTGTTGTTTTTTTCTTGAGTGTGTAAACAGGAGCCTTTCTTCTTTTTGCCTCATCCTCCATCACACTCAGAAGTGTTTCAATATCCATTCAGCCTCATCTCCAGATGTTCCTTAAGTGTCAGATAGCTTCTGAATCTCAAATCGGGATCGAACCTGAATCTTCTCAATGCATCCATTGCTTTGTTGCTCTCGAACAGCCAGAACTCAATTTCGGCATTTTTTGCAGCCAGATAATCAAAGTAGTAGTCACCTATGAAGACTGCCTCATTCTTACTCGCGCCAATTTCGTCCATTGCATAAGTGACTGGATGAGGAGATGGTTTTATATCATCCTCCCTCGTGAATACGAAATCAAATCTCAGATCATGTTTTTTGAGGTTGATTCTCACACTTTTTATGGAATTCCGAGTGTAAAGGGCCGTAAAAATGCCATTTCTTTCAAGAAATTTAAAGAACTCCCTGACACCAGGATAGAGCGTTGATTTTTGAGCAGATTCCACCTCATACCTCTCAAGAATTTTCAGACACTCCCATCCGTCCCTCCTCCGTATTATCTCCTCAAGAATTGGTCCCTCTATCCTCAGTGCCGCCTTCACCTCATTGACAGGTATGTTGAACTCAACCAGAGTGCCATCAAGATCGAATACGATCAGCTTCACCGAACTTAGACCGGCATTGGGGCTTTAAAAAATTAGTTGTCCTCCATGTTTCCGGATACATGAATGTGGTAAAATACCTCAAATCCTCTTCCTGAACTCGGCAGGAAGCTTCAGAATGCTTGCAATCCCTATCAGATTTTCCTTGCTTATGAGCCCATCTGCAACATCCTTTAGAGCCTCCTTTGCATTGAAAGCTATCCCGAGACCTGCCTTCTCAATCATTATCCTGTCATTTGCTCCATCTCCAACCGCAACAATGTTTTCCCTTTTGATACCTTCTTTTTCTGCAATCTCCTCTATTATTCTTGCCTTCTCTTCTGCAGTAATTATTCTCCCATTTATCCTTCCGGTAAGCTTTCCGTTTCTTATTTCAAGCTCATTCCCAAACGCATAGTCCAGGCCGAGTTCATTTTTTAGCTTCTCGGTAAAGTATGTGAATCCTCCGCTTACCAGTGCAACCTTGTATCCGGCTTTTTTCAGACTCTCTATCAGTTCCTTTGCACCCTCGGTAAGCTTAATATTGTCGTATATTTTCTCCATAACCTCAACAGGCAGACCTTCAAGCAGCTTCACCCTCTCACGTAATGCCGTCTCAAAATCAATCTCCCCATTCATCGCCTTGCCTGTAAGTTCCTTAACCTCCTCCTGAACTCCAGCCATTTTTGCAAGCTCGTCAATTATCTCTGTATCAACAAGGGTCGAGTCCATATCAAAAACTATCAGCCTCTTTTCTTCCTTGGAAATTTCATATGGCTCTATAATAACATCCAGTCCTGTCCTCTCAATCTCTTGCTTGAGCTTTCTCTTAATTAATTCTGGATCCGCACCTCTGAGATCCACCTCGATTGAAATTGATATGAGCTGATCCCTCGCCGTTAAACTCGTTCTCTCAATATTGACACCATGGCTGAAAAGAATTCTGGAAACATCCCTCACTATCCCAACCCTGTCTCTGCCTATGACTGTTATGACATACCTCTCCTTCTCCCTTTGCTCAACTTTTTCAAATGGAGAAACGTGAACCTGAACTCCGATCTCCTTTCCAGCCTCATCAAGCCTTTTTCTGATTTCATCCAGATCAAGGCTGCATTCAGAGATGTCGCCAACTGCAAACATCATGAAAATGCCGTGAAAAACATTCTGCTCGATATCAACAATGTTGATGTTCGCATCTGCAAGAACATCTGTTATCCTGTAAACAATTCCCGGTTTGTCAACTCCAAAGACTGAAATGGCAAGGAGTTTCACAGTGCAATTTGTTGGTGTTTGTTTATGAAGGTTATTGTTGGTTGTTTATCAAGCTTAAATAACATCTTAAACAGCTCTGCATGATCAGAACAGTTACAGAATCTGAACTTTCCTGTTCTGCCCCCCTTAAACTCTTCGACATCAATCCAGATCTTTCATGGTATCAGTTTAATCGTATCAGTTTTTCAATCAATTCCTTTATTATCGCCTCTCGATCTGTCGCATTGTGTATTTTTCCCGCGATCCATAGACCTGAGAGTCAGCAGCCGATCCCATTCGTGCAGTTTTTGATGGGAGGAAACAGCATGATACATGCCAACATCAATGCAATCCATCCCGTGATTGAATGAAATTGTCAGAAATACCTCACATCATCTGATTTTTCTGGCTACTCAATTCAATATTCTTTTCTTTCAAAACCATTCGGACAGACCCATAAATTAACCTTACAGCTTTTCAGTCTGAATCATTAACAAGAAACATTAAAAATTCTGGGAGGAAATTTCCTGAAAGTCACATTCACGGTGAAGATTATGAGAGTTGGTGTGTTTGTCTGTCACTGCGGGCTGAACATTGCAAGAGTTGTGGATGTAACTGATGTTACCGAATATTCAAAATCACTTCCAGATGTTGTCTTTGCTCAGGATATCAAGTATGCATGCTCTGACAGCGGACAGGAGGAGATCATAAAGGCAATCAAAGAGCATGAGCTTGATGCAGTTGTGATTCCAGCCTGCAGTCCAAAGCTTCATGAGGTTACATTCAGGAGAGCTGCAATCAGAGCAGGGCTCAATCCCTATATGGTTGTGATGGCAAATATAAGGGAACAATGTTCATGGGTACATCAAAACAAACCCAAATCAGCAACAGCAAAGGCAAGAGATCTTGTAAGAATGGCCGTTGCATATGCAAGAAATCTTGAATCTCTTTCAAGGAAAAAAATTGAGGTCAAAAGAGCTGTTGCGGTTATAGGTGGAGGAGTTGCTGGAATTGAAGCAGCACTGAATCTGGCAGATGCTGGGATTAAGGTTTACCTCATTGAAAAAGCCCCGACAATAGGCGGGAAAATGGCAACCCTGAATGAGGTATTCCCGACAAATGACTGCTCAATATGCATTCTCGCTCCAAAAATGAGTGAGGCACTGAATCATGAGAACATTGAGGTGATGACAAACACAGAGCTTATTGATTTTGAGGGTCATGTAGGCAATTTCAGGCTTAAAGTGCTCAAACATCCGAGATATGTGGATGAGAGCAAGTGCAAGGGATGCATAGATGACTGCAGCTCTGTGTGCCCTGTTGAGGTTCCAAATGAATTTGACTATGCGATAGGCACGAGAAAGGCAATCTACATTCCAATACCTCAATCAACTCCGCTTTATGCAGCAATAGACTGGCAGCACTGCATAGGATGCAGGCTGTGCGAGAAGGCATGTGAGCCGGAGGCAATAAACTTCAATCAGGAGCCTGAGGAGGTTGAGATAGAAGCCGGAGCTGTTATTGTTGCAACGGGCTTCAAACCATTCGATGCAAGGCGAAAGGAGGAGTATGGCTATGGGGTTTACAAGAACGTCATAACGTCCCTTGAGCTTGAAAGGTTGCTTTCCGCCTCCGGCCCAACACTCGGTGAACTGCTCAGGCCTTCAGATTCAAGCATCCCGCAGAAAATTGCATTCATCCAGTGTGTTGGAAGCAGGGATGAGAGGACAAACAGATACTGTTCGAGGGTTTGCTGCATGTCAAGCCTGAAGAATGCCTACGCAATAAAGGAGAGATACCCCGAGGCTGAGGTTACGGTATTCTACATTGATATAAGGGCATACGGCAGAATGTACGAGGAATTTTACATCAGAGCTCAGGAGAATGGAATAAAATTCATAAGAGCAAGAATAGGAGAAATTTATGAGAAAAAAAATGACAATCTCGTTTTAACCTATGAAAACACACTTCTTGGTGAATTGCAGGAGGAGGAATTCGACCTTGTTGTTCTTGCGATAGGGCTTGAAGGGAACACAGATATTGCCCAGAAGCTCGGAATATCTGTCGGGGAAGACGGATTTTATGAGGTTGCTCATCCAAAGCTGAAGCCCGCTGAAACAGATGTCAGAGGAATATTTCTTGCGGGAACTGCAAGCGGGCCAAAAGACATTCAGGATTCGATAGCATCAGCAGGACTCGCTGCTGCAAAAGCAATGGAGCTCATGATAAGAGGAGAGACTGAATTTGATCCCTACAATGCCTACGTTGATGATGAAAAGTGTATTGGATGCAGGATTTGTGTCGATGTCTGCAACTTCAGCGCTGCATACATGGACGGGAAGAGGGCGAGAATTGATGCGAATGCATGTGTTATGTGCGGTGTATGCGCATCGGCCTGTCCTGCTGATGCAATAGATCTTGGATTCTTCAACGAGAAGGCTGTCGTGGCTTCAATAGATGCTCTTGCAGAGGAAAAAACTGCCGATCCACTGATTCTGGCATTTGCATGTCATTATTGCAGTTATGGAGCAGCAGATCTCGCAGGAACAACAAAAACACAGTACGAGCCCAACATCAGAATTATCAGAACACTCTGCTCTGGAAGAGTTGATCCTGAGTGGATACTGAGAGCACTGAAGAGGGGAATTGATGGTGTTATAGTCTCAGGATGCAGGCTTGGGGAATGCCATTTCAAGATAGGTAACTATCATGCGGAGGATAGAGTCAAGGCTTTGAAGAAGGCTCTTAAGGAGATCGGAATAAATCCAGAAAGGGTCACAACAATATGGCATTCTGCCGGAGAGGCAAGTGGAATCGCAGAGGATTTTGACAGCTTTATTGAGAAAATACGGGATATTGGTCCCATTGAAAGAGAGGTGCTGAAAAATGGTTGAAAGGGACCTTGATTTCGCTGACGAGACAAAGTTCAGATACATCCAGAGAGCCAGAAATGAGCTCAGGGAGCTTATCTACGATTACAAGGTGTGCAACGGATGTGGGATATGTGTTTACGCATGTCCTGTAAATGCAATTGAGCTCGGACCTGTACATGACATTGCCATAGGCCTCGAGATGCCTCCTGTAACTGTGGATCACCTGAAATGTGCCTACTGCGGGATATGCTATGCACTGTGTCCGTTCAACGCATTTGAATTCTACATCAACGGTGAGAAGGTTGAGAAAGAGAGCCTCCCTTTATCTCCTGCAGGCTACACGGAAATTGATTATGAGAAGTGCACAGACTGTACGTTATGCTACAAAGCATGCCCTGAGGATGCAATAACCAGAAAGGTTGAGATCAGAAGAGAAGAAATCGAGAGGAAAAATGAGGGTGTTGAAGGTAAGGTTACAATTGACAGAGAGAGATGCAATCTCTGCGGAATATGTGCCGAGTTCTGCCACATATTTACCATAGTTGAGAGGGAGCCCGGCCCAACAGACCCAATGCCTTATGAAGACATTCTGATTGATGAGACAGACTGCGATTACTGCAAGCTCTGTGAGGATGTTTGTCCCGAGGACGCAATAAAGGTCGAGAATGGAGAGAGAATTGATTTTGAGCTTGAAAAACTTGCACATGTGGATGTTAACAATGAAAAATGCTCAAACTGTGCCTACTGTGAGATAGTATGCCCTTATGATGCCATAAAAACTGTAAAGCCTGCAAAGGGGGAGCTTTTTGTTTATGAGCCCAGAATGTATCGCTGCGATCCAGTTGGGTGTGGCGCATGCATAAAGGTCTGCTGGCACAACAGGGTGTGGTATGTTGGGGAGAAGGAAGCAAGGGTTTACTTCAACGAAGATCACTGCATATACTGCGGGGCATGTGAGAATGCATGTCCCTATGACCTCATTGGTGTGAGGAGGGAGGAGTACTACACTAAGAACAATGTCTCATGGGAGCCATGGGTTGAATCATGGCATGAATCTCTGAAAAGAGTTGTTGAGAAGAAAAGATCAGAAGAGCCAGAAAGAAGGCTTTTCAGAGAGGAAAGACTTGGAATAATTGAAGAAGAGGAAGTTGCAGTTAAAAAAGTCAGTGATCAGGTTTTGAAAGAGATAGAGGAAAGGTTTGAGGCAATAAACTCTGTTCTCAAAAAGCCCAGGTTTAGAAGGAGTATTGAAAAGGGAGAGACAGAAGCATTTATAAACGGAATCAGAAAGGCATTGCAAAAACAGCAAGGGTGACTCCATGCACCTCTCCCAAATCAGAGCATCGAAAAGCAGAAAACTTTCGGGAAAGAAGATAGTTCTGGGCATAACAGGAAGCATCGCAGCCATTGAGGCTGTGAAGCTTGCAAGAGAACTGGTGAGAAGGGGAGCGGAGGTACATGCTGTTATGAGTGAAGCTGCATGCAGGATTGTGCATCCCAATGCAGTGGAGTTTGCAACCGATAACAGAGTAATAACGGAAATAACAGGAAGAATCGAGCATGTTGAGCTTCTTGGAGTTGATGGAGTAGCTGATTTACTGCTTGTAGCTCCAGCAACAGCCAACACCATTGCGAAGATTGCATCGGGAATTGATGACACTTCAGTCACAACAATGGCTACAACAGCCCTCGGCTCGGGAAAGCCGGTGATGATTGCTCCCGCAATGCATGAAAGCATGATGAACAACCCGGCCATTGCCAGTGCAATTGAAAAGCTCAGAGAAGCAGGAGTTGAGTTCGTTGAACCAAGGTATGAGGAGAACAAGGCAAAGTTTGCCGAGATTGAGAAGATATGCCTTCAGGTAGAGAGAAAGCTTTGCAGAAAGAGCATGGATGGAAAAAAGGTTGTTGTTACTTCAGGCCCAACAATGGAGTTTCTGGATCCGATAAGGTACATAACAAACAGGAGCAGTGGAATCATGGGATACGAGATTGCTCTTGAGTTCTGGAGGAGAGGTGCAAGGGTTACGCTCATAACATCCAAACCTCCCGAATTTGATCTTCCAGATTTCAAAACTGTGAAAGTTGTTTCAGTAAAGGACATGCTCAGGGCGAGCCTTGATGAGGTTGGAGATGCAGATGTTTTTGTCTCCTCTGCCGCCGCAGCAGATTTTGTACCTGAAAGAAAAGAAAGCAAGATAAAAACAGCTGAAAAACTCATCCTTGAGCTTTCATGCGCACCTAAAATCCTGAGAGAGGTTAGAAAAGTGTTTGATGGAAGGGTCATCGCATTCAAGGCTGAAACTGGAGTGAGTGATGAGGAACTTGAAAAAATCGCCTTGGAAAAAATGAAGACGGACAGAGCCGACATGATGGTGGCAAACGATGTTATTGAAAGGGGCATGGGTACAGAGGATACGAGGGTTCTTCTCATAACTCCCAGAAGAGAGCTCTGGGTAGAAGGGCTGAAAAAAGATGTTTCAGAGAAGATCGTTGATCTTTTCATTTCAGACTGCCTATGACTTTTGTTTCAGGAAGCGTTACAGCCATCTTTTCCCCTTTCATTCACGAAAAGCCCGAAAAATCCGGAAGCTACGGAGTTGGGTTCACAATTGACAGGGGTGTTGAGGCAGAGTTCACTGAAAAAGAAGGGGTTTTTTTCAATGATAAAAAGGTAAGCATAGGCCCTGCTGAGATGATTCTGAAAGAGCTTGGTGGAAATGGAATCAGACTCTCGGCAGAGCTTCCAATTTCATGCGGATTCGGTCTGAGCGGTGCATCTGCTCTTGCATGCGGAATTGAGGTGAGCATCAAAAGAAATCTCCCGCTTTCACTGTCGGAAATCGCTGATCTTGCCCACAGAGCTGAGGTTCTGTCAAAAACAGGACTCGGAGATGTTGTCACTCAGTTTCATGGAGGTGTTGTTGCGAGATTGAAACCGGGAAGTCCCTCAACTTCAGAAGTTCAGAGATACATTTTCAGACAGGAGATCGATTTTCTCGTTTTTGGGAAATTACCGACAGAAGACATTCTCGAAGATGACATTAAAAGGGAAAGTGTGAAAAGAGCAGGAAAAAAACATCTCAGGGAATTTTTGAGAAAACCGGACATTGAGAATTTGTTCAGATGTTCAAAGCAGTTTGCAGCTGATTCAGGGCTTATGGATCATGAAATCAGAGACGTGATTGAGGCCGTTGAAAACGGTGGTGGCATGGCTTCAATGGTTATGCTGGGCAGGGCTGTTTTTGCTGTGAACGGAAAAGAGACTCTTGAAGAGTTCAAAGGACAGAAATTCTCAGCCAGAATAGCACCATGCGGAATAAAAATCTGAGAAATTCACCGTTTAATTTATATTCTAATCAATGCAATAATTCTCTCGAAGAAGTATGAAAGTCTCCACGGGAATCGTGCTCCTGGACAAGAGACTGGGTGGTGGAATCCCTTCAGGCTCAACAGTATGTGTCTACGCAAATCCAGTAAGCATGCCGGAGGTTTTCCTGTACCAGTTTGCATCGGCAGGATTCACATTCTACTTCACAACCTCAAGACTTCCGAAATACATAATCGAGGACATGGAAAGCCTGGGCATCGATCCGGGCAATGTTGAATTTATTGACGTTTTCAGCAAATATTATCTTTCTGAAAGCGGAGGGTTCATAATTGAGGATCAGTACAGAGACAGGGATATATTTGACTTTGTGGATAATCAGCTTTCAAAAATCGATATAAGAAGTCCAGTAGTAGTATTCGATAATCTTTCTTTCTTTCTCAATCTGAACGTTCCAATGGGATTGAAAGAATGGCTTGTTAACAAGATATATGCCACAACAAAGAATCTTGATGGAATTTCATACTGCTATCTGATCAAGGGGAGTCATCCGAAAGAAATAGAAAACATCGTGATAAACATTTCAGACGTGGTTTTTGACATAGATTCGGAAAAAAGCGGTGACAAAATGGTAAACAGACTGGGAATTCCTAAAATGAGGAGAATGAAGCCCATCGATGAAACCTTCAGATATTACATAAGCGATGGTGTCCAGATAGACACATCAAGAGACATAGCTTGACCGTTCAAGATGTTTTTATAACGGAAAAATTTAAAGACTGAAATAAAGCCCGACCAACTGAATCACATCACTGACTATTCCCTGTCTTGCTGCCTGATCGTATGTGCTGAAGTACTGAATTACAGCGTTAACAACAGCCTGCATAACATCCTGCTTTGATGGAATCTCTGTTCTCCAGTCAAAATCGGGATTGTATTTGCTGACTATTTGTTCTTTTGTGTCATCAACATTGTCAGGAACTGTCTCTCCAGCTGAAACGGAAAGTTGTTTTGAGATTGATGCCTGCAGTCCATTATTGTCTGTAACTGTTAGAGTTACAGTATACGTTCCTGCTGATGAGTAGGAATGCTGGACTGTCATGCCTGAGGCTGTTGATCCATCTCCAAAGTCCCATTGATAGCTTGTGATTGTTCCATCTGGGTCGTAGCTTGATGATGCATCAAAGGTGATTGTTTGTCCAACT
>WAMS01000019.1 GCA_015522195.1 Geoglobus sp. | reverse complement strand
GTAGTCAGGATTCTGAATTTTGGAGTGGCCCTTCCGTAGGCTCTCGGCATGTATCTCTTAATCACCCTCCCCTTCTTTGCCTGAGCGTGAGTTATTATCAGCCTGTTTAGCTCGAGACCCTTGTATTCGGCATTTGCTTTCAGATTTTTCAGAACCTTCAGTATGCTCTTTGATGCCTTAACAGGATACCTGCCAGCATACCACTTCTCAAGTCCCTTTTTGTGTGCAATCTTTTTCTTGTGGTTCCTGAAAGGTACGGGTTTCTTCATGGCTATGACATCCTCGAGGTATGCGATTGCATCGTCTATTTTCTTCCCCTTCAGCGTTCTGCATATTTCAACCGCGTGCTTGAAGCTTATATCCATCTCGTATCCCATTGCTTTCGCTGCGTTCAACTCATCCTTTGGCCTGTAAGCGTATTTAACCCTCCCCATGGTCATCACTTCAGTGGAACAAACTTGCTACTTCTCGTAGCACCGACTCCGGGTCCGGAATGCTTCTCGAACCTCCTTGTTTGAGCGAGCTCTCCAAGCCTGTGTCCGATCATTTCCGGCTTTACTTCGATTCTGACAAACTCTTTGCCGTTGTGAACATAGATAACCTTGCCAACCATTTCCGGCAGAACTACCATGTCTCTGCAGTGGGTTCTTGCTGTCCCCTTTTTCCTCAATCTCCTCAGAAACTTCTCTTCCTGCTCTGTAAAGCCTCTTCTTATCTTTCTTCTCTCCCTCGCAGGCAGCAATTCTGCAAGCCTGTCGAGGGGCATTTCCTTCAACTCTTCAAGCGTGTAACCGCGATATCGAAATTCCTTTGGCCTGATAACCTTACCCTTCATCGCCATACCTATCGCCTCACACCCGTTCTTCTTGCAGCAATACTGCCAACCTTCCTTCCAGGAGGGGCATTTCTGCCCACTGTTTTGGGTCTCCCAACGTGCTGGTGTTTGCCCCCTCCAAATGGATGGTCGACTGCGTTCATTGCAACACCTCTAACTCTCGGCCACTTGGCAGCCTTGCTCTTCATCTTGTAGAACTTCTTTCCTGCCTTGACGAAGGGTTTGTCGGCTCTTCCAGCTCCAGCAACAACGCCAATCATTGCCCTGCAATCTGGATGGAACCACCTCATCGTCCCTGAAGGAAGCTGAACAAGAACCCTGTTCTCTTCATGGGCCACAACAAATGCATACGTGCCGCTTGCCCTTGCAAGCTTCCCTCCGTCCCCTGGCACAAGCTCTATATTGCAGACAGGAGTCCCCTCGGGGATGTTTTTCAGGTAGGTTATGTTCCCCACATCTATCTCGACGTTTTCTCCGGCTTTTATCCTGTCTCCGGTACCCTTACCTTCAACTGCCAGCACGTAATCTCTTCTGCCGTCTGGAAATCTGACAAGAAAGACCGGCCCATTTCTTGCCGGATCGTGAATCACATCCTCTATTCTCACTTCCAGACTCTCATCTCCAAATTTCAGCAGTTTTGCATCTGTTCTGTATCTGTGAGATGGAGCCCTGTAGGTTGGGGTTCCCTTTCCCCTGTTCTGCGAGATTATTCTTTTACCCATTTACACCACCTCAGAACACACCCAGATCAGACAGAATTTCCTCGGCATTGTAATCGGGCTTCAGCCTGATGTATGCTTTCTTCTCTCCTTTCGAAGTTATCATTGTGTTAACCTTTTCAACCTCAACACCGAATCTCTTTTCGATCTCTCTTGCAATCTGCTTCTTGTTTGCTCTTATGTCAACTATCGCTGTTAGAATGTTCTTTTCAAGGAGCATCGTCGTCTTTTCAGTCACCAAGAACGCCTTCAGTATCATAACCACTCCCCCAGATAGCTTAATGCCGATTTGGTATAAACAACGAGCCTTCCTGCATGCCCTCCAGGAGCGAGAAGTTCCACATTCAGATTTCTAACCTCAACTGCGTCCACTCCCGGCAAGTTTCTTGAGGCTTTCAGAACATCGGAGTTCTTTGAGGTTACAATCAGAAGGCTCTTCTTTTTCTTGTACCTCCTCCCCCTCATCTTGCCCTTTCCTGCTCTGGCTCTCTTTCTCTCTCCTGCTCTGATAACATCGTCATAAACCCCTATTGACTTCAGAACCTCAATTACCTCCTTGGTTTTTTTCAGTCCTTCAAAATCATCAACAACAATTTTCGGCAGTTCACCATCAAAAACATGACTTCTCTGCCTGACAATTTCAGACACGATCGTTGCTGAAAGGGCAGATCTCAACGCCTTTTTCATCTCCTTTTTGTTTATTTTCTCGCTCCATTTCTTCTGAGGTTTTGGTGGATGTGCTCTCCTTCCTCCAACAGCCTGAGGAACGATTACCGCTCTTCTTCCCCCTTTTAACCTTGGAACTCTTGCGTATCCATGTCCCGGACCCCAGTTCTCTGCTGCATAGTTTGTTCCTGCTAAAGGATTGGGACCGTAGGGCTGTCTTCTGTGACTCTGAATGGAATGAACTGCCTTTCTGATTATGTCAGGTCTGAACTCTTCACTGAATATGGGAGGAAGTTCAACATCTTCAACGACCTCTCCGTTCAAACCGTAAACTTTAGCTTTCATTTACATCACCTTCCCTGTTTTGATGAGGTGCTGACATACACAAGATTCAGCCCCTCATGGCTTTCTGCAGGGGGCCTGATCGCAAACCTCATCCTGACAAGCCTCTTTACCGGTCCGGGCACGCTTCCGGAAACAAGGATGTAATCATTTCTCACAACTCCGTAATGGGGGAAGCCACCCTTTGGCGTTATTTCCTCTCCGTTCTCACCAACCCTGAGAATTCTCTTGTTGAATTCGGTTCTCTGATGATAGCCCATCTGACCAGCCTGGGGAACTGTCCACCTCACGTGGTGGGGATTCCACGGGCCAAGAGTTCCAACTCTTCTGTGCTTGCTGCTTCTTGCATGCTTTGCATTAAGGGTTATGACTCCCCACCTCTTGACAGGGCCCTGAAAGCCCTTACCCTTGGTTATGCTGAGAACATCAATGAAAATGCCTTCATCAAAAACCTCCGATGCCCTTATCTCATTTCCAAGTTTTGAAATTGCATAGTCGAGAGCAGAATCCGCATCTCCTCCAACCTTCTGCTCCATGACATCGGGAACCTTTTTCGGGACACCTGTAAGCAGATATGGCTGAGTATGAGTAATCAACCTCACCTCATCTATGCCTTCAATATTCCTGAGATCATCTGCATTCCCTCCGTTCTTTGGAAGATTGAGCCTCCTTGACAATCTTTCATCAAGATTTTCTGCCCATACCTCACCTGCGATCTTCAGACCATACTTGCTTTTTTTATAAATCCTGATTCCCATAACCTTCAGTGGCGGTGCCTCTATAGCAGTTACAGGCACCACAATCTCCTCTCCATATGTTGGAGAGTTTTTTCTGTCGTCTACAACCACAACATGTGTCATGCCAGCCTTATAGCCGGCAAATCCCAATACCTTTGTCTCCCTGATTACGGGCCAAGCCCTTATCCTTGGAACTATGCTCGATGCTCTCTTTCTGGGAGAAAATCCCAGCGAACCTCTCCTTGGCCTGTGCTCCTTCATTTCATACCACCCACTTTGCGTAATTCATCAATGTCAGGCTTCCCAATACAGCTTCCTCAAGCCTTACAGTCTGAGTACCCTGACCTGGGAACATGTTCCACACATCCACATCCTCAATTCTCAATTCCAGCTTTTCTGCTATTTCCTGAACCCCTTCCACGGGGCTTCCAAATATCATGAGGTTCTTTTTTTTCATCTCATCAGGCAGAGGAATCCTGCCTTTACGGGAGGTTACCACCGAATCCTCCCTTTCAAGCAGATCCTCAAGATCTGCTTTTTTCACCTTATATCCCCAGTATTCATCTGGAGATGCTTCTTCTACCACCAACGGCTTCTTCGAACAGACCCTGACGGTCACGCGGGCCCCCTCTCTTGCCTTTCCTTTATAGAGGGCCAGGGCTTTCATGCCAATATCAGCCCACGCTGTGCCGTCAGGAGCAACCCTGACGATTATGCCCTCCCTCACTTCACCGATTTTTAAATCTTTTGGCCTGTGTGATGGAATCTTCAATGGGGGCAGGATTCCAGCATACCTGAGACTCTTTTTAAGCGGGAAAAGGTACTTTCTGAGGTATTGGGGGGTTTCAAGATAGTCAAGAACCTCTTTAATTAAATCAGATTCATCGAGGGCCGGGTCATAATAAATGTAAACGCATTCAACTCTGAAAACCGCACATGTTCTCGCAATCATGCCTATTTTGAAGAACTTTATCTTCTCATCTCTCTCGTTTATCAGAGAGCTTGAGGGTATTGCTATCTCCATGCCAGAGTGCTAAGACATTTGGTTTTATAAATTGAACCCAGATACAGCTGAAAGTTCTGAAGAAACAATATTAAAGCTGATGAGAATACCTGAAAGTATGAGTTCCAAAAAAACCAGAAAAAACAGGATATTCTTCGAATCTGATGAGATGAGAGTCAGAATAATCAACGATGACTTCTTAACTACAGATCTCATCGAAAACAACTCAGTCGACCTGATTGTCACCTCGCCCCCATACAATGTAAACATCCAGTACAGCTCATTCAGCGACGGCATTCCCTATGAGAAGTACCTTGGATTCACAGAAAAATGGCTGAAAAAGCCTATCAGCTGATGAGGCCTTATGGAAGAATGTGCCTGAATGTTCCCATTGACAAAAGCAGGGGAAGGGACAATGAACGTTTTCAGAGCGTTTATGCCGATATAGTGGGAATTGCAAAGAAAATGGGGTGGAAGTACTTCTCGACAATAATATGGAATGAGGGAAACATATCAAGAAGGACCGCATGGGGCTCATGGCTGAGTGCTAGGGCTCCATGCGTCATAGCTCCTGTTGAAGCCATAGTTGTTTTTTACAGGGACAGGTGGCAGAAGATCGAAAAAGGTGAGAATGATATTGCAAGAGATGAAGTCATGGAATGGACAAATGGTTTGTGGACTTTTTCTGGAGAGAGCAAAAAGAAAGTTGGACATCCAGCTCCATTCCCTGTTGAGCTGCCAAGGAGAGGCTGGTGAGCACGTACAAATCAGAAGAATTTTTGATGCAGCAATTGAAACGAGCAAGGAGTTAAATGTACATGGGCTTGAAAACCCACACCTCTTCCTGGATTTAAGACTGGATGGCCACGAAATCAGATTTAAATACACAGAGCCGGTTGAGATTGGGATCGATCACGAGCACACCGGGAAGCTGAGGATAAAGATTGAATTCAGATGGAAGTCAAAGCTCCGGTTCATCTGAGTTTCAGGCAATTGAGAGTCTGCATGAGCTCAGTTTCCTGTCCAAACAGCAAAAATGTTATATATCTGTAATGGTTCAGGATTACAGTAAAAACCTAAAGAGGGGAAGATCTGGCTTGAAAGGGAAAAAGAAGTTTGCTGACTTTGATGATTTCAAGCCTCTGAGCGATGAGGAATTTGAGGAACTGCTGAATATCCCGAGAAAAAAGTACAGAAAGCCAAAAATAAGGTACTGAGTTGTTTTTACGAAATCTTTTTATTTTATTTAAGGGTTGGCTGTGTGGATGTTTAGAGTTATTCCGGCAGTTGACATCAAGGATGGTAGATGTGTTCAGCTCAGACAGGGAAATGAGAGAGACGTGATCTTTGAAAGCGACAGTCCACTTGAGATTGCAAAGATGTGGGTTGAAAGGGGAGCGAGGGTTCTGCATGTCGTTGATCTGAGCGGAAGTTTTGAGGGAAAGCTCAGACATGAGGACGTTATTCTCAGAATTTCCCAGCTCGCAGAGGTTCAGGTTGGGGGAGGTATAAGGGACCCTGAAACTGCAGAGAGGCTTCTGAAACGAGGCGTTGACAGGATCATTTTCGGAACGATCGCCATCGAAAACTCAGATGTTGTGAAGGAGCTCGCTGAAAAATACCCTTCAAGAATTATGATAGCCATTGACTCCAGAGGTGGGAGAGTTGTGGTGAAGGGATGGAAAGAGGACACATGCATGTTTCCTGAAGACGTCGCAAGGGTTTATGAGGAGTATGACGTGAGCTTCCTCTTTACAGACGTTAACGTGGAGGGACTGATGAAGGGGATAGATGAGGAAGCGATAAAGAAAGTCGTGAGTTCAACAGAGAGACCTGTTTATGTTGCCGGAGGAATTTCGAGCGCTGAGGACGTCCTGAAGATAAAGAAAGCAGGAGCTGCCGGAGCTGTGATAGGAAGTGCCCTCTACACAGGAAAGATTAATTATGAGAAGCTAATCTCAATGGAGGAGGATTGAAATGGTTAGGGTTGAAAGAAAAACCAAGGAAGTTGAGGTAATCGCAAAGCTCAATTTTGATGGTGGCGAAATCAAAGCAAACACGGGAATTGGATTTTTAGACCACATGCTCACAACTCTCGCATTTCATTCCGGAATGGGGCTTGAGCTCTCAGCTAAAGGAGATCTGCAGGTTGATGAGCACCACACAGTGGAGGACATTGCCATAGTTCTGGGAAAGGCGTTCAGAAAGGCACTGGAGGATAAAAAGAACATAAGACGATTTGGCTCGGCAATCGTACCCATGGATGAGAGTGTTGCCATGTGTGGTGTTGATGTGAGCGGAAGGGGTTACTTTGTTCTTGAAGGAGAGTTCGGAGATGCAGGAATAAAGGAGGAAAATGTCATTCACTTCTTGGACACCTTCTGCAGGAATTCGGGGGTGAATGCCTACATTCAGGTAAAGGGAAGAAATTCCCACCACAAAATTGAGAGTTCGTTTAAGGCTCTTGCCCTTTCGTTGAGAGAGGCTTTGAAAAGCTTTGAAGGTGTTAGAAGCACAAAGGGAAAAATAGATTGAAATTTGAAGGTTTTGAATGAGTTTATCTCTCAGGCAGACAGGAGCCCGACATCCAGTGGTTCACATCTATTCTCATCTCTTTTCAGAACTATTGCTCCAGACTGACACCGATCAACACAGACTCCGCATCCCATGCACCTTTCCCGACTAATCTGGCTCACACCATCATCCATAGAAATTGCATCGAAGGGGCATGAATCCATACAGCTTCCGCATGATGTGCAGAGATCTGAATCAGCTTCCGCCACGTATCCGGAAGATGCAATCATGGGAGCTCTG
>WAMS01000018.1 GCA_015522195.1 Geoglobus sp. | reverse complement strand
AGAGTTGATGGCATAGTGGTGTATATATCTCAGGAGAGTAATAAGGGTTTCTTTTTTAAGCACAGGTTTGTTCGACTCACCGAATTACTTTGTTTGGATATTATTCGACAAACTGAACAACCCCACCAACTGGGGATCAACTCACTCCTCTTTATCTCCCCCTCTTTCCACTCATCAACTCCCGGTTATCACCTCAGAACATGCTGAGGTTCTGGTGCAAAAAGATTTAGTAAAATGCCCCTTTCCACAGGAAATGATACTGCTGACAATCCCTTTTCCCGCACCATTTATGAGAGTCGTCTCATCATTGTTTTCTGCAAAAATATAGATTTCACTGGTTTTCGAGGTTGGCAAATCATCCTGCAGTCTGGTCCATGGAATGGGGCCGCCGAGACTTGAACTCGGGTCACGGGCTCCCAAAGCCCGAAGGATAACCAGGCTACCCTACGGCCCCTGGCTCGAGCAAAACAGTTGGGTTTAAAAAATCTGCGATAAACTTAGTTTTGTATGAAAAATGGTAAGCTGATTCACGATTCAGTTCACGGAACAATTCAGCTCGATGAATGGATGATCAGAATAGTTGATACTCCGCAGTTTCAGAGGCTCAGAAGAATAAAGCAGCTTGGTTTTGCAGATCTTGTATACCCCGGTGCCCACCACACAAGATTTGAGCACAGCATTGGCTCAATGCATGTTGCAAGGCATCTCACCTCAGACGAGATTGTGCTTGCATCGTCATTACTGCATGATATTGGCCACACCCCATTCAGCCATTCCGGAGAGAGGATAATTCAGAAGTATCTGAGAAAGAGGCATGAAGATGTGGAATACATCATAAGGAATTCCAGCGTAGGTGATGTTTTGCAGGATCTGGGACTTGAAATTAAAAAAGTTGTCAGGGCAGTTAAATCACCACCGGTCAGCAGTGTGATTGACGTGGACAGGATCGACTATCTGCTGAGGGATTCTCATCACACTGGAGTTGCCTACGGAGTCGTGGACTTTGACAGACTCATTGAGAAGATCAGATTTGATGGAGAAAGGGTTTTTGTGGAGCATGGAGGGGTAAGGGCTGTGGAAAGCTTTTTGATTTCAAGATACATGATGTATTCGGCAGTCTATCATCACCACGTCTGCAGAATAGCAAGAAAGATGTTCGAGAAGGCAGTTGAGTTCTTGATTGAGAAAGGGGAAATTGAGGCCAAAGATCTTCTGAAAATGGACGATTACGATGTTATTGCACTCTTGAGAAAATCTGATGACTTTCCGGGCGAGATTGCTCTCAGACTGGATCAGAGAAGACTTTTCAAAAGGGCAGTTTATGCTGGGAGAGATGAGATTGGGAGGAGTGTTGAGAGAGTTAATACCGAGAAGGCCGAGAGGGAAATAGCAGAAATGGCCGGAATTGAATCTGAAAACGTAATCGTTGATGTGCCAAAAGAAGAGAGCACTGAATACACCATTCCGGTTCTTGTTGACAGCGAATTCATACCTATGGAGAGAATCTCACCTCTCGTAAGTTTCCTCAGACAGGCCCAGATGTCTAACTGGAGACTTGGGGTTTACTGTCCCTTGGAGTACGTTGAAAAGGTCAGAAAAGCATCAATCGATTACTTCGGCATAAATCTTTCGGAGCAGAAAAGGTTAGGAGATCTTCTTGAGCTCTGAGATCACGGCTCTCTTCATCACCTGAACAGGAGCATTATTGCCTGTGAATATCTCAAAAGCCTTGGCTCCCTGATAAACGAGCATATCCACACCGCTTACGATCCTGCAACCGTAACTGGCGGCTTTTCTGATCAGCACTGTTTCAGGGGGATTGTAAACCATGTCAAAGACGGCAGGTCTTTTCTGCAGAACCTTTTCAGGAACCGGAAGTTTTTCGGGAAAGCCCCTCATGCCTAAGGGTGTTGCATTCACAATAAGGTCGAACTCCATCGTTTCAACCCTTTTTTCCCGGATGAATTCAACACCGAACCTCTCTGCAATATCCACCCCTCTTTCAGCTGTTCTGTTGGTGATAAACACGTCATTGCTGTCTCTCAAGGCATAAACACATGCCCTTGCCGCCCCTCCTGCCCCGACAACAAGCACCTTCATACCATCTGTGCCAACACCCGATTCCTGTAGAGCTCCGGTAACCCCATCAACATCCGTGTTGTGACAGATCCCTTTTCTCAAATCAACAGTATTGGCAGCTCCGATCTCCATAACCTCTTTTCCATTTCTGAACAATTCAGTAATCCGCTCCTTGTACGGGATTGTCACGTTTATACCCCTGAATCCAATGGCTTTAATGCCATCAATAGCAACCTGAAAATTTTCGGGCTTGACCTCAAGTGGAATGTAAACTCCATCGTATCCAGTTTTTCTGAATGCCGCATTGTGCATTGCCGGACTCATGGAATGCTTTACCGGATATCCAATAACTCCAAAAATCTCCGTCATTTGAGATTCCTTATCTTGTCAACAATCTTTAAGATTCTGGACTCAAATCTGTAGAACTTTGCAGAGAAATCAGCTTTTCTGAACGTCATGGAGGAATTCGGACTTAATTTTACCGATGTAATTCCATCAGCTACTGCAACAGCAGCTCTGTCTCCTCTGACCCTCACCTTGAGTGTTCTTTCTGGGGAGAAAACCCAGGGATTTGATCCGGTTCTGAAGGGAGAGATCAGGGTGAGGGTGACTGCCTGAAGGTCAGGGTCAACTATGGCGCCACCGGCAGACAGGGCATAGGCTGTTGAGCCTGTTGGTGTTGATACTATCACTCCATCAGACCTGATTGAGTCCAGAAAAATATCGTCAACATGAATTTCAAGCTCTATAAGCCTTGCAGGGCTTGCAGAGAGAATTGCAATCTCATTGAGGGCGTAAATCTCATCATTCTCTGTCTTTCCAGAAATTCTCATGACCTCCTCAACATCAGTCTCCCCTCTCAGTGCTTTTAACAGCCTTTCCCTGTAATTTTCAGGTGATGCATGGGTTAGAATACCAATCCTCCCTGTGTTGATGCTGAACACAGGTGGGGGAGATTTGAGATGATGTATGGATTTAAGGACAGTACCATCACCACCTACCGTGACTATGGCATCAAATTTCCCAAGCAGCACTGACGGGTATCTGAACATTTCTGAATGTATTCTGTTCTCTTCCAGAAACTTCTTTACTTCCAAGGCAATTTTTTCCGAACTGAGTTTGTGAACAATTGCAACTCTCATAGCACATCAAGAAGCTTTTCGTGCAAATTCTTTCCAGAGACAAGAATTCTGAACCTCTCATCCATCGTGAATCTCTTTTTCCATAAATCATCACCATCGAGACTGCTTATTTCAGCTCCTGCATTCCTTGCTATGAAGAGTGAGGCTGAGATGTCAAAAACTCTCAGATACCCCCTTCCATTACAATCTTTTCTTATGTCAATGAAACAGTCAAATGTTCCATCTGCAACCATGCATATCTCGAGAGCTGAGCTTCCAAACACTCTTATTCTTCTGAAGGGATAAATCCTATCGGGATAGTAGATTATGGCATTGCATCTCACATCGTCAGTCTCACTGACCTTTATCCTCTCTCCGTTTCTGTAGGATTTTCCATCTGAGTGATATTCTGTTCCGGATGCGAGATCTCTAACATATGCAAAGAACATACCACCAAGAGCCTCTGTCTTTGAGAAGCACAGAGCTATCGAATAAAATGGTATGCCCCGTGATGCATTAAAAGTTCCATCCAGCGGGTCGAGAGCCACAATGGTTTCTCCATCACCAACCACACCGGACTCCTCGGTTATGATCTTCAGATCATGCTCTCTCAGAATTTTAAGAGCGATATCTTCAGCGATGCGATCAATTTTCTTTGTTGGTGTTCCATCCTTTCCCATTGCGACAGTTACTCCAGCCTCTCTGCTGCCTGCAATCCTGTTTACAGCCTTCTCAACATCTTCTGCAATCTTCCTTGATATCTCAAGTGCCTCAGAGACTTTCATAAAAATTGAAAATCAGGCATCGAGCCCGTACTTTTCAGCATTCTCATCTGCAATTTTCTGGAGCTGTTCCAGTATCTCCTTACCCATCTCGTGCTTGAAGAGGTGTCTGAATCTTCTCTGAATCTTGAGATATTCCTCCACAGGTTTCCTCTGCTTCAGCTTCTTAACCTTGACAAGCTTCCCATACTCGTACTCAACGAGAGGATAAAGGCCTGTTTCGACTGCAAGCTTTGAAACCTCAACTGTGAGCTTCCCATCTATGCCCCACCCTGTAACACATGGGGCGTGGACCTGAATGTATTTTGATCCTTCAAATTCTGCAGCCCTCTTCACCTTTCTCTGAAAGTCCTTTGGATAGGCTATGCTTGCAGATGCTGCGTATGGAACGCCATGAGCGACTGCAATCTCGACCATGTCCTTCTTTCTTCCTGTTTTTCCTGGTTTGAGCTTACCGACAGGTGTTGTTGTTGTGTTTGCTCCTGGAGGAGTTGCCATGCTCTGCTGGTTTCCTGTGTTCTGGTAGGCCTCGTTGTCATAGCAAATGTAAATCACGTTGTGATCTCTGTCCATCATGCCTGAAAGCGTTCCGATTCCTATGTCGAATGTTGCACCGTCTCCAGCAAAAACAACCACGTGGGCTTCATTATCTCTTTTCATGGCCCTCAATGCCGTTTCAATTCCAGCAGCAACTGCTCCAGCATTTTCAAAGAGAGAATGTATGTAAGGAACACCCCAGGTATTTCTGCCATACATCGAGCTTACTATTTCAAGACATCCCGTCGAGTTCACCGCAATAACCTTTCCATCGAGAACCTCGATTGCACCTCTGATCGCTATCGGAAATCCACATCCGGGGCATGCTCCATGCCCTGGACCGAAATAATTCATGGTATCACCTCTTCAAACTCATTAAGGCCTTCATATCTTTTTTCTGGCTTTATCTTTCCTTTCATGACGTCCTCAATGATCCTCTCCACAAGCTCCCTTGGAATGTCCCTGCCTCCAAGTCCCGTAACAACCGGATAAACTTCCGAGTTGAGACCGAAAAGGGCTGATTTAACATCTGCCGTAACTGGAGGCTCAGCTCCAATAGAAAGAGCCCTTTCGATCACTATGATCTTACCAGCATTTTTAAGAGCTTTCCTGATTTCCCGTGATGGAAATGGTCTGTAGGTCCTGATCTTAAGCATTCCAACCCTCTTGCCATCCTGTCTCATCCTGCTGATAACCTCTCTTACCAAGGGAACAACAGACCCCATGGCAACCACTACAACCTCAGCATCCTCACAGTTTTCGGCAACAACATGACCTCCCCAGTCTCTTCCTGTAAGTTTGTACCATTTCTTGAATTCCTGAAGCATTACCTTTGATGCTCTCTCCATTGCATATTCCATTGCGACTCTGAACTCCATGTAGTACGGTGGTGGAGCGTAGCATCCCATTGCTACGGGATTGTTCACGTCCAGCTTGACCACAGGATTGTATGGCGGGAGGAACTTGTCAACAGTTTCCTGATCAAGAAGATCCACAGGTTCGTATGCATGGGTGAGCTTGAAACCATCAACGCAAACCATGAATGGCAGGAGGACATCTCTGTTCTCAGCCACCTTGAATGCCAAGGGAATCATGTCGTGTGCTTCCTGATTGCTTTCCACATAGAGCTGAATGATACCTGCGTCCCTTATTGATATGCTGTCCTGAATGTCATTCCATATGCTCAGAGGAGCGGAAACGGATCTGTTTGCGATAACGAGAACTATTGGCAGCCTCATCCCCGCAGCATTGTAAAGCACCTCACTCATCAGCAGCAGACCCTGAGAGCTTGTGGCTGTGAATGCTCTCGCTCCAGCTGCAGAAGCTCCGAGAACCATCGATGCCGCTCCAAACTCGGACTCTGCTGTAACGTATTCAGCATCTCCAAGCTCTCCATTTGCATACATCTCTGCCAGATTCTCAACAATCTCTGTCTGGGGAGTTATGGGATATGCAGCGATCACGTTGGGTTTTGAAAGCCTTACAGCCTCGGCAATTGCATAAAAACCTCTGACAACTTTTCTCATATCAGCACACCTCTACCTTGTAAATTTCCTTTGTTTTCATCTCAATTGCATCAACCGGACAGACAGTAAAGCAAATCCAGCATCCCTTGCAGTAATCGTGATCAACAACTGCATATTTTTTGTCTCCCTCCTCAACCATACTTGTGGCAGGCTCAGGACAGAAGGTTATGCACTGCCCGCATGCGATGCACTTCTCCTTGTCAATGTAGGCGAGCTCAGTCCCCCAGTCTCCTGTTTTCATTTCAGAAGACATTGCCGGACTGCTGGCTCCTATGTAAAGCTTCATCTTTGCCATCCACACACCTCCCTCATATGGTCATAAGCTGTCCTAACAAGCCTTACATTTTTCTCGGCTATTTCTCTGTTTTCAAAAAACTCCATTATTGCATCCTCAACACTCTCTATCTTAATAATTCCTGTTGCTCCTACAAGAGCTCCGACCATTGCCGTGTTGGTTATCGGTCTACCAAGAATCTCTGTTGCTATCTTTGTTGCATTTATTGCATGGACCTCCTTATCTGTGCCGAGTTTTCTTCTTAAATCCTCACTTCCCATGGGATAATTGGCAATCAGCATTCCGTTGTCCTTCAATCCAGCAAGCACGTCAACAACGTCGATCAGCGAGGGATCCATAACGACAACGTAGTCAGGTGTTTTAACCTCATCTCTAATGACTATGGGTTTATCAGAAACTCTGAGGAATGAAACAACTGGCGTACCTCTTTTTTCAGCTCCAAACATTGGAAACGAGAGTGTGTGATAACCATCTTTGAATCCTGCTACGGCAAGCAGATCTGCTGCTGTAACAGCCCCCTGTCCACCTCTACCGTGGAATCTCACTTCAACCAGAATATCCATCCACCTCCAGACCGTGTTAGCTCTGCCATTATAAATTGGTTTAATAATGTTATGGTGCTTATATTTCAGTATCCGTAAGCTTTATCTCTGCCTGTCTCGTTTACTGGATTTAGCAGACAGGCATGTCAATGATGGCCGGTACAGACTGTTGTAACTGTACAGTTAATTTTTGGAAGTCCTATTCCATTGTAAAATATTTATGGGGTTTTACATTACAATGGTAAGAGAATATCGAAAAATATATTAAAATGTAGCATTGAGTTTGGTTTAGTGGTATCATGGATCGCTTCGATGCTGTAGTTGTTGGTGGAGGAGCAGCTGGACTTGGAGCAGCATACAGAATGGCAGAGAACGGCCTCAATGTCCTTCTTATAGAAAGAGGAGAGAATATTGGTGAAAAAAGTGTTTACGGTGGGAGAATATACAGCTGGGTTTTTGAAGAGTACGTGAAGGGATTCAGAGATGCTCCGATAGAGAGGTGGGTCAGGAAGGAGAGAATGACCTTACTCGATGAAAAAGAAAGTGTGAGCATAGAGTACTCTTCTGATGAGTCATGCAGCTTTGTTGCAAATCTCACAAAATTCAACAGATGGCTTGCAGAGAGGGCTGAAGATGCAGGAGCTCTGGTAATTTCAGGAATAAAGGTGGAGGATGTAAAGCTGAATCCAGCAAAAATAGTTGCAGATGGAGACGAGATTGAATGTGATGCTGTTGTAATCGCTGAAGGAGTCAATCCGATGCTTGCGATGAGACTGGGTTTGAGGGAGGACTGGAAGCCTGAGGAGGTTGCTGTTGGTGTTAAAGAGGTTTTCAAACTGAGTGAGGATGAGATAAACAGCAGATTTGATGTTGAAAGCGATGAGGGAGTTGCGAATCTGTTTGTTGGTTATCCAATCTTCACCCATGGTGGCGGATTCATTTACACAAATAAGGATACCGTATCTGCTGGAGTTGTTGTAAGGGTGGATTCTGCAATGAATAACATGATAGAGGTTTACGATGTTGTCGAAAAATTCAGAACTCACAGGGACGTGGCAGCATTTCTGAAGGGAGGGAGCATGATTGAATATTCAGCCCATCTCGTGCCTGAGGCGGGAATTAAGGGGATTCCAAATACCCTTCACAAGGGAAATGTCATGATAGCCGGAGACACGGCAGGTTTTGTTCTTAACAGAGGTTTTACAATCAGAGGAGTTGATTTTGCCTTTTATTCAGGAATTCTTGCTGCAGACAGCATAAAGGAAGCAATGGATAAGGGAGATGTCAGTTCTGCAGGCCAGATTTATGAGGATAAGGTGAGAAAATCTCTGATCCTAAGAGAGCTTGAGAGATTCAGAAAAGCCCTTGATGTGCTTGAAAACACGAGATTTTTTGACGAGTACACACGAATGATGGTCGGGATCATGAACGGTATCTTTGATGTGAGGAAGGAGTCAAACAGGCTTTACGATGTTGTGATGGATAAAACCAAAGGCAGGAAGCTGAGAATGGTGCTTGATCTCCTATCAGCATTCAGGGGGTTGTGATATGGAGAGCATAGAGAACAGACTCGGTCTTGTGAGCTTCACCGTGGATTCCGAGTCTCACATAAAACCGAAAGAGGAGAAATGCGATAACTGCAGGCTTAGAGTCTGCCTTTACGTCTGTCCTGCAAAACTTTACAGGCTTGAGGAGGGAAAAATATATTTCAACCATGAGGGTTGCCTTGAGTGCGGGACATGCAGGGTAGCATGTCCTGAGGAACTTGAATGGGAGTACCCCAGAGGTGGTTTTGGGGTTCATTACCAGTTTGGGTGAGGTGATAGTGTGAGCGTGATAGATTTTCCGAAAAATACGGTTTTGACCTTTTCTGAGGAGGAGGAGCTATTCAGGGAGAGTGTGAGGGAGTTCTGTCAGAGGCACATAGCTCCCAACTGGGTGGAAGTGGATAAGAGGTCCGAGCAGAACCCGATGGACATACCTGTTGACATAATAAAGAAAATGGCCGATCAGGGATTGTTCTGCATCCCGTGCAGCGAGGAGTACGGTGGACAGGGAGGTAGCTATACGATGGCGACAATAGCCATGGAGGAGATAGCCTATGCAGATCCATCTGTCGCTCTCGCAGTTTATGCTCTGCTCAACACAGGGTGGCCATTTGCCCTTGAGCTCTTTGGAACAGAAGAAGCCTGTCAGGAGATAATACCTGAGGTTGCAGCAGGTAGGGCGTTCTTTGGAATCGCCTCAACAGAGCCTCAGGGAGGCTCAGACGTTGCAGGGCTGAAAACAAGAGCAGAAAAGAAAGGGGATGTTTACATTCTCAACGGAGAGAAGACATTCATAAGTGGTGTTGGAGAGGTGCAGAAACTTGAATGGGGTGGCGGATGGTTCACCCTTGCAAGAACAGGTGGAGAAGGGCACAAAGGGCTTTCAGCATTCGCTCTTCTGGCAAGAAAGAATGGAGAGCTTTCAGATGGATGGGATCCGACAATATACGAGGACATCGGAAGACACGGCTTGACTACAGGAGGCTTCAGACTAACGGACTTTGAGGTTGATAGCAAGTACCTGATTGGAGAGGAGAACAAGGGCTTCTATCATGTCATGGAGGGTTTCAACCTTGCAAGGATCGTAGTTGCGGCGGCAACAATAGGTGCATCGAGATGGCTCCTCGAGCAGGCTGTTGAGTGGTTCAGAACGAGAAAGCTCTTTGGAAGGAACATCTCGTCATTCCAGGGTGTGAGCTTCAAGTTTGCCGACATGTATGCCAGATGGGAAGCTTCAAGGTACTTTGTTTACAGAGCATCGAGGCTTGCAGACAAGATCTACATTGAGAAAGATCCCTCTTACAAGCCTCTTGATCTGAACGTACCTGTTGCGCTTGCAAAGAATTACGGCCCTGAAACGTGCGTCGATCTGGCTGAAGAGGTTATGAAGTGGTATGGAGCCTATGCCTACACCAAAGAAGCTCCAATTTTCAGGGCTTGGCTCGGACCGTTCAGCTACGTTATCGGAGCTGAGGGAGCTCAGAACATAATGAGATTGATAATTGCCAGAGACATCATCGGAAGGGACTACCTCAAATAATTTTTCTCCTTTTTTTGGTGATTTTCATGAAGATTGCTGTCTGCGTCAAGGAGATCTACAATCTTGAGCAGGTTAAGATAGTCAGGGAAACGAGAGAGCCTATTCTGGACGTTCCAAAAAAGCTGGATGACCTCAGCAGAAACGCATTAGAGGAGGCAATAAAGATAAGGGAAAAGCTTGGAGGTGAGATCGTTGCGATATCAGCAGGCTCTCCAGAACTCAGAAAAACAATAAAAGAGGCTCTCGCCATGGGTGCAGATAGAGCGGCGATTGTTACAGACTTTACAGAGTCATCTCCTGAAAGTGCAGCGTTGGTTCTGTCAAGGATTTTGGAAAAGGATAGCTACGATCTGATTCTGCTTGGTGATGCCTCTTCAGATGACTATTCTGGACAGATGGCATCGAGAGTAGCGGAAACTCTCAATCTTCCACAAATCACGTTTGTCAGCGAGATAAGGGAGGTATCTGATGGAAAAATAACGTGTGTGAGGGACATGGACGATTATATTGAGGTTGTGGAGTCAGATCTGCCCTGTGTTGTAAGCGTGACAAATGAGATAAATGAACCCAGAATTCCCGCACTGAAGGACATACTGAAAGCCTCGAAAAAGCCTGTGGAAAACTTCTCGCTTCAGGATCTTGGTATCGAGATCTCCAGAAGCTATGAGATTGTTGAAAATCTCGCTCCCGCAGTGGACAGAAAGCAGGAGGTTATCGAGGGAGAGGCTGCAGAGGTTGCAGGCAAGATTGCCGAGATAATAGGGAGGGAGGTTTGATGAAGGCTCTTGTCTTTGCAGAAAAGGCAGATCACTTGAACAGAATTTCCTCAAAGCTGAAGGAGCTCGGGTTTGAGGTTCACGCCCTTTCATTTGCTGAGGTGAACGCCGATTTTCTGTATCTGGCCGGACCGAAATATGATTATGCTTCGATAACTGCAGCAATTGATATGCTGAGCAACGAGATCCGCCCCGATCTGGTTGTTTTCTCGTCCACAAAGCTCGGAAAGGAAGTTTCATCACGATTTGCCCAGAGAAAAAACATGACATGCATAACCGAGTGTCTGGATCTCCAGCTCGGTGACTCCTCAATTACAGTCAGCAGGTACTCTCTTGGAGGGAAAACAGTAACAAAGATCAGAACACACCTTCCTGCTGTTGTAGCACTCGTTGCAGATGCGATTGAGTCCAAGGAGCAGAGTTTTCAGATGAACGTTCGGGAGTTCCAGATCCCTGACTCACCTCAGATCAGAACCGTTTCGAGGGAGGAGAAAAGGAGAGAAGCCGTTGGACTGAAGGAAGCAGATGTTATAGTTGTCGTTGGCAGAGGTCTTAGGAAGGAAGAAGACCTCAAACTTGTGAAAGAGCTCGCCAAAAAGCTGAATGCCGAAATAGGGTGCACAAGACCTTTGAGCCATGACTACAGATGGCTTCCAGAGGAGAGGATGATAGGTCTCTCCGGAGAGAAAGTTTCTCCTAAGCTTCTCATATCCATAGGCGTTTCGGGTCAGATACAGCATGCAGTCGGTATTATGAACTCTAAAACAGTAATAGCAATAAACACAGACGAGAATGCTCCCATGAAAGAGCATTCGGATTACTTCATTGTAGGCGATCTTTACGAAATTCTTCCTGAACTTATAAAGAATCTCTGAAAAACCGAAATGGGCTACACTTCAGACCTGATCAGGTATATTTATTTTATTTTGCAGAAACAAACTGTAGTATCCCAAAATTATTTCACAACCCAGCATCCAACTCTTGTGAGAAAACTAACAAACAAGAAGATCAAATGGATCATCAAACAGCTCGAAAAGGGAACTCCAGTGAAGGAAATAGCTGCTGTGATGAGAGTAACACCAAGAAGGGT
>WAMS01000017.1 GCA_015522195.1 Geoglobus sp. | reverse complement strand
TCTGCCAAACAGACTACAGATGGCAGTTATTAAAGAATATACTTAAGATTTTCGATTGCAGAAAGAGCAGGCAGATAATTGCAATCTATGCGCCAATAAATCCTGCAACAGCAGTAATAAAGATCGTTCTCACCTCAATGTTCTTCTCAACGACTATTTCTCACGTAGTAAGCGAGTTAAGGCAGAGAGATGAGCTCGGAGAATTCCTCGGGATAAACGAGGTTCCTAAAGAGGATTACATCTACTCCTTTCTTTCAAGATTTGATCTAAACAACTTTACAACCATGATTCTCAGAATTCTCAACTCAATAACTAAGAAAAGGCAGAGAAACACTCGCATAATAATTGACTGCACAGACGTAAGCGTCGACGTCAACTACTTCAGAAATCCTGTCAGGCAGAAAGATCTGGAAGGAAAAGATTACAGATGGGACTATTCAGCGAAAGGAATGTTTATTGGCATGAAAATGACTCTGGTTTTAGAACATCCTACTCTCAAGCCTTTGCTGTTTTTATTGCATCCAGCAAACAGGCATGAAGCTAAGATCTTCCAGGAGGTGATGGAAGAACTTAAGAGGAGGAAAATAATCAGGAGGGGAGACACTGTAATCTTTGACAGGGGATTTTACGCTTACAGGAATTATTTAGTGGGAATAAACGAATACAGGGTTGTTCCTTTAATCTTTCCAAGGAGTAACTTCGATGTTCAGAGATTAGATGGAATGCTTAGCTACCCTTTGAGTATTTTCAGCTCTAAGAATTTGAATGAGGAGAGACGCAGATTTAAGGCTTTGAAGGTCAGGCTGATGGATCTTCTTCGTAGGTGGGAAGATTTTAAGCCTATCAGATCTGTGATTGAGGATGTGTTCAAACTCGCAAAATCATTTGGATTGAGGAAATTACACCGCTATACGAGGAGATCCGTCTATAAGTTCGTAGCTCTGAATGTCCTTCTGGTTGGCGTGGTTGTTGCTATGGGTTTCAGGGAGAAGAAGGTGTTGCAGAGGTTGGCTGAGATGTGATTTGGTAAGGGGCCTAATTCGCATTTCTTCAGGATTTTCAACAGATGGCATCAATGTCATAGTCTCAGGTTTTCTGTCAGAAGTGAGATCGGGCACCGCACCTGTTGAAATGAGGACAAGTTCTATGTTAAAGGGAATGAAATACTCAAGGTTTCTGTGAGATATTTCCATTTTGTTTCTTTTCATTATGAGATCTTCTTTGACTGGAAAGATTACCTCATATCCATCAAGATCAGGATCCGTATCCAATGCGTACATCTCCTGGTAGTGTTCTGGAAATAGGGGCTCTCCATTAAAATACAGTGTTATCTCATCAATGAACCTATCATTCACTGGCTTTCCGGTGGATTTGTTGAAGACATCATATTCTGGGGGAAATCTTATAACAATACCTATATAGGGTTCGTTCTCATCTGTAAGATTCAGTGCATCCAGAAAATTGTCATCCAGAACCCATTCATCTCCAAATCTTATCTCATCCTCCTCTGGAACCACAGGCTGTCTGACAGGGTCATTAATTACTCTGTTAAGAGCACGACTTTTTTGCTCAAGATTGCCGTGATCTGTAACATAGAACACAAGCTGCTCACTCTCATTCATCTTTGAGGAGAGATCTCTTATTGCATTCCAGAGTGCCTGTTTTGTTCCTGGTCCATCAACATAATCCCTTCCGGCAGATCTGCCTGAATCGGCAAGAACAACAATGTCCTCATCGGTAAATCCCTTGCTCTTCAGAAGGTCATAAAATGCCTCAATGTTTGCCCAATATTCTTCAGCATCGTTATCTCCTCCAAATATTATCGTATGCCTGCTTTTAACCTCAGAGCCATCAGTTGCTCTTCCTACGGTAGCATTTCCTCCGTCTCCCTCAGAGACAAACTGGGGATGCTCCAGGACATTTTCATCCGGATTGTATAGCGGTTTTCCGTAAGGACCGAATTCATCATCCCTTTCAGCCCCCAGAAATGCATCCACTGCACTGCTGTTGTTTCTCAGCCTTTCAATCACCTCTTTTGTAAACGGACTCACTCTATCTGGGTAGCCCCATGAAAACCCATCGTGTCTTGAAGCTGATAAAACCGAGATGCTGCCATTAAGCATTTCCACAATATCATCTGCCATTCCCCCTGCAAAGCACTGCTGGAAAATGAACATCATGTTTGAATGATTGTCTCCAATCCACATTTTCAGCATGTTTGCAAGCTCAAAATCATAGATGTAGGTTCCATTTTTCGTAACAATGCTGCTCGACATTGTTTCTGGCTGATCATAGAAATACATGCATTCCTCCGACTCATCTCTCAACGGATTTGCCTCAACCCTGATGTTGAACTCCATCTTGTCCGAAATTCTTAAAGTGTAATTCCCTGATGAGTTTATCCTGATGGAGTTTGCACCAACAGGATCGTTTTCATTGATGCCAGGCGTGTCCACCTCTTCAACATTAAAGTAAAGGTTAAATTCACTGACCGGCCAGCACTCCGTTGTTTTGTACAGGATGTAACCAATCTGATTCCCATCTGAATCGTAAAACAGCCCTTCCCCTCCGGAAAGATCATCATAGTCAAAAGTGAAGTAAAACGTATTCGAGGCTCCGTTCTGTCTGCTGAGCCCTGGAATTGGCACCACGGTGAAATCAATTTTGATCTCTGTTTCTCCATCCAGTCCATCATCCATGTCCTCAATTGAAGTGTAACCAGTGAATAGGACCCTGATTTCGATTGCAGGCGGAGCTGGAGGATCAAACTCAGCTGAAACAGCCTGGGCTAAGGATAAAATCAGTACAGGTATCAAAATGAGAGTTTTCATTGCCATTTTATCAACCAAAGAATTTCCTTATTTTTAATTTTCAAATTATTAACATTTTATATTTAGTTACAATTTGAAACTAATTTAGTCTTATTATCTTTATTTTTGTTTAACTTTTCGATCAAAAAG
>WAMS01000016.1 GCA_015522195.1 Geoglobus sp. | reverse complement strand
TCTCTTTTTGTTCCTCCGAAAGACTTTTTTAGACTTTATTTCTTCGATTATCTGGGTTATTGGGGATTGCATGGTTTGTATTCTGGTTTTTTATTTTTTAATGTTATTCTTGACAGTGCCCTTTGATTTTTCATGGATCTCCCCGTATATCTATGGAATTTCCTCAATACGAATGATTTAGCAAGTTTAAACACATCCTCAATAGCAGATCTCACTGGCTTAAACTCCTGCCATCTCTGCAACAAATTCATCAGCTTTGCCTTTAAAGCCTTAAATCTCCTCCTTTCTCAATACAGGTTCTTAGAATCGAAAATACTCAAAGGATAGCTGAGCATCCCGTCCAGCCTGTTTATATCGAAGTTATTTTGGGGGAAGATCAGAGGGACAACCCTGTATTCATTCATCCCAACCAGATAGTTTCTGTAGGCGTAGAATCCCTTGTCCATGATCACAGTGTCTCCTTTTCTGGTTACTCTCCTCCTCTTAAGCTCGTTCTCTCACCAAATTATTTGATAACTCTTTTAACACGTGCCATAGGCAACAAATACGTCAACATCTTAGTAAAAAAGTTAAAGACGTGTTAACGCACAGACAGGCGGTTTAATGTTTTTTTATTTCCCCAATCTGGAGACCCTACTCAATTTGTCTCAAAACTCTCTCTTTAATGTCAGCATACCTTTTATTATTGAAACATCTCTTGTAGTCTCTTGTGATTGATACGAGCTCACTCCTTTCCATCACCTTCCGTCTGGAATTGAGGTATACGAGAAACTGGGTGAGATTGGATGGTCTATCCTTTATCACACTTCTTTCAAAATCCACGAAAGCGATTCTCTCTCCGATTATAATATGCCTGTCAGGACGATTCATCTCCTCCTTCTGTATGCTCAGTCTGTCAAGGGTCCTGCATGCATCAAGAATCTCTCCAATTTGCTCTTGACCGAGATCTTCAATAACATCACCGACATGCACGCCCTCAACATACTCCATCTTTATGGTGAGTCTGTCCTGATCAGAGTTATAAAGCCTCGGAACAAAAGAGAAGGGCTGAAGAATGTTCAGAAAAGCGAGCTCTTTCCAGAAATTGTATCTGAACTGGGAGTGGAATTTCTTGATGATAATTCCATTTCTCAGTTCTATCTTGGAGTGCCTTCCTCTCATGCCCTCATTACATGAATTATCTCTGCCATTCTTTCATCTATGGCAATCTGGGTATTGTCAATCTGAATCAGATGGGCTGGGAAAACCCTCACAACCTTTACCTTCTTTCCGGGAAGTATTCCAAGAGCAATTATCTTCTTAATTATCTCATCGTTTCCTGAGAGGTACTTTATTTCAGCCTCTTCTCCTGGAGAGAGTGCTGACAGCCTGAGCACGATACTCTTTACCTCATCCTGGCCTTTGATGCAGCACTCTCCAGGTGGGATTTCCCTTCCATGGGGGCAGACATCCGGATGTCCAAGCAATGTGCATATGGCCTGTTCAACTTCCTCACTTATCACATGTTCAAATTTACAGGCCGAGCTCTCTATCTCTCCCTCACTGGCACTCAAAACATCATGCAACAGCCTCTCTGCAAGTCTGTGAAGCCTTATTATTTTCTTTGCCCTTTCAACACCAATCTCGGTAAGATTGCCATCTTCATCAACGTATCCCATCTCATGCAGCTCTCTGAGAACATCTCCATCTGTCCTATTATCGTATTCCAACCCCTCAAACCTTTCCATGTAAATTTCCTTAAGTGCGTTTTCATGCTCTTCCTTCATGACATCACCCCAGGACTGTTTTCAGTATGAATCCTGATGAAAATGCTATGGCGATGGCTGTTAAAACAGTTATCGCTGCGAATTTTATGCCTCTCTCCTTGGCCATCATTGAAAACTGAGCAATGCATGGAACAAAAAGTGTCAGAACAACCATTGAGATTATTGTCTGGTTGTAATCAAGGAAACCCTGCTTTATCAGATCATACAGACCGGCAGTCCCATAATCTCTTCTGAAAAATCCGTAAAGAAACACCTCTCCCATTTTTTCCGGAAGTCCAAGAAATGATGCCGGAACTGCCAGAGCAGCCACAACAACATCAAATATTCCTGTGATTCTTCCAACCCAGATGGCAAAGCTTATTGCAATGAATATTGGCAGAACCTCCTTGAAGTACCACTCAAGTCTTGAGACAGTTTTCATGAGAATGTTTGAGACAGATGGCAGTCTAAGACTTGGAATTTCCATGTAAAATACAGGCTCCTCTCCCGGCATGTACTTTCCTGCAAGCAGACCTATTGTTATGAGAACTGAAAAAACACCTGCAGCCCATATCATCAATCCCCTGAAATCAGGAGCTATACCAAGCATTATTCCAAGCTGGGCTGAGCACGGAATTGCGACAGCAAGCATTAGTGTGGCTATCATCTTTTCCCTCCTTGACTCGAGAACCCTCGTAACAATTACAGCCATTGTTCCGCATCCCAGTCCGAGTATTAGTGGAATGACTGCTCTTCCGCTCAACCCAAATTTTTTGAAAAGCCTGTCAAGAAGCATTGCCATTCTTGGCAGAAAGCCAGAATCCTCAAGTATTGCAAATGCTATGAAAAACATGGTGACTATCGGGAATATTATGGCCACAGCATATCTCAAGCCGAGAGTGATGATCCCATATTCACCACCCACAAGCTCTCTCATCCAGTAATTCGGAATGTTACTTTCAAGCCACATATTCAGATTTGCATTGATGGTGCTTTCAAACTGGGTTTCGATGAAATCCACAAGTATCTGGGCCCCCAGAACTCCGGCCAGAAGATAGAGGAAGTAAAGGGCCACAAGAGACATAGGTATTGATGTTACCGGATTTAACGTCAGCTCATTAAGTCTGTCATAAATGCCCCTCTTTCTTTTTTCCATTTTTACGGCTTTTTCAACAAGTTCCTTTGCCATTCTCTGGTATTCAAGGGCAAATCTAAAGGCAGGAGATACTCCAAATTTTGATCTGTATGTATTGACAATGTCTCTGTCAATGCCGCAATTCCTTAAAATTTCTTCATCACCTGTAATTGCGAGTATCGCCACCATTCTTCTGTGGACAGTTATGGTTTCAGGCACAGATTCCATAACCTCCTCAACTGCTTTTTCAGTTTCATTGGAGAATTTCAGTTGAGGAGGATGTACAGGATAGGTAGCCAACTCCTTTATCTTTTCAAGCAGCTCCCTTATCCCTTTATTTTTAATTGCAACTGTTTTTATAACGGGGACTCCAAGTTCCTTTTCAAGCTTCTTTTCATCAATTTTTATTCCAAGCCTCTCAGCCTCATCAACTGCATTTATAACCAGAATCATGTTAAAGCCGCAGTCAAAAAGCTGGAAGGTAAGGGTTAAACCCCTTTCAAGATTTTTTGCATCCACAACATTAACAACAACCTTTGGGTTGGAGAAGAGGAGAATTTCTCTTGCGACTCTCTCCTCTTCGGTAATTGAAAAAAATGAATACATTCCTGGCAGATCTGCAAGCTTGAGATCTGTTCCTTTAATCTTCCCAATTAGAATGTCAACTGTGGTACCCGGATAATTTGAGACATCTGCATACCTCCCCGTCAGTCTGTGAAATATCACACTCTTTCCAACATTTGGATTCCCGACAAGCACAACGTCGAATGACAGATCACTGCTGGTGTGGTGACAGTGCATGAATTTCGGAACACCTAAAAACAAATAAAGATTTCTATGGTTCAATTCCCCGGTCTGTTATTTCAAATGTGCATTCCAGCCCTTCTGGTTTTGATCTGTGTTTAACAAGCTTTGCAATTCTCTTTTTTCCAGCCTTATCCAGTTTAATTATAGTTTTGGACAGATGATCTATACTCGGGCCCCCGAGAGGTCTGATCTCTCCGGTGTTTATGTCTGTGAACATCTGATTTGTGAAAACAACCGCAATATCATGTTTTCTTGCAAGGCCAAGAAGAAACGTCAGCTGGGATGTCAGTTCTCTCTTGAATCTTAGCTGCTTGCTCTCATCCTCAAGCTCACTTCTGTAAAGGGCAGTCAGGGAGTCCAGAATTACAGCTTTTACGTTCTCCCTTTTCACAAGTCCTGAAACCTCCCTTATGGCTGTGCTCTGCTGTCGAAAATCGAATACCTCATAGATGAAAACATTCCTTAGAAGCTCCTTTTCCTGAAATATCTGATCTATTCGTTCACCTGAAAGTCCTTCAGTATCTATGAACGCAACCTTCCCGTTTTTCGCTGTTGTATATGAAATGAGGAGACAGAGTGACGTTTTTCCTGTTCCGCTCTCACCGTAAACCTGTGTAACCGTTCCTGTCTCAATCCCCCCTCCAAGTAGCTCATCCATGCATCTACTCCCTGTCTTCAGTCTCATTCATACTCTCCTCAACAGCCTTTCTGATTTTTGGCAGGGGAATACCGGTCTCATTGGCTATCCTCTTCAGATCCTCAAACTCAGGCTTTGAAGTGTAGTCAGATTTCTTGAATCTAACATTAAATTCTTTCCCTCCAATCCTGATGGTTTCTGCCACCTCATTTCTTGCAGCCCTCACTCTGTGGTAAACGGGAATTATTCTGACACCGATCGATGTTGTGTTTGCCATGATTTCCTCTGCAACATCCTCAGCCATTTCAAAATCAGCTATCACCTTCAAAATCCATCCTGGCCTTCCTTTTTTACCTGTCACGGGGATGATCGAGATGTCATGACAGATTCTGCTCAGTCTTTCGACTGCATAGGCCATATCCTCCGGAGACATGTCATCTACACTTGTCTCAACCAGAGCAATCTGATCGCTAAGCTGAGCAGTTCCGAGTATGAGTCTGAGAAGATTTGGATTTTTCGCATCTTTCTTACCAGCCCCATAGCTAATTTCGTTTACCGATAGCGGGAAAAATGGCTCTCCTCCAGAGAAGTGGGCCAGAATTGCTGCAGCTGTTGGAGTTAGCAGCTCACCATCGCCACTGAAAACGAGCTTCAGCTTACTGTTCTTTGCAATTTCGAGAACAGCAGGTGGTGGAACAGGAATTTTACCGTGAGAACTTTCAACAAACCCTCTGCCGGTTGTTAGCGGTGTTGTGAAAATCCTGTAACCTCTCTCCTTCAGTCTTAGAATTCCGATGACAGAGCATACTATGTCGAATATTGCATCATCACTCCCAACCTCATGGAAAACGGCACTTTCGTAATCCCTACCATGAACCCTTCCCTCAGCTTCTGCAAGTTTTGTGAATACCTTCAGACTTTCTCTCTTTACATTCTCTCCAATATCTGATGTTTTCACGATCTTCACAACTTCCTTGAAGCTTCTTCCGACCATGGTTTCATCAACATCTATCAGATTTGCATGAATTCCACTTCTCCTGACCTGTTTTATTTCAAAATCAATGCTGAGATCAAGCTTTTTCACAACATCTTCCAGATCATGCTTATTCAGAGTGACACCAAGAAGTGTCCCCACAATCATGTTTCCAGCAGCACCTGAGAAGCAGTCAAATATTGCCAGTCTCATCATACCACCACAACACTTTTTATGTTCACTCTGACTTAATTAATACTATGGAAGAAATCACTCTCAAAGTCAATCAGGCTTATCCAAGCGACTCGGGAAGGGGCATAGCGAGGCTTGACCCCGAAACAATGTTCAGGTTGAATATATCTCCCGGAGATATAATTGAAATTGAGGGGAGGCGAAAAACCGTTGCTAAGGTATGGAGAGCTCCAAAGAGAGACTGGGGCAAGGGTATAATAAGAATTGACCGTTTCATAAGGGACAATGCGGGAGTCAACATTGGAGAAAATGTCAAGATACGAAAAGCTGAATACAGAGTCGCAAAACAGATCATATTTGCACCCCTGAAAAAGCTCGATTTCAGGGTGATAGGTGGAGATGTGGAAAGCTATCTCAAACATCAGTTTTTGAAAAGACCTGTAACTGAGGGAGACATAATCCCTGTTCTTGGAACGGCATTTACCTTCGGAAGACAGCCACAGCAGGCCGTTCTGCTTGCCATCGTGAAAACCGAACCAAAGGGTGCTGTTATAATAGATGAGATAACAAAGATTGTTCTCAGGGACAAACCTGTGAAGGGTTTCGAGAGATTCGGAAAGTCAGGAGTAACCTATGAAGACATAGGAGGACTGAAAAAAGAACTTCAGAAGGTGAGAGAGGTCATAGAGATACCGCTGCGATATCCCGAACTCTTTCAGAAGCTTGGAATTGATCCTCCAAAAGGTGTTCTTCTTCACGGCCCTCCTGGAACCGGAAAGACACTCATAGCCAAAGCAGTGGCAAATGAGATAGGGGCAAGTTTCTACACCATAAATGGCCCGGAGATCATGAGCAAGTTTTACGGTGAGAGTGAACAGAGGTTGAGAGAGATCTTTGAAGAAGCAAAGGAAAACTCTCCGAGCATAATCTTCATAGATGAAATTGATGCAATAGCTCCAAGAAGAGATGAAGTAACAGGGGAGGTTGAAAGGAGAGTCGTTGCCCAGCTGCTAACACTGATGGATGGACTTGAGGAAAGAGGACAGGTTATAGTCATAGGCGCAACAAATAGAATTGAAGCAGTTGATCCTGCCCTTAGAAGACCTGGAAGATTCGACAGGGAGATTGAAATTGGCGTCCCCGACAGAGAAGGAAGATTTGAAATCCTGCAGATCCACACGAGAAACATGCCCCTCGAACCAGATTACTCTCTGGATTTTGTTATTCCGGCTCTGGAAAATCTTAGAGAGACTCTCAGGGAGAATGGAGATCCAAGATACAGAGACATAGAATTCTTCATAGAGGATGTGAAGGAGAGTGAGGTCAGAGAGGAAATAAGGAAAACACTTGAAAAACTATTAACAGACGATTTGCGAGAGGAGCTTGAGAGAGAAATTGTTAAGGAGATGCTCAGATATCTTGCAGACCAGACCCACGGATTTGTCGGGGCTGACATTGAGGCCCTGTGCAAGGAGTCTGCGATGAAAGCGTTGAGGAGAATCCTACCCGAAATTGACATTACGGAGGATGAAATACCCCCCGAAGTTCTTGAGAATCTAAAAGTGAGATTTGATGATTTCAGAGAGTCACTGAAAGAAATAGAACCCTCTGCAATGAGAGAGGTTTTTGTGGAGATACCGAAGGTTACCTGGCACGATGTTGGAGGGCTGGACGATGTTAAGAGAGAAATCGTTGAAGCTGTGGAATGGCCCCTGAAATATCCCGAAAAGTTCAAAAAGTTTGGAATAAGACCTCCAAAGGGTGTTCTGCTCTACGGACCCCCAGGAACCGGAAAGACTCTGATAGCCAAGGCTGTTGCCAATGAAAGTGAGGCGAACTTCATAAGTGTTAAGGGAAGTGAACTTCTTTCGAAATGGCTTGGAGAAAGTGAGAAGGCTGTGAGAAAGATTTTCAGAAAAGCAAGACAGGTTGCTCCCTGTATAATCTTTTTTGATGAAATTGATGCCATTGCCCAGATGAGAGGGATAGACGAGGGAAGCAGAGCTGTAGAAAGAGTTGTGAATCAGATTCTTACAGAGATGGACGGACTCGAGGAGCTTGATGGAGTCGTTGTCATTGGAGCAACCAACAGACCAGACATTCTCGATCCTGCACTGCTAAGACCTGGAAGATTTGACAGGCTGGTTTATGTGAGGCCGCCTGAAAAGCAGAGCAGAATAGCAATTTTCAGAATTCATGTCAAGGACATGCCTCTCGCAGAGGATGTTGATCTCGAAGAGCTTGCCGAGATAACTGAGGGCTATGTTGGAGCAGACATTGAAGCTGTCTGCAGGGAAGCCGTGATGCTGGCTCTGAGGGAGGACATGCAGACCGAGAGAATAGAGATGAAACATTTTCTGCAGGCGATAAGAAAGATCAAGCCAAGCATAACCGAGAGCATGATATCATTTTACGAGAAATTCGAGGAGAAGGCAAAGGAGGCAAGAAGCGCACAGAGAGCATTGCTTGGCTACGGATAGCGAAAATTTTATACCTGCTACCACATATCTTTTTTCAGGTGGTGATGATGGTTTTTGTGAGAGAAATGCTCAACAAAACGGTTCTGCTTTCTGATGGAACAATAGTCGGTGTTGTGCACTCAATAACATTCGACTACAGAACGGGGAGTCTGGTTGACATTGCTGTAAAGCCAAAAAACGAGATAGAGGGGTTGAGAAAGGAAGAGGGATACTACATTCTTCCTTTTGAAAGCGTCAGGTCTGTAAGCGATTACGTTGTTGTTGACAGGAAGAGAATCTGATGAGGGATTACCTTTTTCCCCCACTTTTCCTACCTCTGTTTGTATTCCTGATACTGGTTCCGTTTCTGGCCATTCTGTTTGTGTTTGGAGCATCATCAGCCATATCTGAAGTCCTGGGACTGTCAGTTGGCGAGGGAGTCACAATACTTTTTCTGATTGTGGTAGGTTCTTTCATAAACATCCCTCTCATTGAAAAGGAGGGCAGGTTGATTGAAAGAAGGTATTCCTTTTTCGGATTTATCTATTCAGTAAAAAGAAAGACAAAAATTACGGTTGCCGTGAATCTGGGAGGATGTGTGATTCCTGTCCTCATCTCTCTGAAAATACTGTTTTCAATAAACACTGATGCTTTTGCACTTGCATTTCTGCTTACATCCCTTATTACCTTTATATCTGCAAAACCAATTCCGGGTGTTGGCATAGCTGTACCAATGCTGATTCCGCCTTTAGCTTCAGCTCTCTTTTCATACCTTTCTGTTGTTCTTCTATCGGCGCCTCTCCATGATGTTCCCAGAATAGCATTCACAGCAGGGGTTCTTGGAGCTCTTTTTGGTGCAGATATCCTTCATCTGAAAGATCTGGACAGGATAGGGGCAGGGGTTGTCAGCATAGGTGGTGCAGGTACATTTGACGGAATTTTTCTCACCGGAATTTTCTCGGTATTCATAGCACAGTGGTTTATCTGAAATCGTAAAAAGTATTAATGATGAAAGCATCTTAGATTCATGAATGTTACTGGAGTTTTTTATCATGAAAGCTTCAGTAAAAGGAGCTATTTAACTGTCGGAACAAGATTGAGAGACTTTCCAAAAGCTTTTAGAGAGTTTGAAGGTTACCAGAACTTCAGACTCATTGAAAGTCCAGATGTTGATGAGGAATTGGTTCTTCAGGTCCACACAAGGGATTTGCTCGATGGTGTTAAACTTGACTCGTTCTGCTCAACAGCCTGGAGATCTGCCGGAGGTGTTGTTAAGGCTATGGAAATGGTTTACTCAGAAGAACTGAGAAATGCCTTTGTCTATATCGGTGCTGGCGGACATCATTCAGGCAGGGACTATTTCTGGGGATACTGCTGTTTCAACGATGTTGTTCTTGGCACAAGGAACTTGAGAAACAGGTTCGGAGATGTGAAGGTTGCAGTAATCGACACAGACGCACATCACGGAGACGGGACAAGAGAGCTCACAAAGAATGACCCTCTATTTCTCCACTACTGCATCTGCCCAACAAGCTATGAGAGCAGAGATGGTCTCAAGGTGGATGTTAGCTATTTCACAACAAACTACAACCGTGCAGTCAGGGGTTTTGACGAGTATGCAGGAAATTTTGATCCGGATATTGTTGTCTGGTACTTCGGTCACGACACCCACCAGGGAGATTACGGAGATCTTGGCCTTACTGTAAGGGATTACGTGGAGCATGCAAGAATTATAAAGGAGATTGCAGAAAAATATGCAGATGGGAAGCTTGCCGTTGTGCTTGGTGGAGGGAGCATATCAAGTATCGCAAAGGAATCGAGCCTGGCCATAATCAGGGAGCTTCTGAAATAAATATGTCGTAAACGTATCTGTTCACCCTCGGTGCAAAATTGCCACATTCTCTGAAATTTTCAACCTCACATGAAAATCCTCTTTTTTCAATCTCTTTAATTATCCATTCCCTTTTCTCCTGAACCTCTTCTTCACCTGCAAATGTATAGAAGTGTATGTTTCCGCCCTCTTTTATCTTAATAAGTGCCAGAGACAGGAATTCATCGGCATTGTAGGGGGCTGGCATTACTATTCTGTCAAACTTCCCCTCAAGCCCTGGGACCTCGGCCCTGACATCTCCGGGAACGGCTCTTACAACATCTCCAACCTTGTTCAGCCTTATGTTCTCTTCAAAATATCTGACCGCCTCAGGGTTTACCTCTACACCGATAACCTCTGAAGGCTTTGATAGCCTTGCAATAACAATCGGATAAGGCCCAACTCCGGCAAACATGACAAGTACTCTCTCCCCAAATTTCACCTTTCTTGCAATTCTCTCTCTTTCTCCAGAAAGTCTTGATGTGTAGTATGCCTTCCTGACATCAATCTTGAATCTGCATCCATGCTCTCTTGCAATCGTCTCTGTTTCGCTACCGTACAGGATCTCGTAGTCTGCAATTCTGAACTCACCACTCACCTCTCCTGTTTTTCTCAGTATGGTTTTTACATGCCTGTGTTTCATCATGACCCACTGGATAATGTCATGTTTGAGGTAGAGAAGATGGTCTGGCAGATCGATTATCATGATATCTCCGATTATCTCAAATCCTCTTCTGAGATAGTCCAGGTCCTCCTTTCTGGCTTTATTTCTCAGGTAATCCTTCAGATTGCCGGCTTTCATCTAATCAACTCTCTCTCTGAAGATATTTACCTTTCCGGCGATATTGAAGCATTAATCTCAAAACCAGCAAGTTTTTTATCATTTTCCAACAAGACTTTTTCACATGGTCAAAATAGCAATCTCAGGTAAGGGCGGTGTTGGAAAAACAACCCTCACTGCAGTTCTTGCTCATCTGTTTGCAAGAGATGGATACAGTGTAACGGCAATTGATGCTGATTCGGCGATAAATCTTCCCACCGCTCTTGGAGTTGGATATGTCAGACCCCTTTCGGAGCTGAAGGATGTTATAGATGAGAGAGTCAGAGGGCCGATGGGGACATACAGGCTCAATCCCAGGGTTGATGACATATTCGAGACATACTCTGCAAGAAATGAGGATAATGTCAGAGTTCTCGTTCTTGGAACAATTGAAAAGGGTGGTGATGGCTGTTTCTGCCCTGAAAATGCATTTCTCAGAGCAATACTCAGACATGCGATTTTCAGAGAGAGGGATGTTCTCCTGCTGGATATGGAAGCGGGAATTGAGCATCTTGGCAGAGGGACAGCCAGAGGAGTTGATCTGCTTGTAGCTGTGGTGGAACCTGGAATGAGAAGTTTTGAAACCCTTGAAAGGATTGAGAAACTCGCAAAGGATATAGGAATTGAAAAAGTTGGTGTTGTTGTTAACAAATACATAGAGAGCGCCCGAGCAAGAGAGCTCATAAGGAAAATAGATCGTCCCGTTCTTGGAATCATTCCATACAGCCAGGATTTTGTAAAGGCAGATCTTGAAAATATTCCCCCGTATAAAGCCGTGAATCTTGAACCCTTTGCCGAAATAAAGGATAATCTGCTGAAAATGGTGAACGGATCATGAAGGTCGCTGTCATCCTGAGGAAAAAATATGGAAAAAGAGCCGCTGATCAGATCTCAAAAAAATTTCAGGTTTCATCATATCGAATTCCGGATGAGCTTCCTGAGATAATTGATGATCCTGAGGAAATCATGCTTCCGGATGAGATATTCGATGCCGACATAATTCTGAGTTACGCTTTGCATCCCGATGTAAACTATGAGATCATAAGAAGAGCAGAGGGAAAGAACGTCAGGGCAGTTATTCTTCCGGGGGGTGCAAAAAGCGGATCAAGAGCACAGCTCAAAGAGCTCGGAAAGAAACATGGTATCAGGGTGATATGGGAGGATGTTTGCTGTGCAACCCCATACATCGATGATGAAGCTGTTTCAGAGTTTTTTGCTGAATTTGGTCTGCCAGAATTTGATGTGATTGTTGAGGACGGGGAAATAAAGGATGTGAGGGTAAAAAGAGCTGCGATCTGCGGGTCAACTTATTTTGTTGCAGAAAGCCTCAAAGGGCTAAGCATAGATGATGCACCAGCAAAAGCAGGATACTTCACACAGATTTACCCATGCTTTGCATCTCGCGGTATTGACGGCAAGATTCATCAGGCAGCAAATATTCACAAAAGGCAGGTTGAAAAAGCAATTGACAGGGCTAAAGGAAAATATCAAGAATGACTGTTGCAAGAAGAACCGAGCTGAGAGAGGCGTTTAAGTAAAAGAATGAAATCTGAATGAATCTCTCTTCTTTCAAAAGCCAGACTGCTGCATGCTCGGCGATAAGAATCAGTCCGGTCAGTATCAGTCCATAAATCGCAAGCGGTCCAGATGGGTGCACAAATAGAATCGCTGTTGACAGCAGTGAAAAGAAAATGACATGATTTGCTGCTGAGATAATTTTTCCCACCTGAATTCCGTACTTTGCCGGAATGCTGTGTATTCCATGCTTTACATCAAACTCGTAATCCTGAATTGCGTAGATTATATCAAACCCGGCCACCCAGAATATCACAGCAATTCCAATCAGAAACGGCAGGAAATCCTTTCCAAAGATGTCAAATGAGCCTGTAATTGCTATCCATCCACCCATTGGAGCGTAAGCAAGATTGAGACCGAGAACATAATGTGACAGCGTTGTGTACCTCTTGAGGTAAGGGTATATGTAGGCAGTTATCGCCGGAATTGGTGAAAGAAGAAATGCCAGCTGGTTTATCAGATATGCTGAGATAAAGTAAACTGTCAGTGATAATGCGGTTACTGCGTAGGCCTCTCTTAAGGAGATCAGTCCAGCCGGAAGATGCCTGTTTGCTGTTCTGGGATTGAGAGCATCAATTTCTCTGTCTATTATTCTGTTGAGAGACATTGCAGCGGTTCTGAACCCTGTGAAGGCCGTTGCTATAAGAACAATTTTTTCAGCTGAGATCATCCCCTCCTTCGCCATGAATGCTCCCAAGTAAGCAAACGGAAGAGCAAAGAGTGTGTGCTCTATCTTTATGAAATCCATCATAAGCTTAAGCTTTTTAACCATTGATTGCAAGAGAATTTCTGGGTTTAAAAAGGTGATAGTGATGCTTGCCCATGAAAGAATTGCCGTCAATGCTGTGCTCTCAATGCTTCTTGAGGTTTCAGCAAATCCAAAGCCGGGAAATGTTGACAGAGAGCATGATTTTAACGACCTCAGATATGAGCATTTTCTCGCCTCCTCAGCCTCGGCCTTTCCTGTTTTTCTCAGAATAGCGGGAAACGAATTGAGCATAGGAGAAGGGATTTATTTGCTTGTGAAGGATACCGCTGAGTTTCACAGAGCTGGAAATGTTCATTTTGGTGCATTTCTCCTTTTAGCTCCACTTGTTCACGGTCATGGAGATGTGAGAAGAGCACATGAAACCATAAGGTCTACAACATACTTGGACTCATTATTCGTTAAAAGGGCCTTTGATATGATAAAACCGAGAGTCATGAATGCAGGACACCTTGATTTGAGAGACGAAATAGATGAGACGATAGAGAAGAAAAATCTCAATCTTTATCAGTGGATGAAACTTGCACCTGAGGAGAATTTTATTGCTGGAGAATACGTTAGCGGCTTTGAACTTTCTTCAGAGGGTTCTGATATGCTGATTGATCTTTTGAATTCAGAAAAAAACATAAACAGAGCAGTGGTCAGACTTTATGTCGAACTTCTTTCGAAACTTCTCGACCCCCTCATTATCTCTAAAAAGGGACGTGAATTTGCCGAAAGAGTGAAAAATATGGCTCAGGAAAGTCTGAAAATATACGTTAAAACCAAAAATTTCGCTGTTTTTGATGAACTTGACAGAAGGCTTGTATCAATGAATGTAAACCCAGGCAGCATTGCAGATCTGGTTATCTCATCCCTTTTTCTCGCTCTGTGCAGAGGTGTGGAGATATGATTGAAAAATTTGGACTGCGGGAGGGTATCAATGAGGTTATAGGAATAACCATAGGTGAATGGATAAACACCGCCCCTCTTGGGATTATTGTGGATGATGAAGTGAAAGTCAGACTTTACAGCAATCATACAAGGGAGCTTCTTGAAAAAACCGGGGAACTTTATGTCAACATCATTCACGATCCGGTTGTTTTTGTTGTATCGGCATTTGAGGATCTGGATGAGAGCTGGTTTGAAAGCCTTGATCCTCCTGTGTTGAGGAATGCGATGAGCTGGATAAAATTTGAAGCAGATGTCAGAGATAATTTTACCCATCTCAGGTTCGTTGAAGGAAAAATTACCGGGAAAGATGTAATATCTGTAAACAGAGGATTCAATGCAGTTATTGAGGCGGCTGTTCATGGAACAAGATATGCTGCAGGTAAAAATCCTGATCTCAGGGATAAAATCCTCTACTATGGCAGGATAGTTCAGAGATGCGGGGGAAGAAGGGAGAAAGAGGCATTTGGTTTGCTTTTGAAGTACACCGGCATTCAGCTTTAAAAATTTTTAGAGCAAAATGGTATGAACGTGTTTTATTTTCCAGAAATAGCTTTCACCTCAACAGAATCCGGATTGAAACAGAAATTGAATAGATTGCACCTAAATCAGTTTCTACCCCTCTTTCAGGCGAGACAGGTAAAATGAGATTTGGATTTCCAAAATACCATAAGTGGCAGGAAACCAAAAAGTATTTATGTCAGTATGTCACTTTGAAACATATTAACAAAAGAGGTGGAAATTATGAAGTCCAAAAAAAATGAAAGAAAAGCTGACCCAATGGAGCGGCTGAAAGACCCAAGGATATTCAGACCCACTTGATTGTGATGTTGAACTCAATCTGACAACGCCCAAGATGACCGCTGAAGATCGTCCTTAGCTGTTTTTAAGACTCAGATGTTTTTCCTGACAGAGCGAACAGTTTTCAGTAAAATTTAAATATCATAAAGTACTTTGAAATACAAAGTACTTGGTGATCAAAATGATAGAGGAGCTGAGAGAATTGATAGAAAAAAGTATGAGGGAACATGACCTTCCATATCAGAGAAAGCAATCACTCATCTGGGGATTTTCGACAACCATAGGATTTCTTGTAACTCAATTGCTCTTTTTAATGGCTTTGAAGGATATTTTGAGCGGTTTTGAGATAATTCCGTTGTGGGGTATCTTGATTGGAATAACAGTCTACCTATCAAGGAGACTTGCAGGTCTTCCTGAAGTCAGGTCATATTTCTCAAAACTCTACTCGGACTTCTGGATGGCAGGATTCTTCGCCATTGCAGTTTTAATTTTAATTTCGCTGCTTACACATCCGAGATACACCGGAGCGTTTGTGGCTCCGGTTGTAGGACTGCTGGTAGCAATAGCCGGAATGATGTTCAGAACAAGATACTCTATCTTCATGGGCTTTCTGTATTCAGCCTCTGGCATTGCAATGTTCTACCTGTGGCAGTATCAGTTTCTGATATTTGCTGTGATGCAGTTCTCAACTCTGGCTCTGCCAAACATCTCTGCACTTAAAACAAACTGGAAGATCTGATGGGTATGTCAGTTCTTGATTCAAGAATCAGGGTGTTTGCCCTTGCCATACTTTCTGGGGTGGAAAAGGCAAGCTTTTCATTCCTCAAGGGAAAGCTGAAAACAACAGATGGAAATCTGAGCATTCATATGCAGAAACTCTGTGATGCAGGGTATGTAAGAATGGAAAAGACATTCGAAGGAAAAAAGCCCAAAACCTATTTTTACATAACAGATGATGGAAAGAGAGCACTGTTGGAGTACATCGAGGAACTGAACAGAAGCATGAATGCAGGAAATAGGGAAGGGTAATTTTCAGAGTGACTTTCGTTTTCCCTTTCAGTTTTTCAGCCCGCGTGCCAGCTTGCTGAGCTATTGTGAGAATCCTTGATAACTCACTTCTTCTGTTTCCTGAAAGAAACAATCCACATGATTTTGATGGTAGGGCGTATCTTAAGGTCTCAGCTGGCGTTCTGCGCTGGGGCGGCTGAATCCGAACTTTTCAGACAAAAAACACAACCTCCCAAAACACAGGGACGTTTTTGATGGGTCCGCCCGGATTCGAACCGGGGATCACTGCCTCGTAAGGGCAGCGTCATAACCACTAGACCACGGACCCGAACGGCAGTATATACCCGAAGACCCAGAGAATAAGAATTTTATGATATGACATACAACACCAGAGTAAGGTGATACTAATGTCAGGCTCAAATATCGAAAAACTTGGAATAGGTATTAAACGTGTTTATCCTGAAGACTGTCAGCTCTGCATCTCGGGTTATACCGGCAGAAAATGCAGATATTTAAAAAAAATAGGCAGAGAGTATTACTGTGTCAAAGACGCCG
>WAMS01000015.1 GCA_015522195.1 Geoglobus sp. | reverse complement strand
TCTTGGGACGGGACTTGCCAGTTCACTTTACTTGGTGTACATAAACATGAATCAGACAGTTTGCATTCCCGATCAGGTATGCGTTTATGAAGACGGGTTGCTATATGCCTCTCTTGGGTCTGTGTGGTTCATTGCCGGATTTGTTGTAAATCTGATTCCCAGAAACAGGAATATCATTCTTGTCTGGGCAGTTTCAGGGTTTGTAGGTGTTCTTTACTTCTGGAGGCTCATGATAATCGAGAATTATTTCTGCCCCTACTGCTTCATCTCCCACATTTCGGGAATCTCAGCGGGAGCTCTGAGTATATGGATCACAAGATAAAGAAATTTGAATGAATTTAGAGAAATCTCAGAGTTTTGTTTTTTAGATTCCATGATGCTCTGCCTTCAGTGCTTCCTGAGATAGAGCTTTTCGGCAAAGTAGAAAGTCTTCAGAGATATGAATTCATGCCTCTCGGGAGCACATAACCATAATTCGCGGAGGATTTAAAGACAGTGATGTGTGAGCTGACTACAGCAATCCTTTCACGGTGTTGAGGATGGAGGACGAGCTGAAAAAGGAGATGCTGAGAAAGATCATACACGTATCTGGGCTTGCATACATTCCGGCGGTCATTTTACTGGGAAGTGAAATTGTGGCCTCTGCAGTCATTGTCATAACTTTTATCGCAATCCTCTTTGAGTTTCAAAGGAAAAGGAGAAGAACGTCTGTTGATTTTCTTCTGAGAGATTATGAGAGAAAAAGGATTCCAGGATACATTTACACTGGAATGGCATTTTCAATCATAACCCCATTTTTCAGCACAGAGGCATGCATCGTCTCTGCAGTTGCGGCCTTTGCTGGAGATGGTGTTGCTGGAATTGTGAAAAGAATAAAGCCAGAGCTATCCCTGCTTTCATTTATCATGCCGAGCTTGATCCTTACAGTTCTGCTTCCCGTGAATCAGATTTATGCCCTCGCATCGATTCTGATTGCATCACTTTTTGATGGCAGAAGGTGGGAGGATAATTTCACAGTACCGCTTTCCTCAGCTTTTTCATACTGGATACTGGAGATTTTTTTCGGTTGATCAATCTCAGAATACCCTGTTTATCTACCGACACTCATGGCCATTTTTCTCCTGACATAATGTCCAGCCGAAACCGCTGGAATTGCCCCATATAACCCTGACAACCTCTGTTGAGGTGTTTACAGTCATGTTTGATGTTCTGAACTGGTTATTTAGGGTGTCCCAGTTCACGTCGAATTCAAGAGCACCGTAATGGGTAAAATTGAGTTTAACTGCAACATGGGTGTGACATGAGGTGCATGCCTCATTTACTGATTCCATCATGCTGCTGTTTTTTGCATCCAGAACGAATTTTCTGTGGGCAGCATACGTTCCGGCATCTCCGCTCTGACCGGTTATGCCAAAACCTCCTGCAATTGGTGGGTAGAAGGTTGGTGATGGTGTGTGGCATGGATCACTTGAACATGAGTACTCTCTGTGAGAGTGATTGTACGCCTCACTCCAGGGTGGATTTGCAGATTTCTTGTAGCTGTGACATATCATGCAGCTGAGAGTGGATGCTGCATGGGCTTCAATACTACCAGACTCTCGTGGTAAGGGCTGTTTACAAGCTCTTCGTAAACATCTGCATGGCACTTCTGGCATGGGATCTGGTTTCCTGCTGCATCTATGCCATACCAGTCGTGCTGACCCACAAAGAGTGAGACTGTCTAAGGCAGAATTATTGCACCTACTGTGATCAAAACCACTGCCAGAAACAAAGGCCTAATCACGGTTCGCATTCTGGAGAAATTTCTGTTACGTCCGCAATAAAATTTTTTGCAAAATGAATGGCCGGAAGCATTGCGCGTCTCTCTGACTTGGAAACTCGAGCAAACATGGAGCTGAGTTGTACCTTCAAAAGGAATTGGGATCAACTGCAGTGTTTCACAAAACGATGCCAGTGCAGGGAAAAATGCTTGCAGATCACAGAATTCTGACCGTTTTATCTGAGTGAGGTTCCACCATCCTGATGTGCTTTTCCTCATCAGCTATCAGCACATCCATGGCTCTGTGGAATTCTTTCGCTGAGAGATCACTTTCTTTCAAAATGTCGTCACTGATGTGGTGTTTCAGCCTTGTATACAGATCTTTCACAACGATCTCATGCTCCAGAATTACCTTGAATATCTCATCTTCCTTCATTTTTCCAAAATCAAATTTCCTTTTCTCATAGTCCTTCAGCAGACTCTTCAGATCCACACCCAGCTTTTTTCCCAGCTCTTCAAGAAGGATGCGGTGTCTTGTTGAGTCCCTGATAATGGCGAATACAATTTCTCTCCCCCTCTCGCTCAGAGAGGTGATGTAAGCACTCCACTGGGATGCCTCTTCAAATTGCGTTTCTATCCAGTATCCTCTTCCCAGCAGATTTATTAACTCGTCTCTGGTTATTTCATTTGGCATGAAATAAATTTAACTCAGGCAAATATTTAAAGTTATACTTGAAAATGAAGATGAAGTGCTGTTTCAAATTGCTCTGACTCTTTTCTTGAGGGCAGGTGGTTTTGGCTTCATCACAACCCTGCTTCCACATTTTGCACACTGTATCAGATTTCTCTCAAGATCGACATCCACCTCTGCACCGCAGTAGACACATATAAAAACGCTCATAAGCTTCTACCCTTGCTTATTGCCTGATCAACTATCTTTGCTGATGGGGATACGGGAATGTACGCTCCACCTGCAAATTTATACCCACAGCTTTTGCACTCCCAGATGGCTGTCCCTGCTCTCTTCACAGCATTTTTTCCGCATTTTCTGCAAACGTACTTCTTTCTCTGAGCTGTTTCAATTTCGACGATATTCTTTCTGACCCTGATTCCGTATCTCGGCCCGAATCTGCCTGCCATCTTAACCTTCTTGGTTCTTGGCATCTCATCACACCTCTTTCAGCAGCTTTCTATTATCTCTCGCCTTTCTTATGCTTGTTTCCATTATTTCCATGAGCATTTCCTCGCCCATGAGATAACTTCCACTTTTCTGCATAGCCACGATGTTGTCCTCGCTGTCTGTTGTTATTGTTATAAAATTTTTCGACGCATACTCCTCATCCTTGCAGGGATCAACAATTCCGTATTTTCCAATTATACGGGTCGTGACAGAAACAGGCAGATCTCTCACAGGAAGTGGGAAATCTTCACCGATGTCAAACCTCTCAGCAGGAACTGTTGTTGTTAATAGTGCTGAGATTGCTGCAAGGGATGAGGCATCCATGAGATTTCCGTCATCGTCAAGGGCATGTATGTCGATGAAAACAAGCCATACCTTCTCTCCTTCCTCAATAACAAGCTTCGACAGGTCAACAGCCTCACTCTCCCTTATGCCTCGATCAACAACTCTCGAAAGCTCAACTGAATTCTCGTCAGGTGGACCCGGCTCAAACGTCGGCGATGCAAGAGGCACGAGTTCTGCGTTGGTTATGATTATGCCCTTATCCGGAGTATCCGGAAAAGGTTCTCCAGGCTGCATTTTTATGCCAACTATGACCTGAGTGTTTCCTATGCTTACAAGAGCCGACCCCTCTGCCTTTTCGATAATTCCCGTTTCTATTTTTATTTCCCTGTATTCATCAAATGCTCTTCCGTCTATTCTCTCTCCATCTCTGAGCTTTCCAAGAACATAGTCTCTCCTTATGTCGAGAATTATGTCATCATTCAATTTCATTCACCTCTCCCTCACTTTCCATGATGTACTTTGTTTTTATTGCTTCCTTCTGCATCTCATAGATTTTCATGGCCCCTCTCTTAGCCATTTCAAGAGCCTGAACAAACTCTTCCTTCGAAACTCTTCCGTCCATCTGAAGCAAAGCGATTGATTCAATTCTGTCGTTTCTTATGAAGAATGCAAATGGAATGTCAGCCTGTCCGTAATTGTCCTCCTCCTTCATCGGGTCAAGCACAAGCACATCATCAACCTTTGCAACAGCCACACTGGATATCATCCCCTTCATCGGCACACCTGCATCAACCAGAGCCACACTTGCAGCATTGAGGCACGCGGTTCTGCTTCCAGCGTCAGCCTGCAGCACCTCGACAAAGATGTCTATTCCACTTCTGGGAAACAGTTCCTTCATCACAATTGCCTCAATTGCTTCTCTGCTCACCTTTGATATTTCAACACTCCTCCTGTCCGGTCCGGGTCTCTTTCTCTCTTCCACGCTGAATGGAGCCATGTTGTATCTGTATCTCACAACAGCCTTTATCGGATCGGCCAGATGCCTTGGATGAACCTCTCTTGGTCCGAAAACAGCTGCAACAACCTTGTTCTTCCCCATTTCAAGGTAGCATGAGCCATCAGCTCTTTTCAGCACACCAACCCTCATCTTTATCGGTCTCAGATCTTCAAATCCCCTGCCATCAAGCCTTTTACCATCAATTATCAGCTTAATATCCTTACTGTCCATTCAATTCACCCTTCTTTCTTTTCACAAATTCGGTTATCCTGTCAGTGAGCCCGTCTGTATGGGCTTCTGACTCTATTATGTATACTGCCTCCTCAACAATATTTACCTTCCTCCTGTCACCGCTGACCCATATCAACCCGTTCTTCCCAACCACAATCTGCACACCGAGCTCTGTTTTGAACATCCTAATCATGCTCCCCTTCTTGCCTATTACTCTTGGAACTCTTGCAGGATTTATCCCGATAATTCTTCCAAATCTCACCGCTCTGCACATTCTGTCCTTCATTGTGAGCGTTACCTTCATCTTCGGATCTATATTGAGAACCTTTGCAATGATCACGTCGTCAATGTCGAGAACATCATTGGGTTTTCTATTTTGTCTCATTTCAGGATTTTCAGATACAGGAAGAAAACCCTGGTAGGGGGAGTTTATGTCAACAACCCATCCATTGCCTGCCACCTCTCTCACAATACCTATCACAACATCTCCAACTGAAGGGATGTACCTTCCTTTCAGCGGAATAACCCTGACAGAGGTGTCAGTTCTGTCAAGCAAACCGAGAAATTTTGCATAAACCTTACCGTTTTCAATATAGGTACCGCTGCCTGCAACCTTTGGATTTGATGCAAGCAGCTCTCCCGGGAGGACTATCGGTCTTGATGCCATCCAATCACCCCCTCTTCAGAATTTTTGTCATTGCCTCACCCTTCGTAACCCTGCCAAGCAGATCCATGAGCTCACCCTGCATGCCTGCCGGAATTCTCATCACGCATATCCAGCTGCCATCTTTCTGCCACTCCTCTTTGAGAACATTTCCAAAGTTGTAAAGAGCGGAAATCGCCTTTCCAGTGTAATTCGGTGGAACCTTTATGGCAATATCGATCTCCTCAAACTTCAGGGGTAGAATGGGCTTTATTGCCTTGACTATTTCTCTTGCCTGAGCTTCCACGGGCTTGAAAATGTCTATGCTGACCCTCGTCTGATCAAGTGCAGATTCTATCCTTGAGTATGTGTGCGGGGCATTGGTTCTCGGATCTATTGCATTCCTTCTTATATACTCGATTATCTGTTTCCTCTTCTGTTCGAGCATTTCCTTTCTTTGCTCAGCAGTTATCTGAACGTCTCCCTCAGTGATTATCTTTTTTACAATTTCCCTGACGTCCCGAGTTTGGAATGTTTTTTCCAGATCCTCTGCAGATGCCCTGTCACCCTTTTTTGCGTCGTGAAAAATCTCTTCAACTGCCACAAGCTCTTCGAAATCGACTTCCTTTCCCTCTTTCAGATCTCTTGCCAGATATGGATCCACAAGGACTTCGAAATTCTCCCCACCTTTTCTCAATCTTGCAATCACTGCTTTCTCTAAGGAAACCATTGAGCTCCCCCCGACTAAGAGAGCTCCTTTTTGAGGATTTCGTTTGCTTTCTCGATGTGACTGGAAAGAACATCCGCTTCAATCAATCTGAATTTCCTGTCCTCAACTTTCACCACTCCAAGCTCAACACTGCCGGCACTGAGGAGGGTGTTTATGGCCTTGCCCATCGCAACAAGTCCCAGCTGTATTGCATCTTCAAGACCCATTTCATCCTTGTATTCCTTTTCAAAGTATTCCATAACTTTCTGTCTTTCAGATCCTATGGCAGTTGCCTTGTATTCAAGCAGCGCACCGCTTGGATCTGTCTCGAACAGCTTTGGCTCACTGTCCACTCCGGCAATAAGAAGCGACACACCAAATGGCCTCACACCACCAAACTGTGTGTACTGCTGCTTGAAATCACAGATCTTCCTTGCAAGCTCTTTCACGCCAATTGGCTCATCAAATGTGAGTCTGTTTATCTGTGCCTCAAGCCTTGCCCTTGCAACCAGAACTCTCGCATCTGCCACAAGTCCGGAAGTTGCGGCACAGATGTGATCGTCAATCTTGTAAACCTTCTCAATTGTATCTGATTCAAGCAATCTGCTCCCCACTCTCTTATCTGCAATAACAACCACACCTTCCTTAGTTTTGATTCCAATGGCTGTCGCCCCTCTCTTCACAGCCTCTCTTGCATATTCAACCTGATAGAGCCTTCCATCAGGGCTGAAGATTGTAATCGCCCTGTCATATCCCATTTGCGGAATTTGCATTTTCCAACACCTCCAGATATTTCTTTCTGCAACTTTTTATCGTGCCAGCGACTCCGAGAATCACGGGAATCACGTCCTGCCCGTCTATCTTTTTTATCAGAGTAAGTGCTATTTTTACTTTATTGAGTTCATCATGGGGACACACGATCATTCCCTTTCCGTCTCTGAATTCAATCAGCTTTGCAGAGGGACTTTCAAGCGCTCCATAGAGTTTCAGGAGTGATGAACTCAGAACTTCCATTACCCCCTCTACATCAACCGGTCTGGCTGAGATAATCTGAAATGCAATATATCTTTTTCTCTTCCTGAGCGAAGGAGGCAGGAGTTTCATACCAGCTCAACACCATCCATTATGTATTTATCATCAAAAAGTTTCCTGTGAAGTCTTTCAGCCCAGTATTCTGCTCTTTTAACGTCTGCACCGAAAAAAGAGAAGAGCTCGTAAATCTGTTTTTTAGGTCTCATCCCGTAGAAGTTGCATGCTCCACTTGTCAGAATAAAGGGCGAATCAAACTTGTCTATGACTCTGAAAATCGTTTTCAGCTCACGGACAAGTCCGGTCATTTTTTTTCCTTCAGCACAGAGCAGGTTTCTTAGAGAGATTTCAATCAGAACATCCTTTTCTCTGGCAAGCTTGAATGTTGTGTAATCCAGCCTCCTTTCAGGAAAGTCGAGAATCACATCTACCTTTTTCCTCATCACAGCGTACCTGTTCACCTCTTCTCTCCTGCTCATTACTCCAACAAACCCATCTACATTTCTGAGCTTTGTTCTGAGCTCCTTTGAGCTTTCAGCCTTTACAGCGCATCCCTGAATGTTCCTTTCAGTGACATTTCCAAAAACTACGTAATTTCTGAATCCAAAATCAAAATCCCGGCCGTAATCGAACCTTATGAAGTCAATCATATCCCTGAGAAATTAATTTTTCCGCAAATTCAAGTATTTTATCCCTTCTGAAAGGATAGGTGACAAGTTTCACTCTCACCATCACTGAATCCCCGCCTGATGAAAACTCAACATTTCCAAGAAAGGCGGACTGCTTGTCAATTCTGAGGTGGAGAACACCCTCTTCGTCAATCAGGTCGTCAAGAAACTCAAGCACGATCTTTCTCTGATCTCCAAGTCTCTCCATGAGATGGTTCCAGAATTGTTTTATTTCCCTCTTTTTCCTGAGTCCAATCTCAAAAAACTTGATGGGATTTCCGTAATGCCCTGTAGCGTTTGTCACACCAATCTGAAATTCAAAAGGCACAAGGGTACCTATTGCCTTTGCTACTTTTTCGGGGTCTTCTGTTGTGTAACATATGGCAGAAATTGTCACTCCATCAATTTTCATAAATTTGAGAATTAATTAATTATTTTCTGAAACTGGACCTTCGGCTTGGTCTTACCTTTTCAGCTCCTTTTCCTTTTCTTCTAAGCCCTCTGGATTTTCTTCCTGTTGAGGTGAGCCCTCTGAAAACTCTGCCCCTCTGCCTTGCAACTCCTGAAAGATTTTTGTCATTCAGGATTGAAGGATGAGCCCTGTCAATCAGTATGACCTCGAACCATTTGTGCCTGCCATCCTCTCCTACCCAGTAAGAGTTGAGAACTTCCATGTTTGGATATTTTCTTGCAGCTCTTTCCTCAGCAATCCACTGAAGGCTTTTCTTTGGTGTGAGTCTTGAAACCATGAGGCTTTTTGTTTTTCTCCCTTTGTTTGGCCTTCCAGCCCTTCTACCTCCTCTCCTCACCCTTACTCTCACAACAATTATTCCCTTTTTTGCCCTGTATCCCAGAGCTCTTGCCCTGTCAAGTCTTGTTGGTCTGTCAATTCTAACCACTGCAGACTCTCTTCTCCACTTCTGCAACCTCACCCACATCAGCTCTCCAACATAACCATCCCAGGGATTTTTCCAGGCTTCTCTGATGTATGCATAGGCTGATTTCATTTTTTAACCCTCCGTTAGCGTGAATGTTTTTGCTGTCACTCACGGCTTAATAAATATATCGGAGGCGGAGAAATTCAGCGAAACATTAAAATAAAATGCCATGGAAGGCTGGGAGAAAGGCAGGTGAAACTTGATGAATGATGTTATAAAGGGGAAGGTGCTGGAACTGGCAAAATCCATAGTTGAGAGTGAGGAATACAGAAATTTTGTCAGCACAGAGGAAGTTTTGAGAGGAGATGAAGTAGCTCAGAATCTTCTTGTGGAATTTCAGGAAAAGCAGCAGCAGTTTATTTCCAAACAGCTGACTGGAGAGGTCGATGAATCCCTTTTGGATTCTCTGACCTCAATTCAGGGAAGGCTGAATGAGCTTGAAAGTGTGAGAAACTTCATGGACGCTTACACAAAGCTTGTTAACTTGCTTGGAGAGGTAGGCGACCTTCTGAGTCAGGAAATAGATTTTGATTTCGGAGAAGTTTACAGAAGCTGATTTCAGGCCAGCAGAATAATTTTGTAACTGAGATCTGCTGAATTATTATTTTTAAGGTTTTAAGCGTGGGGTCGGATTTATTTACTTCCTATGCGCTTGAAACTATCTTTATCACATCATTGTTTTTAAGCTCGTAGTCCTCCGATACCCTTATTTTCTTTCTGGCATCAACTGCATAAATGTAATTCTTGCCTATGTCGGTATGGATCATGTATGCGAGTTCCCTTGCAGTTGTTCCCCTTTTCACAAGGAGTGCATCAGGCAGAACATTGCCCTTTGTATCTGTGAATTTGTTCTCATCCTCGACAGGATACACAACTATGTATTCAAGCTTTTCAAAAACCGCAGCATTCAGCACTCTCTGCACCCCTGTTCCACCATGTTTGCGCATGAATTCTCCAATTATTTCCAGTGCTTTTTTCTGCTTCTCATTCAGCTCTTTGATTATCTCAAATTCTCTGTCTCCAGGTCTGTATTTTATGTATCCATTTCCACTTGCGGTTCTCAGAGTTAGCTCATACATCGCAGAACATGCAATCCCCCCAGCATCCTGAATCTTTTTCAGATTTTCATCAGGAGCTTTATCAGCCTTGTTTCCTGCAATAACTATTCTGAATCTTTTCTTCATCAGCTCATCTGCAAAACCGGCCAGAATCTCATTGTCAACCGCTCCAATATTCACACCTGACCCTCTCATCGCCTCTCTGACAGTCATCTCATCAAACCCCAGTCCGGCGAGCTGTTCGGATATGTATTTTGCAGGGTCTCTCTTTTCCATCTGGATTCGCCTGACGAATTTGTCCCAGTTTCTTTTCAGTATCCCAAACAGCCACATGACAAGCTCTCTTTCAAGAAATACAACATCGTCCATCGGATCTCTTGTTCCGGCTCCAATTTCATTTCCCTCCTCATCAGTGGTGCCTGATGCATCGACAATATGAATTATGGCATCTGCCTGCCTCAGGTCATCAAGAAACTCATTTCCAAGACCTCTCCCTTTATGGGCATCAGGAACAAGTCCTGCAACATCTATGAGCTTCACAGGAATGTACCTGATACCCTCGGCGCAGTTTCCACAGGGAAAAACACCAAGCTCTCTGCAAACACACTCCACCCTTACATGTCCCACTCCAACATTTGGCTTTATTGTTGTGAATGGGTAGTTTGCAATTTCGGCATCCGCCATTGTTGCAGCCCTGAAAAAGGTTGACTTGCCTGAGTTGGGTTTTCCTGCGAGTCCAATTTCAATCATTTCAATCCCCTCTTTGTGTATTCACCATGCTTTCTCGAGCTTATGATCTCCTTCAGTACACCACTCTTTTTCAGCAAATACCCGTATTCTTCCGTTATCTCGCCTGTTCTTACAAAATAATCGATCACCTCTTCAGCCTGCTCAGTACTCTCACATCTCTCAAGATGATCGATTACAGATGGGAAGATGTCACCTTCAAGCTCTCCGTATATGTTCGGGAACATCTTCCTGAATCTCTTCTTCTCCCACTCCATCCTCCTCAGACTCCTCTTCAATTTCCCACTCGACCTCGTCCTTTATCCATACACCCTTTCTTCCGACTATGCTCCCCTCAACACTGCAGCCATTCTCAAGATGCACCTCTTCAGCATTTATTCTTCCAAAAACAGTGCTTGAGTCAACGATGTACACCTTCCTTCCTTCAACAGCCCCATGTACCTTTGAATTCAGTATAACCACGTCTCTTGCTCTTATACTGCCATAGAGCTCTGTACTCTCCACAACAACATCCCTTGCCTTCAGATTTCCAAGTACCCTGCTGAATTTTATTATCGCATTCTTTGCTGTTTTTATCTGTTCCATTGATATTTTAGAGCTGTCTGGGATGATAAGTGGATTTTCAAATTCCTCGTTGAAAAGTTCCTCGATTTCATCGAGTTTTCCAAGCCTTAAAAGCTCGAGAAGATAGACAAATACGAAAATCAGAACAGGAAGCGGGTTCTGTATTGTGATCAGCCCTGTTGCCTCAAATCCCCTTTCTATCTTTACGTTTCTGCCAATCTCCAGGTTTCCCCTGACTGTGAGCTTCCCGCCTATTGAGGAGAACTCTCCGATGTACGCATCTCCACTGGATACAACATCACCTCTAACCTTTGCCCACGTATCCAGCCTGACCTCATCACCGATTATGTAGCCATTTACCGTGCTTCTGCTTCCCACCACAATTTTCTTTGCTTTGATTCCAAAATCCACAACCGCATTATCACCTATTATGACATCCCCCTCATGTGTTATGTGGGTCTCATCAAACTTTGCGCCCTCAGGTATGACAAGACTCTCGAGCATCATGTTCTTTTACGCACCAAACTTTTTAGATTTACCTGTCAGATCTAGGATTATGTTCATCAGATCCACACCTTTTATTCTGCACAGTCCTCCTCTGTAAACCTGAAACTCGTTGAACTCTCTCACATCATCTCTTCTCACACCCTCGCATATGATCATAACGGGCACAGGATCGGCGGTGTGGTCTCTAACAGTCACAGGAGTTGTGTGATCTGAAAGCACAGCAACACACACCTCTGAGAAATCCAGATTTAAGAATGGGTGGAGAGCTGAATCAACCTTCTCTATGAACATTCTTTTTCCTTCAAAGTCGCCGTCGTGACCGAATTCATCTGGCGCCTTGATGTGGAGCAGAACAAAATCATGGCTTTCAAGGCAGTTAAGGGCAGTTTCAACCTTCAGGTCAAGATCTGTATTTTTGCTTCCTGTGAATCTTTCATTTTCGATTACATCAGCGCCGACAAGCCTTCCTATGCCCTTTATCAGTGTTGTACCTGCAATAACCGCCATTTTCATTCCATACCTTTCGGAAAACTCTGGAACATGGACAGCCTTTCCAACTCCCCTCAGAAGAAGGGCATTTGCTTTCGGCAGACCCTTTTGCTCTCTTTCAGCGTTGAGAGGATGTTTGTCAAGAATTTTGTGACTCTTTTCTATGAATTCATTGACAATTTTTGCTGTGAATTCTGCTGATGGATCAAGAGCTCTGACTTTCATGACCTTCTCTCCCTCATTTTTTGGATCGCTGTCGGTTATTCTATCTGAGAGGTTTTCTCCCCTGAAAACAAGTGCCGCTCTGTGACCTGACGCATTTCCGAGAATGAATTCAACCCCATCAAGTTTCACGTTCTCATTGACCGCTTTTACAAGTTCCTCCTTTTTCTGAATTCTCCCTGCCCTTCTGTCCACAACCCGTTTGTTGAAGATGTTCCCTTCTCCAGCTACCGTTCCGAAATTTACCCTGAATGCGATGTCACCTGGCATGACCTCAATTCCAGCTCCACACGCTTCAATTGGGCCCCTGCCGGTGTAGTATTTAAAGGGATCGTAACCAAGAACCGAAAGATGAGCTGTATCGCTTCCGGGCCTTATTCCCGGTTTTATGGTATCCATTATCCCGTTTATCCCCATTTCAGAAAGCCTGTCGAGATTTGGGGTTCTGGCTGATTTGAGAGGGGTTGTGTCATTGACGCTTCTGTCGGCCATGCCATCAACAATGATCATGAGAATCTTCATCGATTCTGAATTTCAGAAATTCAGTTTTAAATTTTTTGCAGACTCAGATGTACATCACGCCCCTGTCTCCATCCATCCTGTCGAATTTTTCACGCATTTTCCATATTATGAAGAGCTTGCATTTGTGCACCTCACCAATCGCATCCATAAGCAACTGTCTTGTGAGATCCTCCTGATACAGTTTTCTGGTGAACTGAAAGAGCTGGGGGGAAATGGCATTGGGAATGATCTGGAATTCTGTTCTGAGAAATATGAGCGAGAATCTTATATCCCACATGAATCTCTCCCTCTCCTTTTCATCCATGCTCATGACTGCAGAATAGTGTTCATCGCTCAGCTTGACACCACTTGCAACAAGAACCAGACTCTTGTTTCTTGGGGCAATTATATCGATTACCTGATTTGAGCCAGGGGGAACCTCGACTATGAAATGAAAATCTGCATTCATGTCATCAACCTCTTTTCTGAATATCCCCTCATCTTCAAGCCAGAATCTCACCATTTCCCTGATATTCATCTCCATAACATCACCACTCTGACTTTATGGCATTTAAATCCTGTCAACCTCTCTGACAGGTCTGCCATCCTTTGTTTCAGGAGAGAGGTAATCAAGAAATCTTTCCATGGTGACGTCAAAGAGTCTGAATGTTACCTTGAGAGGTGACAGCAGTGCATCCTCCTCAGCGAAGTTCACTCTTGAAATAAATGCGGTTTGCTTGTTGAGATAAACAACGATTTTGTTTCCCTCTTTCCCATAAATAAACATGTTTCTGGCAGTGTCGAGTATTTTCTGCCTTCTGAGAAGTTCTCTGAACTTTGAAAGATCTGAAGATCTTGCCAGAACTCTGTCTTTCACAAAATCAATTTTCGCATCGGGAAACAGATTCAGAATGGATTTTTTCACCTTATCAGCATCTTCAGTTGGATGAATTTCCGTTTCAATCTCCACCTCAACTCTCGGTAAAAAATGCTTTATCAGATCCTCTATCTTTTTTTCAAACTCATCAAGGTCTCCTGAATTCTCTACAGTTATGTCTGCTATTTTTATTGCTTCATCCATCCCCCAGGAAAGTTCCCTCCTATCTCTGTTTCTCAGCTCATCCATTGTCCTTACATCATCATCCCTCATCCTCCTTCTTGCTCTTTCAAGCCTTATTTCATCTGGAGCTTCAATGTTTATCAGAATGAAATCGTCACCGAAAACACTTCTGAACCTCTCAACTTCTGCGATGCCTCTTATACCATCTATTACAACAACACCCCTTTCTTGAAGCTTCTTTTTTACTATCGGAATGCATCTTTTGGCTATCGCATCCATGCCCTCTTTCTGCCTGAGTTCTGATGCAACCCTTCCGGCGTTTTCATCTGTAAGTTCAAGACCTCTCTTCTCAACCTCCTCTCTCACAACATCTCCCATCACGATGACAGGTATCCCCATTTCCTCTGCAATTCTGGATGCCGTGCTTTTACCGCTCAGAGGGAGACCAACAAAGGCTATTATCTTCATGGTGCCAGAATCTGAAAGGAAGCTTTAAAACTTTAATCATCCTTCTCCATTTCCATGTCTGAAAAGGAATATATACCCTGACGGCAGTTTTCAAGGATGCAATGAAATGCGCTTCATGTGGAAGGGAAAGCGATTATTCAGTATGTGGAGAATGCCTGTCAAAGAGTGCTGAACTCATATCCATACCTCCAGTTGTCGAGATCATTCAGTGCCCCAAGTGCGGGGACTTCAGAACTGACAGATGGAGGCAGGTAACTCTTGAAGAGGCTGTGGGTTTCAATCTTCTGAAAGAAATTTCAATCCATGATGAATTTGAGATCCGGGATTTTCACTTTTACCCTGTTGGGGATGTGATTGGAAGGTACAGGTTTTATGTGGATGGAACAGTAAGGGATCATTTTCATCACTTCGAAACTTTCTTTGAAGTGAGGCTTAGGAAGATTGCATGTGAAAAATGCAGCAGACAGGCTGGGGGATATTACGAAGCAATACTTCAGATAAGGGCAGACAGGAGAAAATTGAGGGATGAGGAAGTTAAGAGAATTTATGACCTCGTGGAAAGTTCACTTCTCAGAGAAAAGGGCAATCCAAAGGCTTTTGTAACAAAAATAGAAGAAAGAAAGGAGGGCATTGACATTTTTATTGGAGACAGAAATCTTGGATTAAAGCTTTCCAGAATAATATCCAAGGAGATGGGTGCAGAAACCAAGGAGAGCAGTAAAATTGCAGGAAGAGAGGATGGAAGAGATTTTTTCAGATTCACGTATCTTGTCAGACTCCCCGGATTTTTCAGAGGTGACATTGTGGAGGATGAAGGTGTTGTTGCTGTTGTGAGAGATGTTTCAAGGAGAAAGGGATACGACATCAGAACCGGAAAGGCAGTGAGGCTGAGAGATCCGGCTGTGATTGCAAGGAAATATGAGCTCAAAGAGAGCAGCGTTCTCAACGTTGACGAGAGCACTGTTGAAATTCTCGACCCCTTCACATACCAGACGGCAATTGCTGAAAAGCCGGAATTGACCCTTAAAATAGGCGATCGGATTTACGTTGCGAGGCATGGTGAAAGACTTATAGCGATCCATCCCGACCTTGTTGAGATATGAAGGCTGTCAGGGTTAGAAAGGAGATCGCGGAGAAGGTAAGAAGGGAACTTGAAAAAATGGGTGTAAAGGACAGAAAAAGAAGGATCAGATTTGAAAATGGATGCGTGATCATTCCGGTAAATGATGACTTTGAGTTAGTTTCAGGGGAATACGAGATAATCGAAGACAGAAATCCGATGTTCAGAGATCGAAAGAACTTCAGGGAAATTCTGGAAAATATTGCTGGATTTTACCCGAAAAATGCTGATCTGAAGATTTTTGGGGATGTTGGAATTATGAAACTCCCTCAATCACTTTTTCAGTACAGAAACAAAATAGCTCACGAGATTCTGAAAAATTACAGGCTGAACTCAATATGGCTCGATCGGGGAAGACATGGTATGGAGAGAAAGCCTGAAATCACCCCTCTTATCGGAAACAAGAGTCTGGTTGAGATAAAGGAGAATGGATGCATTTTCCGGTTTGATCTCAGGAAGGTGATGTTCAGTCAGGGGAATCAGTTTGAAAAGATGAGAATTGCCGGGCTTGTTGAGAGGGGTGAAATCGTTCTTGACATGTTTGCAGGCATAGGATATTTTACAGTCCCTCTAATGAAACACTCAAAAGCAAAAAAATGCTATGCCATAGAGCTCAATCCCGACTCATACGGGTTTTTGCTTGAGAACATAAGGCTGAATGGTTTGAAGAATGTAATTCCTGTTATGGGTGACTCAATGCATCTGACTCCGGAAAACTTTGCAGACAGGGTGATCATGGGACACATCAGGTGTGAAAAATTCCTTGGAGTTGCTATAGATGCATTAAACGAGGAGGGATGGGTTCATTACCATGAAACAACACCGGAGAAGATCATTGAACGTCCTTTAAAAAGAGTAAAAAGGCAGGCAGAGTCAATGAATGCAAAAATTCTGGAAATTTCAATGAGAAAGGTAAAAAATTACTCACCGGGTGTGTATCATGTGGTTGTTGATGCAAGGATCAGGAAAAATTAGCCAAAGATCAGTCTGAAGTAACCTATGTATGGTATTTTGAAAACAGCAACACCGATTATCCATTCATCTTTTACAGGTTTTGACAGCAGGGGCTGATCTGGAAGAAGATTGTGGTCTCCTTTTGTTATGTATCCATCATTTTCTGCAACGTAATTTCCAATTTTCTGTCCCTCCCTTACATACATCAATGCCCTGTGGATTATGGGGGTTTTGGACCCATCTCCGTTTGGTTTGTAAACAATCACATCTCCAAAATCTCCGAACATCCTGTATCCGGTTTCTTTTCCATCGAGGTATGTTATTATCTCTTTTTTCTGAGGGCTGACAAGAAAAACAACGTCACCGACATTCAGATTTGGCTCCATACTTCCGCTCTGAACAGCGACCATGAACGGCCAGGTTCCAGTTATTGCATATCCTCCACCAGCAATGAGACCAACAATTATAAGTGTTGTTATCAAATCTTTAAGTAAGCCGGCAATCCTGTCGTCCATTGGCGGAGGTTGAAGTTTCATGGTTATTAAAAATATCGATACAAAAACTGTCGTTGCAAAGTTCGCGGTTAACGGCTACAATGTCCATCCGGATGCTGTGAGGTTAATTATCTCATCCAGTTTTGATGTGGATGTTCTTGTAAGGGAAACGTGTGCAAAATGCAACGGTGCTTTCATAGTTACACCGGAAGAGGTTTCAGAGGTTATAAAGGAACTTCAGAGCAGAATGAGGGGAGAGGAAATAAATCCCGTAAATATCAGAAGGACTGCAGAAAGAAGGGAAGAGATAAGGGTCCTCAAAGACGTTACCGGCAGATCAGCCTGCAGGGGAACTGTTGAGGATTTTGTTGCATACTTCAATTCAAGGTTTGAAAAACTCAGCAGAATTTTGAGAAACAGGGTTAAGGCAATTCCAGTAGCATCTATTTCAAAGATAAAGGCAGAAACAGTTGAAATCATAGGATTTGTCAACAGTGTCAGGGAATTAAATGAAAACAGAGCAATGATCGAGGTAGAGGACAGAACAGGAAGAGTGAGGGTTTACGCTGAGGGAAAAATCAAGGAACAGGCCATGGAACTTTTTGGAGATGAGGTTATCGGGATTACTGGAAGGATAGCGGGAAGGAGCATTATTGCAGACAGAATTGTTTTTCCTGATATACCCCTCAACGGGAATGGAAAGGTAAGGAGAGATTTTTCCATTGTTTTCATATCAGACATACACTTCGGGAGCAACACGTTTCTTCATGAATCATGGAAGAAATTTGTCTCGTGGATCAACTGTGAGAGCGGAAATAGAAAGCTCGATGAAATTGCAGAATCTGTGAAATATCTTTTTGTTGCCGGAGATGTGGTTGATGGAATAGGTGTTTATCCGAATCAGGAAAAAGAACTTGAGATAGATGACATCAATGCTCAGTACGAGTTTGCTGCAGAACAGTTTGACAGGATAAGAAAGGATCTTAAAATAATCCTCTCTCCAGGAAACCATGACGCTGTGAGGCAGGCTGAACCACAGCCTGCTCTGCCAAAGGAATTCTCGTCTCTCTTTTCAAGCAATGTTATTCATGTAGGCAATCCATCCTACATCGATGTTGAGGGTGTGAAGGTTCTCATGTATCACGGAAGAAGTCTTGATGATATAATTTCAAGAGTTTCCAGACTGAGTTACGAAAAGCCACATGATGCAATGGTGGAATTGCTGAAAAGAAGACATCTTGCACCTCTTTATGGTGAAAGAAGCCCTATTGCTCCTGAGAAAGACGATTACCTTGTTGTGGATGATGTACCGGATATAGTGCATTCGGGACATGTCCATACCTACGGCACCGGATTTTACAGGGGAGTTTTCCTTGTAAATTCCTCAACCTGGCAGAGTCAGACAGAGTTTCAGAAAAAGGTAAACCTGAATCCGATGCCGGGAAACGTTGCAATTTACCAGCCGGGAGGTAATGTTTACAGACTCAAATTTTACAGCTGAGAAAGGCATAAAATTTCACGGCGAATCAATTTCGTAACCTATTTATAACAATAAATTCTGGAAAGAGGAGGTGAAATATAAAAAATTTGGGGGTAGATGGTATGGGTATTCTTGACTATGTTGTTCCAAAGGAGGACTGGCCGGAAATTGTAATTCCGGATGAGGTAAAGGCGATAATCGGAGAGAGGAATGAACTCAATCTTGCTGAAGAAATTCTCGACAGGAACATCAGGGAAGGTAGAGGAAGAAAGGTGGCTGTTTACTTTGAAGACAGAAGGGTTACCTTCAGAGACCTTTACAGGCTGAGCAGCAGGATAGCAAACTTTCTGAAGGGAATTGGAATTGAAAAATACGACAGAGTTGGATTCAGAATGAGGAACATGCCAGAGGCTGTTGCAGTGAATTTCGGGATAATGAAGGCAGGGGCAATCCCTGTCCCTCTGAATCCAATGTGGGCAAAGAAGGAGATAGTTCATGTTTCCAACAATGCAGAACTGAAAGCAATATTTGTCACAGGTGATGACAGGACTTTCAGGGCGGTTGAAGAATCTGTTGCAGAGCTGAACACTGTACAGAAAGTCATCGTTACTGAAAGAGAAGACCTGAGTGATCCCTTTGTATCCTTTGATGATGTTTACAGAGAAAGTGCAAGATTCGATCCAGTGCCCCTTGAAATAGGTACGCCAGCTGCAATTCTCTACACATCCGGAACCACAGGATTGCCAAAGGGATGTGTCCACTTTGTTGAAAACATTCTTGCCTCAGTATATCTTGTCGGAAAATACGTATGGAAACTCACAGATGAGGATGTTGTCGGCGGTCCAGCTCCAGTCAGCTTTGCGATGGGTTATGGGAATGGCTGCCTGATCCCATACTTCCACGGTGCAGCTACAAGCATCTGGCCCGGATTCAGTTTTGACAACTTCTTCAGGTTTGTTGAGGAGCACGGCATTACAGTTTTCAGCTCTCTTCCAACAGCCTACAGGATGATTCTGGCAAATCCGAATCTGGATGAATACCTGAGTAAATACGATCTTTCAACTCTCAGACTCTGCACAGGAGGAGGGGAAGCCCTTGGAGCTGATACAGCAAGGAGATGGGAGGAAAAGTTTGGAATGCCAATTTACGAATCTCTCGGAGCAACCGAAATGGTGCACATCTGCATAAGCAACACTGTTGCACCTGAACCGAGGGCAGGAAGCATTGGATGGACTGTTCCGGGATATGTGGCAAGGATAATCGATCCTGAAACAGGAGAGGAATGCAGGCCAGGAGAGGTTGGAAACCTCTACATCAAGGGTGCAACAGGCATAAGATACTGGAATCATCCAACAAGACCTCTCGATGAAAAACAGAAAAAGAGTGTCAAAAATGGCTGGAATGTGCTTGGAGATTTTGTCAGAAGGGATGAGGAAGGCTACATATACTTCGTTTCAAGAGACGATGATCTGATCAAGTCATCTGGCTACAGAATAGGTCCCGATGAAATCGAACAGCCACTCAGCAAGCATCCTGCTGTCAAGGAATGTGCAGTAATTGGAGTTCCGGATCCTGAGGGAATCAGAGGTCAGATTGTCAAGGCTGTTGTTGTGCTTAAAGAAGGATATGAGGCAGGTGACGAACTGAAACAGGACATTCTGAAGTTCCTTGAGCAGCACATTGCAAAATACAAGCTTCCGAGAGCAATTGAATTCAGGACTGAACCCCTTCCGAGAACGGCAACAGGAAAGTTGCTGAGAAGATTCCTGAAAGAGGAGTGAGAACGTATCTTTTTTCCCAATTCTTTTTTGAATTTCCATTTTACGTGAGATTTCCGTGATAATTTGTGACAGATTGCGAAAGCTTTAAATATGACATTATTTTTGATTACAAACGAAAATTATGGAAAGGTGAGAGGATGGGAAATGGAGAAAGTGGTGTTAGTGAAGAGGTTTTCAGAGAATACTGGGGCAAAATGAAGACTCTGACCATTGTAATGCTGTTGCTCTGGACAATTCCAGCGTTCTGGATGCATCTGCCCGTAGGGACGACGCAGAATATAAGAATTCTTGGAGGAATACCGCTGCACTGGTTCAGTGCTGGCTTTATTGCAGTGGTCTTTGGAATTGCGCTGATATTCATATACGCAATAATAATGGACAAGTGGGATAGGGAGATTCTTGGAAGGTGAGGTGATAGAATGGGAATTCTGGATGAACCAAAATTAGCGATTCCAGCCATATTTGTGATATATTTCGTTGTGGTTGGAGCCCTTGCAGCAACAGGAAACACATACGCAGCATCTGCCGTTGCAGTTTTTGGATCGGTGCTTATATACGTGACAGTTGCCCTTGTCATGAGAGCAGCAACAACTGAAGCGTTTTACGTTGCAGGAAGGGATGTTGGACCAATATCCATCGGTTCTTCGATAGCATCAAACTGGATGAGTGGTGCTTCTTTTGTTTCGATGGCAGGTGCTATTGCCCTGCTCGGTTATGATGGTCTGCCATATATTATTGGTTGGACTCTCGGATATGTTATTGCTGCAGTTCTGATAGCACCATTCGTCAGAAGATCAGGAACATACACGGTTCCAGAGTTTATAGAGACAAGATCCTCCAACTGGCCTGTTGCGAGAGTTATTGCTGTGCTGATGCTTTTCGTCGTCTCATTCACATACTTGGTTGCTCAGCTGGTTGCGACAGGAGTCATCATAGGAAGATTTCTTGGAATTCCGGCAGTTTTTGGAGCGATGCTTGGATCACTTTTCGTCATACTCTTCGCCGGAACAGGTGGATGGAGGAGCGTTGTCTGGGTTCAGGTCACCCAGTACTGGGTTCTGATAGTTGCTTACTGGATTGGGTTCATGCTCGCAGCAGCAAAGGCAGGAATTTTCAAACCATGGCCCCATATTGGATATGGAGGCCTGCTTGCCCAGCTTGAGGCAAGAGAAACATCATTCGGTCTTGCACACTTCACCCAGCCGTTCAAGACCTCATTTGCAGGAGGTACCAACCTGATTAACTGGATACTTGGAGCTCTTGCCCTGATGCTTGGAACTGTCGGTCTTCCACACGTGCTCTCGCAGTTCTATCTTGTCAAGGACGTCAGAACTGCAAGATACGGAGTTGGATGGGGACTGACATTCATCGCTCTGCTCTACCTGACAGCCCCTGTCTATGCTATCCTTGCAAGATATGCATTCTCTCAGGTCTGGGGAATGCCAATTGAGCAGGCGAAGCAGGTTGGATGGATTCAGAAATGGCTGCCCACAGGGCTTGTTAAGGTGGCTGACGCAAACAACAATGGACTGCTTGATGTTAAAGAGCTCTCCTTCCACAAGGACATCGTCGTCATAGGAATGCCTGACATGTGGGGACTTGCCTGGTGGGTTGCTGTTGTTGTTGCTGTCGGCGGTCTGGCTGCAGCTCTCAGTACAGCCAACGGTTTGCTCATGGTCATGACAGTCGGTGCAACAAGAGACATCTACAAGAGATTCATAAATCCGAATGTCTCCGAGGAAAGAGAGGTCTGGGTTGGCAGAGGAATGCTTGTGCTGCTGGCATTCATATCTGCATTTGCAGGTGCGAGAGCCATTCAGGATCCAACATTCAGCAAATACGTTGCTCTGCTTGTCGGATGGGCTTTCGTTTTCGCATCGAGTCTCTTCACGCCATCGATTATAATGGGTATCTTCTGGAAAGGGCTTAACAGGTACGGCATTGTTGCAGGAATGGTTGCAGGTTTGCTTGTGTCATTCCCGTACATTGCTGGCGTCGGTCTTTTCGGAATGGCACCCATTGAAATCGCAGGAGGCAAGATCGGAACAATTGCATGGGGTGTTGTTGGATTCCTCGTCCACTTGGTTGTTGCAGTTGTTGTCTCACTTGCAACGGGAGCTGAGAAAGCCAATCCACCTGAAACAATCGAGTTCGTTGACAGGATGAAAATACCAGAGTAAATCAGATTTCCGGAAAATTTTTTATTTTTTTGCTGTTTGAAATTTACTGATGACTGATTTTAGGAGAGTAAAGGAGTTCATCAGAAGACATCCAGTACTTGTCAGGTCGGATTTTACAGTGCAGGAATGTGCCCGTCTGATGGATAGAGAGAGAATTTCAAGTGTTATTGTAACTGAGAATTCCAACCCGAAGGCCTTTTTTACCGAATCAGACCTGAGGAGGATTGTTGGAGAGAGAGTTGACCTTTCAAGACAGGTTTCAGAATTTGCAACCACAAAACTTGTAACTGTAAGCTCGGATTCTCCAGTTTTTGACGCACTATCGGTGATGATTGAGAACAATGTTAAGCATCTGGCAGTTGTGGAGGATGGCGAGATTGTGGGTGTGGTGACTCTCAGGGATATAGCACTTGACCTTGCACCAAAGCATGTGAAATACACAGCCAGAATTCACAATGCAGCTGATCTTGGAATTATAAGGGAGACGATAGAAAGTTTTAAAAAAGAGCTGAAGGAGGAGGCTGAAAACTACATAAAACATCCCGAAGTTGTTGACCCCTACATATTCTTTTCCGAGATTTCCCATGTGGTTGATGCCATGATAATCACAGCTTCAAGGTTCACCACCATACCGGAATCCGGGTTTGTTTACGCAATAACTGGAAGTGGTGGGAGAAAAGAACAGTTTCTCCTGACTGATAGAGACACCATATCCATCTATTATGATGAAAGCACACTGGAATGGTTTTCGGAATTTGAAAAAGTACTTGATAGCCTTGGTTTTCCTGGATGTGAGCACGGATACACCTCAGACAAATTCTCAATACACCATCAGGATGAGGACAGGGTCTGTTCAGAATGGGCGAGAAATGTTGACAGGAACATAGTCAACATAGCCCTGATTGCAGACGCGAGGTATCTGCTCGGTGAAAAAAAGCTTCTTGATGAATTTAAAGAATGTTTTACAGAAAAGCTCTATCGTAATAGGTTTGTTATTTTGAATTCCCTCAGATACAGACCTGCACTGAATATTTTTGGAAATCTAAAGGAAACATTCAACTACAAAGCAGGAGCGGTGGCCCCAATAGAGTATCCCGTAAGGGCACTGGCGATAACAAACGGAATCTTTAACGTTACCAACACACTTGACAGGATAGCTGCTCTGGGTGAGGAGAAGATTATACCTGATGATATGGCAGATGACCTCGAGCATGCATATACGGTTCTGATGAGGCGGAAGATATGGATTCAGGCTCAGGACCTGAGGGATTTTAAAGCATCAAAGGCAAATCCAATGGAGAGAGCTATGGTGAGGGATGCACTGAAAACGGTGAAGAGATTCCAGAGTTATATTGAGAGGAACTATATCTGATAATTTCAGAAAAATACGATTTTTTTACCAAATCTCGTGAGATCTTCAGGACTCACATCCAGTTCTTGGAGCTGTGAAAGCTGCTTCAGGAATATGTAGGCAGTTGCAAACGCATCGCCCATGGCAGAGTGCCTTGAAAACTTCTCAATTCTGTAAATTTTCAGAAGACTGTCAAAATCTAATTTGAAATTCACGGCCCGTCCTCTCCTTTTGATCAACCAGTGCTCGATTTCAGCAATGTCAAGATATCCCCTTATTTTCAGTTTTTTTCTTAGCTTTTTCTTGAATGCGTTTCTCAGAAATTCCACATCAATGTTAACAGCATAGCCCACCACCACTGAACTGATCAGCGCGTTTTCTATTTTTTCTGCAACCTCATAAAATTCAGGAGCACTCAGCAGGTCATTTTCTGTGATCCCGTGATATTTTATCGAGGTTATCCGAAACCTTTCCGGTTTTATCAGGGTGAAGTAACTTTCATCCATGTGGATCTTCATTTCTTTAATCGGAATGGAGGCAAATGCGATTATCTCATCTTTTTTTGTATTGAGTCCTGTGGTCTCCACGTCTATTACCACATAGTTTTCCTTCAGAATATCCTCTACCATGTTTTCATCTCTTCTCTCACAGCATTTCTGAATGTTCTGATCACACCCACTGATTTTTTGAGTATTATTGCATCTGTCTTACTTCTGTTTCCAAAAATAGCCTCTCTGAGCCTTATCAGTTTTATTGTGGAGTAGATTTCGGATGTCAGGGAAATGACCTCCGGATCTAAGGACATTGATCTGACCCTCTCCGAAGTTGTCTTTGATGTGAACTCACCATTGTAAACTGTCCAGAGCCTTGCAATCTTTTCTACCTTGACGTCACAGTTTTCAGCTGTGATCTTTTCTCTCAGCTCTTTTTTCATAAGAGATAAAACTTCATCCTTTTTACCTTCAACTATTCTACCAATCTCCTCTTTAAATGAGACGTATCTGGCCCCGCTTCCTGAGATGTATCTTGAATCTGCAAGCTCAACCAGATCTGAAAGTTTTTTTTCCTCTGAGAAACTGCTGGCGTGAACAGTGGTGTAACATTCTGAAAAATTACCGTTCTTTACCTCACCGTCTATGATCAGGAGCCTGTAAACCGGGGGAAGTATGAGCTCTCTTCTACCAAAATCTCCAATTATCGCCACTGTAGCCGATTCATTTGCAGTTTTTTTCAGTATCTGCCTGAGTATCTGGTCAAAAACCGGAATATATATGGATGAGATGGTTTCATAGTTCAGTCCTGATCTGAGCATGTTTTTCATGGATGAGAGCACATCTCTTATGAGATCTTCAAGCTGTTCAGGGTCTTCAATCTTTTTTACAATTTTTGGATAGTTCAGAAGTGACGATCTGGGTTCAAAGCTCTTCATCAGATCCTTTATTGTTATAACTCCTGCAAGTCTGCCATCCCTCGCAACAGCCAGATGGTTTACGGCGCTTTCAATGAATTTTATGTACGCATCAAGCAGTGAAGATGACAGATCCACAGCAATAACCGGACTGCTCATCACGCTTTCAGCCCTTGATAACAGCGGCACATCACTGGCAAGAGCATCGATCACATCTGTATGTGTTATTATCCCGACTGGGTTTCCTTTCCTGTTTGTAATGATTACGCTTCCAACTCCATTCTCTTTCATCAGTCTCACAACATCTCTGAGTGTTGATTCAGGATCACATGTGACAGGATCGCGGAAGATAACATCCGAGACTTTTTTTGAGAACAAGGCCATTAATTCATCTTCCTCAAAATGAAATATCTCACTGAATCTCATTCTGAGAATTTTCTCTATGAACTCTGCAAATTCCTGATTTCTCTCCATCATCTCTTCAATGTCCTTTGCCCTGAACTCAAAACAGATTGTGTCTGCAATTGCCCTCCCTTCAAATTCGGTTTTTTCTTTTTTTATCGCGGAGGAAAGTCCGGTGAATTCGTTATTTCCTATGACCTCCACAAGATCGTCCCCATCAAAAAGTCCAAGCTCTCCATCTCTCACAAGATAAATTCTGTCAAGCACCTTTCCCTTCTTGAAAACGGTTTTACCGGTTTTATAGAGAGAAACATGCATGTTCTTTATGAGCTCATCTATCTGCTCTTCATCAAGATAGCTGAATGGTTTTATTTTTGTCAGGTAGTCTGATGGTGGCAGCATACATCATTGTTTTTCACGATGAATTTTAAAAACCTGTCCATTTTTGTCAGGTTTTACCGTAACCCTGAATGCAGGATGGTAAACTTTATTTAAATTTCTTTGCTTTTCCCATTATGACAGAGCACCTCATCTCACTTTCAGATCTCTCAGAATCAGATATATTGGAAATTCTGTCACTTGCAGAGAAACTTAAGGATGAAAGAAAAAGAGGAATATTTAGAGATTACCTGAAGAACAAGAGTCTTGCCATGATATTTGAACTGCCATCAACAAGAACCAGGGTCAGTTTTGAGGTGGCAATGTCTGACATGGGTGGCCATGCTCTTTATCTCAGCTGGAACGACCTTCAGCTCGGCAGAGGTGAAACCGTTGCAGATACAGCAAGAGTCCTTTCCCGATATGTTTCTGCCATAATGGCGAGGGTCAGAAGTCATGAAAGGGTTGTTGAGCTGGCAAATAGCAGTGATGTGCCTGTGATAAATGGTCTCAGTAATCTTGAGCATCCATGTCAGATTCTGGCAGATCTCCTTACGATCAAGGAGAAAAAGGGATTGAACGTGAAGCTTGCATGGATTGGAGATGGAAACAACGTGTGCAACTCGATGATTCTTGCGTCTGCAATTCTTGGGTTTGAGATGAGCATTGCAACTCCGAGAGGTTTTGAGCCTGATGAATCCATTTTGAAAAAGGCAGAGGACATCGGAAAGAAACCTGAGATAACCAGCAATCCATTCGAAGCTGTAGAAAATGCTGATGTGATCTATACGGATGTCTGGGCATCGATGGGTCATGAGAGCGAGAGAGAGGAAAGATTAAAAGTCTTCAGAGAGTTTCAGGTAAACAGAGATCTGGTTGAAAAAGCGGAAGATGATGTGATTGTCATGCACTGTTTACCTGCTCACAGGGGAGAGGAGATAACGGATGAGATTATAGATGGCAGGCATTCGGTTGTTTTTGATCAGGCCGAAAACAGATTGCATGCTCAGAAGGCAGTGTTGCTGAGGCTGATAGGATGAGCTGGGAGAGGGTGGAGAGAAGAATTGCTGATTTCATAAGAAAAAGGGTTGAGCTTGCAGATGCCGATGGGGTTGTTGTTGGAGTTAGCGGTGGAGTTGACAGTGCCACGGTGGCATTTCTGTGTGTGAATGCTCTGGGGAAGGAGAGCGTTTTCGGAACAATCCTGCCTGAAACTGGTGTAACTCCGGAGGAGGATGTCAGAGATGCCGTAAACGTCTGCGAAACCCTCGGGATAGAATACAGGATTGTTGAAGTAGATCCCTTCATAGAGCAATTCAGGAAGGTATTTGGAGATGATTGCCTGATCGCCTTCGCAAATATAAAGCCCAGAATCAGAATGACAATCAACTATTATTTCGCCAACAGGATGAACAGACTTGTTGCCGGAACCGGAAATAAGAGCGAGCTGAAAATGGGATACTTCACGAAATACGGAGATGGTGGGGTGGATTTTCTTCCAATTGGTGATCTCTACAAGACAGAAGTGTTTGAATTTGCAGGGTATCTGGGAGTGCCCGCTGAAATAATCAGGAAAAAACCATCGGCAAGGCTCTGGAAGGGACAGACAGATGAGGATGAGATGGGGATAAGTTACTGGGAGCTGGACAGGATCCTAAAAGGCATAGAAATGGGTCTCACAGTTGAGGAGATTGCGAAAAAAGAGAAAACAGATACATACAAAATCAGAAGGGTTGTGGAGGCTGTTGAGAGAAGCAGACACAAGAGAGAGCTTGCACCAATAGCTCCAGTCAGGGCATTACTGGAACTCTAAAACCTCTTCAAATATATCTCCGTATTCATCCGGCTTTTTAAGAAATTCAAGAGATTCAAGGCTGTCTACAAGCTGATACATATCGCCTCTGACGTTGAGGACTTTTTTTGTTCTGTTTCTGGCAAATGTGAGTTCAGGAACCTCCCTGTATCTTTCATTTCTGATCCATCCGTCAACTGTGAGATAGTAGCATGCTCCCCTCAGTTCTGTGTATGGCATGTATACTGATTTGAAATCCCTGCAAACCCAGTTTGAAGTTATGAGCTTTTCGTCAGTTCTGTTGATCATCACATGTCCGTATTCAGGTGGGACAATTATGACATCCCCCTCATCAACCTCAACAATTGCAAGTTTTTCAATTACATCATTGGTTTCCCCTCTTTTCTGGAGAACAAATACTGCCCTTCCTTCAAGAACCTGATATACCTCAGGATAGCTCATTTCTCCAGCTTTTGGATGATAATGACCGTAGGTTTTGATATATTCCTTTCCTATCCTGTTAGGGGGCGTTATTGTGTAGTCGAATCTGAGTCCTGCTTTTCTGATCCTCTCTTTTTCCTCATCATTTCTGTAGCTGTCACGGTACATGAAGTATGCGGGAAAATTTTCACTCAGCATTTCGGGCTGGTATAGAACAGGTTTGAGATCGAATGCATATCTTATATCTGCCTCAAACCTGTCAAAATTGGCTGTTGGCCTCATGGGTTGTTACAAATAAGTTTCGTGTAAAAAACTTTTCGTAAAGGTGATTTTCACCTGATGCAATCATTATTGTTCATTTTTTCACTAATCCGAAATGTTAAATTATATGCTCTGGCCCACATCATTCGATGCCGATCACACCGATGGAGGTTTACAAACTTCTGCCAAAAACAAACTGCAAGAAGTGTGGAGAACAGACATGCATGGCCTTTGCCTTTAAGGTTATTAACAGGGAAAAGCAGATTGAAGAATGTTCCCCACTCTTTGAGGAAAAGAAGTATGCAAATCAGAAAGAAAAGCTTCTTGGGCTTCTTGAACCTCTCAAGGAGGCTACAGAAACGGGTCTGATTGTTGATGAGGAGAGGTGCACCGGATGTGCTAACTGCATTGTGGTATGCCCGGTTCACGCTTCTGAAGATCCATACGGCTCAGGTAGCGGTTATGGACCGAAAATTGAGGATCCGATTTACAGGCTTGAAGATGGAGTGCTGAAGATCATCAATGTGAAAAAATGCAGAAGATACGGCAAAAACAGAATCCTGTGTGTTGCGTGCAGAGAGAACTGTCCAAGTGATGCCATTAGTTTCCTTGAGGGGTGATGGGATGCATGTGTGTACAGGATGCTCATGCCTATGTGATGATATAGATTTGAAGATTGAAAATGGAAGGATTTCCAGAGCTTACAATGCGTGCAGAAGAGGTGCGGGAATTTTCCTGAATATCAGCTCTTCAAGGGCAAAGCCCACCATCGATGGTCAGCAGGTTGACCTTGAAAGGGCCCTGCAAAAAGCCCAGGAAATCATTCAGGATTCTGAAAATCTTGCAATATACGGGCTCGATACAACAACCCTTGAAGCTCAGAGGCTTGCGATTGAGCTTGCAGAAAAGAAGGAAGCTTTTATAGACGACAATTCCACTTTCTGTCTTGGAGATTTCGTTGAAATGATCCTGAAGAAAGAGATACCTTCAACAACCCTTGAGGAGGTGAAGAACAATGCTTACGTGCTCTTTTACTGGGGAACCGACCCCTATCACAGTCTGTCCAGGCACCTGTCAAAATTCACGTACTACCCCAGAGGCGGAAAGAGACAGAGGGGTTACGAGGAAGATCGTTTTCTGGTTGTTATCGATATAAGAAAAACCCACACCGCAAAGCTTGCAAAGAAGAATGCAAGATTTTTAAAGGCTGAGAATGATGCTGACATTATCAGAGGATTTATTGACGCTCTTGAAGGCAGAAGTCCAAAAATATTCCAGAAGGAAATACCGAGGATCCTCAAGGAGATGGAAAAAGGAGGATTCAATGTGATTTTTGGGGGCCTTGGACTGAAATACGGACTTGGTGGAGATTACGCTCTCCTGAAGGAGATGATTGAGAGGATGAATGAAAGATCGGAGGTTTATTTCATGCCTGCAGGCTGCCATCCAAACATGAGGGGTTTCAATGAGCTTCTCTTTGAAAAAACAGGACATGTAAACAGGTACAGCTTCAGGGAAAAGAGATCCTCTGATGACTTTGCATTTCACAGATTGCTGAAAAATGATTCAGCAGACACTGCCCTGATAATCGGATCTGATCCCCTGAACTCACTGCCCCTTGAATATGCTGGAAAGCTTTCAGAAATAAACACCATTGTAATTGATCCAAGGGAGACATTCACAGGCAGAGTTGCAAAAGTCACCATTCCGTCAGCGCTCTCAGGAGTTGAGAGTGGTGGAACAATGATTGGAGCTGATGGATCGAGGGTCGAGCTGAATCCGGTGTTTGAAGCAGAGATCAATGATGAGTACATTCTCAAAAAGCTTCTGGAGGTGGTCTGATGCCCCTTGAGTTTTCAAAGTTCCTGAAAAAAATCGGTGTTCAGGTTGTTGTCGGAAGGTGGAGCTTTCAGGTTGAGGCGATGGACAGGGGAAAATTCAGCGACGAGTTCATTGAGAGGTCTGCTGTTATTTATCTCACAGAAGAGTTTGGAAAGGCAAATGGGTTTAAGGAGGGTGATGTTGTCAGGGTCTCCTCCGGAAATAAAAGCGTCAATTTGAAGATAATGTTCACAGATGTCGCACCTGAAAACGGAGCTTTCATGCCAAACAGCATTTATACATCCTATTTATCTGATTTCAGCAATTTCAAGCGCTTTAATGCTACACTGGAACCAACCGATGATGATGTTACTAAACCAGAAGAAATTATGCAAAAAGTGTTATCAAAAATCTAATTTTTATTAACACAGTTGAAAATAGGTAATGTTTTATATTGCATCGGGGTGCTTTCAGGAGTGATTTAAAATCTAAAAGCCCGAAAAAGGTAAATAACATGAAGTTAAAACATCTGAATAAATATTTCGAAAATTTGAGGTGGTGGTATGGCATTCGAACTGAAAGAAGGTTTGTTTGTGGTAGATGAACTGAAAAATGTTAGTATTAAGATCGGAAAAGTAATGGAAGAGGAGGAAGAGTGGACAGAGCCGATGGGTCCAACACCCAAACCTGACATTCTCGATCTCAGAAAATGGGACATGAAACTTCTTGAGCGCTATGAGCCCTTTTATGCTCCGGTTCAGGATTTCTGCAATCTCTGCACGATGGGTCCATGCGATCTGTCAATGAACAAAAGAGGTGCGTGCGGTATTGATTTGAAAACAGCAAAGGCCAGACTGGTTACAATTGCCTGCTGTATAGGTGCTGCATCCCATGGAGGGCATGCGAGACACATGATCGACCATCTGATAAAGGAATATGGAGAGGACTTTCCAATTGATCTCGGAGGAGATGTGAACATCGAGGCACCGATTATAAGAACTGTTGTTGGAATCAGACCAAAAACACTGGGCGATCTGAAAGAGGCAATGGAGTGGGCTGAAAGAGAGCTGATGAGGGTGCTCCATTCAACCCACATAGGAAATGAGGAAGATCTCAGGGATTACGAGAGCAAGGCAATGCATGTTAGCATGGTTGATCATGTTGTGATGGAAATCGCCGATATTGCCCAGATAGCTGCATACAACATGCCGAAAGCCGAGCCCGACACACCTCTTGTTGATACAGGATTCGGTGTTATTGACAGGAACAAACCTGTTATTGTTGTTGTAGGTCACAACGTTCTTTACTCAAAACCCGTGCTTGATTATATTGAAGAGATGGGAAGAACTGATGATTTTGAGATCGCTGGACTTTGCTGTACAACCCATGATATGGCAAGGGTGGGAGGAAAAGGGTCATCGAAGATATTCGGACCCATAAGTTACCAGCTCAGAGTGATCAGATCAGGTCTGCCTGATGTGATGGTAAGTGATGAGCAGTGCATCAGGGCGGATTTGCTTCAGGCATGCAAAGCCATGGGGATTCCGCTCATAGCAACAAGCGATGCAGCGGTCAGAGGATTGCCTGACGTAAGCGACTGGCCGGTTGATAAGATAGTGGATGCACTTGTAAGTGGAAAGCTGCCTGGTGTATTTCTACCTGATCCTGAAAAGGTTGGACAGGTAGCACCTCTTGTTGCAGAGGGTGTTTTCAAGAAGCACGGTGGAGATAGAAAGTACAGATTTTTTGCAAGTGATGAGGA
>WAMS01000014.1 GCA_015522195.1 Geoglobus sp. | reverse complement strand
GGTAATATATCACACCTACAAATATGTCTGCAACTATTTTTTTTCCATTAATGCCATCGTACATGACCTCCTTTCCTGTGTGGGAGAAACCGAATTTTTTCAGTGTTGATCTTAAATCATCTTCTCTTTCGCCATGGAATGGAGTTCCATCAACTCTCCTTGCCTCAAGACTTCCAACCTTTCCTCCTATCATCTCGAGCACATGCCCTACGGTCATTCTTGATGGAATAGCGTGGGGGTTGATTATCATATCAGGCACAATGCCGGACTCGCTGAAAGGCATGTTTTCCTCAGGAACAATGAGCCCGATAACACCTTTCTGACCATGTCTTGATGCAAATTTGTCTCCGAGCTCTGGGATTCTCTGATCTCTGACTCTGACCTTGGCAAGCTTCTGTCCGTTTTCAGAAAGGGTCAGGAAAACCGCATCCACAATACCCTTCTCATTGCTTCTCATTGTAATCGATGTCTCCCTTCTCTTCTGTGGTGATATTCCGAGCTCTGTTGGCTCTTCAAGAAATCTTGGAGGTGAGGTTTTGCCTATGAGCACGTCATCAGGCCCAACTTCGGTTTCTGGAAAAACAAGCCCGTCTTCATCAAGGTGGATGTAAGCCTCTGCCCCTCTGTAACCGTTGACATCAGACGGTGGGATCTCGAATTTATCCTCCTGTCCTCCAGGATACTTCATCTCCTCACTCTCATAGGTTCTGAAAAAGTGTGATCTACCGAGCCCTCTTTCTATGCTTGCTTTATTGAAAATCAGAGCATCCTCGATGTTGTATCCCTCATAACTTATGACAGCAACAACAAAATTCTGACCTGCAGGTCTTTCATCATACTTTATTTCCATCTGAGTGTCAGTGGCGACAATTGGTTTTTGAGGATAGTGAAGGAGATGCCCTCTTGTATCAGCCCTGAATCTCAGATTTGAGTAGGGCAATCCCAGACTCTGTTTTATCATCGCTGCTCCCATAGTATTTCTGGGACTTGCGTTGTGTTCAGGGTAGGGCAGACTGCCCGTGCATATACCAACAATAAGGGCAGGATCGAGCTCAAGGTGTGTGTGCTCCTCGTTCAGACCCTCCAGACTTATGGCAACGTAAGCGTTCTCCTCCTCCTCTGCATCAAGATATTCTATTTTACCCTGCCTCACAAGGTCCTCAAATTCTATCTCTCCCTTTTTCAGCCTTTCCATATCGGTCTCATTGACAAGGGGTCTGCCGTTTTTAACAACAATAAGTGGTCTCCTTGCCCTGCCTGCATCTGTGTTTATCCTTACCTCGTTGGAATCGCCATAGAAAACAACATTTACCTGGTTGCTTATCTTTCCCTTTCTCCTCATCTCCCTTATCGTTTCAGCAAGCTTTTTTCCATCATCCACAAAGCCAACAAGCGCACCATTGATATAGACCCTGCATTTTTTCATGAAATCACCCCTTTATGGGCTCTATTCCCAGTCCGAGCAGCAATCGTTTGATTTCACTTTCATCAGTTCCAACGCTGACCTCAGCGTATTCTGCGAAATTCTTAACAAGACCGCAGTTTGGCCCTTCAGGAGTTTCACTTGGACATATTCTCCCAAACTGAGTTGGATGCAAGTCTCTTGCCTCAAAATGTGGCTGAGATCTTGATAGCGGGGAGATGACTCTTCTAAGCTGAGAGAGGATGCTCAGATAATTATGCCTGTCTATGAGCTGGGAAACTCCCGTTCTTCCACCTACCCAGTTACCTGTTGCCATCGGATGCATTATTCTGTCAGTAAGAACATCTGCCCTGACTGCTGTTGACATCTTCATCGATCTCCCTCTGACCTTTGCCCTTTCAAGCTGATACTTCACATCCTTGATAAGCCTGAGAAATGCAACCCTGAATATCTCCTCCATCAGATCTCCCGCAAGCTTGAGTCTTTTGTTTGCATAGTGGTCTTTATCGTCCTCCCCCCTGTAGCCCAAGTAAAATTCAAGAACCGCCTCAGCCATTCTTGCAAGGAAAAAGGCCTTTGCCTTTCTTGCCTCTTTTTCAATACCGATATGTGGCAGGAAGTACTGGTCAATCACCTGCTCCGCTCTCTGGAGTCTGTATTCCTTACTTTGACCGGGTGCCACTCTCTTACCAATAAAATCTATTGCCTCATCATGACTCTCAACTTCCGAAACCTCAACATTTTCGAGCATGAATTTCATTATCTCCGGATCGCTGCTCACCATCTCAACGATTTCCTGATCACTCTCTATCCCAAGAGCTCTCATCATAACCACAAACTGTATTGGTTTCGGTATCTGGGGGAATGTAACTTCGAGAATGTTGTTCTTGTTCCTTTCCACAACAATTAACGCTCGGTAGCCACTTCTCTGACTGAAGCACTTTGCCATTTCAATCGGTTCACCATATCTCTCCTCCCTTTCAAGCAGAATTTTGTTGGGAGCAAGATCTTCGAGTGTCATCAATGCTCTCTCGGTTCCATTGATGATGAAGTATCCTCCCGGATCGAGCGGGTCTTCGCCAACGGTAACAGGGTCAACATTGTTAAGGTTGCATATCTTTGATTTTACCATAACCGGAAGCATACCTATCCTCACCCACTCCTCCTCAAGCTCTTTACCCTCATCAACGACCTGACACTGCAGGTAAAGTGGAGCCGCGTAAGTCAGATTTCTGAGCCTCGCTATTGATGGATACAGAACAGTCTCTGTTCCGTCAGCTTCCTTCATCACAGGTCTTCCGATCTCTATCTTACCGAGCTTGACGTATGTGTTCTCGATGTCCAGCTCTATCAGTCCCTGCTCGTTTATGACTCGCTGCAAACCCTCGTCTATGAATCTGTTGTAGGAATCGATCTGATGCTTCACAAGCCTCTCGTGGGTGAAGTAAGATCTGGCAAGAATTCTGCTATCTATCATACATACCACCCTCTAAGTCTGAAATTTCCTTCATTTTCCGAAATACATAATCCAAAACTCATACCACAAGCCTGTATACAACACTCTTACCTGTAAACTTATCTTCCCTCGTTATCCTTACAATGTTTCCCTTTTTGGCTCCGATTTCTTTTGCTATCGGATCATCTGCCTTTATTTTGGGAAGGTCTTCTCTGTTTACTCCAAGAGCCGTCAAAAGTTCTTCTGCCTCCTCCTCTGATAAAACCTCATGCTTCGGAACCAGAACGTGATCCTGCAGTTTTATTTTCATACCCATCCTCCTTAAAGGGATAGTACGGGCTCGACGGGATTTGAACCCGCGACCGACGGGTTAAAAGCCCGTCGCTCTGCCTGGCTGAGCTACGAGCCCTCTTCACTTCTCCAGCTCTACACGATTTAAATTTTTTTCGTGGAGTGAACTGGTTTTGAAGAATGGATTATTAAAGTTTTGGTAGCTTCTCTCATCAAATCTTCATAATCGGTTTTCCATCTCCACATCAATTCCACAAGCTTTATCAAGTGTTTTACTGGACTTAAGATGTTTTTTCACAGTTTAAATATACGCCTGACCATCTGACAGGAGATTTCCCCAGCCTTATCTCTTCAATTAACCTGCCGATCAATCTGTGCAGTTCTTGTGACGTAATTTTTTAATATCAGGACTCAGAGGTAATTGTATGATGAAATGCTCTGCAGAATTTCAGAATTTTGCTTTAACCTCTATTGGAGATGTTATGCGAATGGGAAGTTTGCAAAATCTGAGTTTGGCAAAATGGTTGGTTTAAACTTTAAACAAGGCAAGGGTCACACAAACTATGAATGAAATAATAGTAGAAATTCTCGAAAACCACATGAGAAAGTTAGGATGAATTAAGCTTAAAGACAACAGCTAAAACTTGCAGGCTTTCGGGTATGCTAACAGGAGGGCATGATCGGAACATTAAATAAAAAATGATTTATGATTTCATCGAACTGAGGAACTCCTCTACCTCAACAGCAGGAAGTGTGATTGTTCTTATCGTTCCCCTGCTTGCCAGCTCGACCATTGCCTTCATAACATCAATGTTGCTCTCAGCCTCGACTATGTTGACAAAATCGTACTCTCCGAAAACAACGTACTGCTGAATTACTCTGACTCCCATTTTTTCAAGCTCCTCATTAACCTCCTTAACCCTTTCAGGATTCTTTTTCAATGTCTTTGCTCCATCATCTGTCAGTTTTGACAGAATAATGTATACGCCCATTTTGCATCACCTAAGGTAAATTATTGTAAAGGAGACCGTAAATATTTTTCGCTGGATTTGAAAAAATTATGGGGATTTTTTATGCCTCAGCTCCACTCCCTCTCCCTCAGAACTCTGCGCAGAATTTTTCCGACAGGGCTCTTTGGCATTTCCTCCAGAAACTCAATTTTCTTCGGGGCTTTGAAGGGCGCAAGCCTTTCCTTGCAGAATTTTATGAGCTCTTCTTCGCTTACCTTTCCCCTGTAATCTTCTCTGAGGACAACATAGGCTTTGGGGACCTCTCCTTTCTCAGCATCAGGAGATGAAACAACAGCAACCTCCATCACTGCTGGGTGCTCATAGAGAACGTTCTCAACCTCATCGGGCCATACCTTGTATCCTGCAACATTGATCAGATCCTTCTTTCTGTCAACAAAGTAAAACAGTCCGTTCTCATCCATGTAGCCGAGATCTCCTGTGAAAAGCCATCCATCCCTCAGCACGTCCCTTGTTTCTTCGGGCTTGTTCCAGTACCCCTTCATGACCTGAGGCCCCTTTCCAACAAGCTCCCCAACCTCTCCGGGAGGGAGATCTTCTCCGGTATCAATGTCAACAACCTTCACAATCGTGTCGGGCATTGGAACGCCTATGAGCTTGTCACCGCTCATGCCGAGAGGCGTGCAGGTTAAACATGGTGCAGCTTCTGTCAGGCCCCATGCTTCAATGATGTCAGCTCCAGTAACCTCTTTCCATCTCCTCCTCACCTCAGGCGGCAATGCTGCAGCAGCGCTGAAGCATGTTCTCATCTTTGAAAAATCAGCCTTTTTCACATCGGGATGGTTCAGCAGCGCTATGTAGGCAGTTGGGACTCCATAGAATATTGTAGGTCTGTATCTGTTGACATACTCAAGAACCTTTGCAGGATCGAATCTCTCCATAAGCACGATCGTGCCTGCAACCAGTATCATGGTGTTCATGCACCAGTTCATTCCGTATATGTGCGATACCGGCAGAAAGATTATTGCAGTCTCCTCACCATTTCTGAATTCAAACCATTTCGCCTCCTGAGTCTGGTCAACAATCAGGTTGTAGTGGGTGAGCATCGCTCCCTTTGGCACTCCTGTTGTTCCACCTGTGTACTGTAAAACAGCCAGATCCTCTTTCGGATTGATTTTGACATCCGGCATTTCTGCTCTGCTCTCAGAAAGCATTTCTGCCATGCTATTTTCTTCAGACTCAGAGCTTGGGGATAATTTTGACAGAGCCTCATCTCTGGATGTGACCACAACGTGATCCAGATCTG
>WAMS01000013.1 GCA_015522195.1 Geoglobus sp. | reverse complement strand
TTCCACTTAACGGCTTTGTTGGGTAGATCAACAAGGAACAGGGTTATACCCAGTGTCTTCTTCGGAGCCTGAGAATATGGAATCGTTCTGGCAACCAGAAGCATACCCTTAGCCCTATCAACACCGCTGATGAACATCTTTGTGCCATTTATCACATACTCATCCCCCTCTTTCCTTGCGTGGGTCTCAATTCGGAGCGTGTTTGTGCCGGCGTTTGGCTCTGTCAGAGCCATGCAGAACTCTAACCTGCCCTTTGCAATCCCCGGCAGGTACTTCTCCTTCTGTTCCTCGCTTCCATACCTTATTATGGGCAGAGCCCCGAAAACTTCTGTAAGGACAAGATACCACACTCCCCCTGCTCCGCAGCCATTAGCGCAGAGCTCCTCCATGGCTATGAGCAGCTCTGTCATCCCCATTCCTGCCCCGCTGTACTCTTCGGGAATCACTATGCCAACAAATCCGGCATCGCTTATTGCCCTCCAGAACTCCTCCGCGAACTCTCCCTTCTCATCCTTCTCCCTCCAGTACTCTGGCGGAAAATCTTTGGCAATGTCTCTGGCAGCATCTGCAATCATCCTCTGCTCGTCTGTGAGCTTGAAATCCATGTTATGCACCTCCATTTTAAATTGTGATTGATCCAATGCAAAAAAATTAGGAAACGGGCTTGAAGTAGAGAATGTCCGTAATCTTGCCCTCTCTCTGATCCTTGGGCTTGAGAACCGGCACAACCTTCATTCCAGTCTCAATGTTCTCTGGTTCGATTTCACCGAGAAGATGGATTATTTTTCCATCGGTTCCATCCATGCCAATGAGTGCATATATCTCGGGTTTCTCAAGCCTGTTGCCATCTGAGTCGTAGCTGATAACTGAGAATGCAAGAACGCATCCCTCTCCGCTTATCTCCATATACTCCGTTTCGCTAAAATCGAATTCGCAGTAAATTCTCGGTGGGAAGAAAACATGACCACACTTCCTGCACTTTGAGGCTGTGAACTTCCCCTCATCTCTGAGCTTCTTGAAGAAGACATCTCCAGCCTCACCGCTTGTATAAATCCAGTAGAGCTCTATCCTGCCCTGAACATGTCTCAATTCAGCAGGATTGGTTATTTTCTCATTGAAGACCATTATTCCACCTCCAGCGGCTTCCAGTATTTTATGTCTGTTATCATCCCCTCCCTCTCGCTCTCAGGCTTCCAGACAGCCTTGACCTTCATTCCAATGTAAACCCTGTCAGGCTCAATCTCGCCTAATTTGTGGAGTATGCCCATTTTCGGTGATGCGCCATCAATTGAAATCACAGCCACAATCTCGGGTTCGTCAAGGGGTTTCGCATCAGGGTCGATGTATGATATTGAGAATGTTTCAACAGTTCCTGTATCCCTAACCTCAACCCACTCATCTGCTGGCTTGAAGCAGAGCTCGCAGAATGTTCTTGGAGGTACCATCACCCTTCTGCACTTGTTGCACTTTGTTGCAAGAATCTTTCCCTCCTTCAGCCCATTCAGAAATTTGCTTATTGCCTGTCCTGCCGTGAACTGGTACCTTATGTCTGGATAATCCTCGACGTATGTAACCTTTTTTTCCTCAAAATCCTCAAGCTCAAGCTCCCTGCCTTCAACGTAGGGAGGAGCTGAAATGTCTTTCTTACCTACTGCCACAACAATCACCTCTTGTTTGAGAGCACAACAACAGTTCCAACCTGCATCAGATCTCCCCACGCCTGCGTAACTCCTGTTGTTACCTCCCTGGCAACCTGCCTCTTTCCAGCCCTGTATGAGAGCTGCCAGTATAGTTCAGCAACCTTAACACCCATTGTTGCTGCAATTGGATTACCAACTCCAAGCAAACCGCCAGATGGACATACAGGCAGGTCTCCATCTCTTGCAGTGACTCCCTCTCTTGTAAGGATTGGAGCTTCACCCTTCCTTGCAAGTCCCAAACCTTCCATGTGGTGCAGTTCCTTATAATCGAATGGATCGTAAGGCTCGGCAACATCAATCTCCTTTCTCGGATCTGTTACGTGTGCCATCTTGTAGGCCATCTTTGCAGCCTCGGCAACGTATCTGGGGAAGTAGAGATCACGATTCGTCCACCAGGTTGTGTCAAGAGCCCATCCAACTCCATCAACCCAGACAGGCTCATCTGTTAGCTGCCTTGCGATGTGAGGGGCGACCATTATCAATGCTGAGGCTCCATCGCTCGGAGGTGAGACATCTAACCTTCTCACAGGCAGTGACATCGGCTCGCTGTTCAGAACATCCTCAACCGTTATCTTTGCTGCAAGCTGTGCAGATGGGTGGTCGAGAGCGTTGGCCTTGTTCTTGACCGAAACAAGGGCTATATCTTCGTGCTTTATGTTGTGAACGTGCATGTACCTCCTCATCTCAAGGGCGAATATCCATATGAGATTGGGATTAAGAGGTCTGTCGAGAATTGGATCCCAGATGTACTTGAATGCAGATTGCGGGTGAGGATGGGATGAGCTCATCTTCTCCTCTGTGACAACCAGACAGACATCAGCTAAACCACTTGCCACGTGCCAGTAACCAGCGATTGGAGCAAAAACCCCTGTTCCACCACCAACAAAAAACCTCATGTACGGTTTATTGCTCCCACCGCTTCCGTCCAGCAGATATTCGCCCTTCATGTGCACACCATCAAAGGCATCTGGAGCAGAACCCATGACAACCATTTCTATGTCAGAAATATCAAGTCCCGCCTCTTCAAGAGCCTGCTTTACAGCATAATAGCTCAGCTCCTTACCGGTCTCATTGAGTCTTCTTCTGAAGAGGGTTATACCAGCCCCAACAATCGCAACATCCTGCTTCTTGTGAAACTTGATTCCTCTAACCCTCTCAACCATCCATATCACCTCGAAAATACAGCAACAGCTCCTGTTGCTGTTGGAAGATACCTCCAGACCTGAGCAACACCTATTTCAGCATCAACCTGCCTTCTTCCAGCCTCTCCTCTCAGCTGAAGAACAATCTCCAAGGCCTTCTGCGCCCCTGTTGCCTCAAGCAGATTTCCAACGCTCAGACTTCCTCCGGATACATTTACAGGAATCTCGCCTTTTCTGCCAAAGTAACCGCTCTCAAGCAGCTCATCAACTTCCCCAGCCTTAGCAAGCTTCAAGGCTTCGATATGCTGGACTTCCTTGTATGCAAACCTGTCATCAACCTCTGCAACATCAATCTCCTTTGCTGGATTCTCTATTCCTGCCATGTCGTATGCCATTTCCGCCGCCTTCATGGCATAAACAGCCGTGAAGCTCATGGTATCATAATTGCTTGTTTCACTGTTCCATCCAACTCCATCAATCCATACCGGCTCGGGATTGAGCTCTCTTGCAATATCTCCTTTCGCAAGAACGAAAACAACTGCTCCATCAGATCTTTCAGCAATTTCCAGCTTTCTTAGAGGGTAAAATAATGGTTCGCTGCTCAGCACATCATCAGCAGTCAGATCTGCTGAATAAGGAGCATCAGGATTTAACCTTCCATTTTTCCTGTTCTTTGCCACCACCTCTGCATACGTGTAGTCACAGTACCCTCTGAGATTTGAATAGTAGCTCTTTTCCAAAGCTGCAAGGTAGAATGGATGGCCTCTGCCAACTGGCCTGAGCCATACAGGATCGTAGGCAAATTTTACCACATTACCAAAAGTCAGAATGTCGCTTGCCTTGCTGTGTGCCTCAACAACTGCGATCTCCGCCAAGCCACTTTTTATCAGCATAACCCCATTTGCCAGTCCGAAAAGAAAATCTGCAGTAACTGTGAATGTTGGTTTAAGCACTCCCCCAAGCTGATCAGGGCAAAATTCATCAAAAATTGCAAAGCCCTCCCAGAAATCCTCAGCACACGTCACAACTGCATCAATATCTCTCCTTGGATTTATGCCTGCATCTTCATAGGCTCTCACAGCAGCTTCGTAAGTTATCTCTTTCCAGCTGAGGTCTGGTGAATTGGCATTGAAACCGCTATATCCAGCACCAACAACAGCAACCCTCACCATAATTTCACCGTCGCAAAATTTACGTTAACGTGATTTAAATCTTTCGTAATTTTTCATTGTGAAAATTTCCGGGTTAAAAAATTTATTGTCCTTGCAAGATTTGCAAGCTACAGAAAACTTCAGGGCTTCAGAAGGGGGTGAAACGAGTCAAGGAAATGATTGGTGCGGGATGGCGCCTTGAGAGAGTTTTTCCTGAAGCAGAAATAAAGGCGTTTGCCACCATGCGTACAGTGAGCGATGAAACATTCAACGTAAATTTTATAACGATTTATCGCTAACGTTAAGTGAGGTGGTTTTATGGCTGATCAGAAAGTCAGCCCTTTTGAAAAAATTGGATACAGAATTTCTGAGAACGTCGAGAAATGGATGCCGGATCCGTTTCTCTTTGCGGTGCTGCTGACATTCCTGAGCTTTCTGATGGGCGTTGTGATAGCAAATCAATCGCCAATGGACATGGTGCTGCACTGGTACAAGGGATTCTGGACTCTGCTGACATTTGCGATGCAGATGGTGCTGATTCTTGTGACGGGATATGCTCTGGCACACCATCCATATGTACACAGGATGCTTGTCAGGGTTGCTTCACTACCCAAAAACGGAAAGCAGGCTTCAGCTCTTGTTGCGCTTTTTGCAATGATCTTTTCATGGATTAACTGGGGTCTCGGACTGATTGTTGGGGCTTTGCTTGCAAGAGAGGTTGGGAAGCAGGCCTATCATCGAGGTGTTGCGGTGCATTATCCTGCGATTGTCACTGCTGGTTACACAGGTTTGGGAATGATATGGCACTGGGGCCTATCTGCATCGGCTCCTCTACTCTCAGCAACGAAGGGGCATTTCCTTGAGGATCTGATTGGAATAATCCCAGCAAGCCAGACAATATTCTCAGGTTATGCAATTGCGTTGAGCATTCTCTCGATAATATTTGTTGTTGCTGTGATGTATGCGATCTCCCCCTCTGATCCAAAGCTGTGCAGGGGGATAGATTTCTACGCACCACATCTGCTTGAGGAAAAAGAGGAGGAGAGGAAAATAGAGCTAAGAACAATTGCTGATAAGCTTGAGAACAGTGTTGTAATCGGTCTGATCCTTTCACTCATGGGTCTTGTTTACATTGTCTATTACTTTGCTGTGCTCCAGAAAGGGCTCAATCTTAACATAGTGAACTTCACGTTCCTGTTTATAGGACTTCTGCTTTACCTGAGACCCATAAGGTATCTGAGAGCATTCTACAATGCCATACCCTCTTCAGCAGGCATCGTTCTCCAGTTCCCGTTCTATGCAGGAATCATGGGAATGATAAAGTACTCGGGGCTCGGTAAGATAATGGCAGGATGGCTCATAAACATCTCCACTCCAGCAACATTCCCGATAGTTGCGTGGCTTGTTGCCGG
>WAMS01000012.1 GCA_015522195.1 Geoglobus sp. | reverse complement strand
GGATTGATGGAGCATTTTTTTTCTCACCAGACGGAAGATTTGCTGAGGTTACTGGAAAAACGGGGGGAGCTGTTATTGAGAGGAGGGTCCTTGACTCCATGCTTATGGAAAAGGCTGGAAAAGGTGCAAGTATCAGAATCAAATCAAAGGTTACCGGGGTCGCTGGAAACAGGCTTAAGGTGACCTCACCGGAAAAGAGTTACATTGAATCATTTGACATGGTTATCGGTGCTGATGGTGCTGAGAGCGTTGTTGCAAGAAATGCTGGATTTGAGAGACCTGAAATTTACTCGGGAAGGCAGTACCTGATGGAATTTGAAGCATTGAGTAGAGATATGGTGGAGCTCTATTTTGGCAGAAAATACTCCGACGGATTTTTTGGATATGCAATACCAATCTCAGACGATCTTGCAAGGGTGGGCGTTGTTTCCAGAAACAATCCCTCTTTCTACCTTGAAAATCTGATTAAGAATCACCCCTCTGTTTCCAGAAGAGCAAAAAAAACGATTTTGGAGATTAACATGGGCCCGATCCCGATCGGCCTCATTGATTTTGTGAAAGGGAGCACCGTCCTGATTGGTGATTCTGCAGGGATGGTGAAACCCTATACAGGGGGCGGGCTTTACTATCTGCTTGAAGCAGCTGAAATGTTTGGAGAAACGTTCCCCAATCCTGAAAAGTTCAGAATTCAGTACATGAGACGATTTTCAAAGGAATACAGATCAGGAGAGAGAATAAGAAGGCTCTACGAAATTCTGAATGATGAAGACTACAGTGTTCTGATTGATATTGCAAAAGATGTTGATTTCTCGAAGATTCACATGGACAGACCTTCAACAGCATTCGATCTCATTCCCCAAATTATGAGACTGCTCAGGAATCCACCTCTCGTGACCAAGCTGCTGAGAGCTCTTTTCTGATATCCCCCGAAATCCGAATAAAAAAGAAAACATTTTAACCAAACCTCCAGAAAATTTCTCAGGTGATGGAAATGGTTAAGGTTGGAGTTCTCAAAATGGGTGCCATCGGCACAGCTCTTCTCGTGGAGTATCTGCTTGATGAAAGGGCAGACAGAGGCGATATTGAGGTGAGGGTTGTTACAAGCGGTGCAAAGATGCAGCCAGAGGAGGCTGTTGTTGCTGAAAAGCTGAAGGAATTCGATCCTGATGTCGTCATCGTAATTTCACCGAATGCAGCCCTGCCCGGCCCTAAGGCTGCAAGAGAAGCCTTTGAAGGAAAGCCGGTTATTGTGATAAGCGACGCTCCTGCCAAGAAGGCTAAGGATGAACTTGCAGAAAAGGGATTTGGATACATTTTCATAAATGCAGATTCAATGATAGGTGCAAGAAGAGAGTTTCTGGATCCCACAGAGATGGCCCTCTTCAATGCTGATGTGGTCAAGGTTCTTGCAGCAACAGGTGCGTTCAGAATTGTTCAGGAGGAAATTGACAGGGTAATCGAGACCGTCAAGAGAGGCGACTCTCCGGAACTGCCAAAGATAGTCATAACTGCAGAAAGGGCGGTTAATGCAGGGAACTTCCAGAACCCCTATGCAAGGGCAAAAGCAATGGCAGCATTCTACATTGCTGAGAAAGTCGCGGACATAGACGTCAAGGGCTGTTTCATAGAGAGGGATCCGGAAAAGTACATACCACTTGTTGCCTCAGCCCATGAGATGATGAGGATTGCTGCAGTTCTTGCCGATTCTGCCAGGGAGATCGAGAAGGGCAATGATACTGTTTTCAGAAATCCACACTCCAAGGATGGAGAAATTCTTAAAAAGATTAAACTCATGGATAAACCTGAATGAAGAAAAAGACTTCAGCGGTACTGGGTCTTTTTATTTTTTCCATATTTCTCCTGACAGTTGTTGCTGTCGAGATTAAAAAATCTGAGGGAGAGGAGATAGGCTTTCTTGATGGTCTCTACTGGGTTGTTACGACAATCACAACTGTGGGTTATGGAGATATTGTAATGAGCTCTGAAACTGGAAAAATTTTCTCCATGCTGGTCCAGATTTACGGTATCGGATTTTTGTTTGGTGTAGCTCTTCCATACATTCTGATTCCATGGGCTGAGAGAAGATTTCTGATCAGCATCCCTGAAAGGGTGGACATTGCAAATCACATACTGGTTTTTGGTTACACGAAGCTCACACCCCATCTCATCTCTCAGATTGAAAGACTGGGAGTGAATTATGTTGTAATCGAAACCGAGAGGGAAAGAGCAGTGGAAGCCTTGAAGAACAATCACAACGCAATACTCTGCAAGATAGATGCGTGCAGAAAAAATGCAAATGCAGACAGGGCAATATCTGCAGTAATAATGTGGGACAGCGTTGAAAAAAGCCTTGATGCTCTTATCACCCTCAAGGATGTTGATATACCAAAAATAGCCGTTCTTTCAGATCCGTTCTATGCGAGATACCTCCACTATGCTGGAGTCAGCAAGGTCATAACTCCAAAATCGGTCGCTGGAGCTCATGTTGCCAGAATAATTCTGGAAAAGGCCACAAGAGACATGGAGATCAAAAACGTTCTGGGAGATTACGGAATGACAGAGATAATGATTCCTGAAGGATCGATTGTTGATGGAATGGCGGTGGAGAGAATTTTGAAGAGATATGCTGTGAGAATTCTTGCGATATGGAGAGAGGGCAGGCTCAATTTCATTCCGGGAAGTGATTTTATTGTTGAGAGGGGTGACATGGTCCTGGCATTTGGACGGAGAGATGACCTTATCAAGTTCTACGATGGTGTGGTTGGATGAGGGTGCTTCTTGTCGGGCTTGGCGATTTTGGGAGGAGTGTTGCAAAGATACTCCTGTCACGGGGAGTTGAGATCACAGCAATTGACATCCAGGAAAATGTGATGGATGGTATTGATTTCATAAGACGCAATGCTCTCAGTGAGGATCTTTGGGCAGAGATAGATCTTGAGAAATACAGCTCTGCAGTTATAGCCGTTCCAAGCGATATAGATGCTCTTTTACTTATAATGATGCTGAGAAACAAGAAAAGGGACATGCTCATAATAGCCAGGTGCAATGATCCTTCGTACAGGGAAAAGATGTTCATGGCAGGAGCAGATTACGTTGTGGATATATCAACCATCACATCTCAGATGATCATCTCCACAATATTCAGGGAAGATGCTGAAAAGAAGCTTATTTACGAAAACATACATGTGAGGACTTACTTCATTGACGAGACCTCACCTCTTGCAGGCACTGAGGCTGGGAACTTTGATGGTGTTTATATTCTGGCCATAGAAAAAGATGGAAAAACTAAGGACTATGGAATTATTGAATCAAACTCAAGGATCGCCGTTATAGGGAAAATAGAGGACCTGAGAAAGTTTGAAGATAGATTCATAAATCCTTAGAAGCAATGATTTTCCCTCCATCCAGTCTTCCAATCTTTGCAAGACCATCTATAATAATTCTGTTGGCCCTGACAGCACCTATGATGCATCCCTCCCTTATTATCACAGAATCTGCCTCAACATACCTGCCCCTGCATCTGGGAAATATGACAACATTTCCTCTGGCAATCAGCCTGTTGAATTCTGACTTTGCACCTATGATCGCTCTTTCACAAATCATGTCGCCTCCAACAACATTTCTTCCAGCAAGCCTGATCTCCTCAGCCTCAATGTTTCCCCAGAAGCAGGACATTATCCCAGCAAGAATCCTGCCGTCAAATCTGAGATGTTTGTCCACTATTGAGTCCTTGGCAACCACAAGGGTTTTTCCATCTTCTGAGATTCTGTATTTTTTCATTTATTCACCCCCTGCCTTACAGACACCGCAACACCTCTGGTGAACTCCATCATCTCAAATGCGGAAAGCACAGCTTTTCCTGTTGCAAGAAGCCTGTCATTCTGATTAACTACTATCACCTCATCATTTGCCCTTGTTTTTTCATCAACATCAACAACATGCCTGGCAAACACGTTTTTCCCCTTGGAAATGAACTCATCAACCCTTGAATCTACAACAACTCTGATTTCAGGAAAGTCAAAAGCTTTCATGAGCCTTTTTGCCCCTTCAATGCTGATGCTGAGCATTCCGCTGTCAGGTTTGATGGTGGCGATTCTGACACCTCCATCCAGAATCTGCCTCACCTTTCCTGTTCTTGGGGAAACAACAAAACTGCAGGTCTCTGGAAAAAGAGCCCTGCCTGCGCTCTTACCAAACTGGTAATCTGCAAGAACTCTGACATATCTGAGATATTCACTTCCCATATCTCCTCTCCCTCTTCTGGTATTCTCTGAGAATTCTCAGGAAGTCAATATATCTTAAATTTTTCCAGTCAATGTCGAAAAATATATGCTCGCTGTATATGCTCTGCCATATCAGAAAGTCAAGGAGCTTCAGACTGGCCCTCAGAATCACATCAGGCTCTGAAGGAATTCTGAGATGTTTTTCGATCATTTCCTCGTCGATTCTTTCAGGATCGAGCTCGCCTCTCAGTACTTTCATTGCAAGCTCCCTTGTTGCTTCCACAATTTCCCTTTTTCCTCCAAAGTTCAGGAGAAAGTTTATTTTCATTGAATCTCCGTTATCAAACACTAACTCCTTTCCATCCGTTATCAGTCTGATTTTTCCAGGTGCATTCCTCAAAATTTCTTCAATTTCACACATCCCATGGCAGCTTATTGCAAACGTGATTTCCTTAATTCCTGCAGTTCTGCTCCATTCCACGAACCTGTTAAGACCCTTTATCAGATCATCAGAACTCATCTCATCCACTATAACTGCAATATGCCCGGGAATTGTTTTCTTGAAAACCTCATTTTCAAGTTTTTTCTCGTAGATTCTGTAGAGAATGCCAAGCATCAGTTAGATTTTTATTGCCTCTTTTTAAAACCCTTGCCAATGAATCCTGAACTTGCAGTAATTGCCCTGCTGTTCAAATTTCTTGATAAGACTGAAGTTGTCGGGCTGATTCTTGCCCTTACAGTTTACTCGCTCGGAAAGTATTCAAAGGACCCTGAAAAAAATCTCGACAGGCTGATATCACTCGGGATAGCATTGTTGATGGTACTTCTGACTTTTAAAAATCTCATGCCCGAGTATGCTGCAGCCCCATCCATGTTGGTGGCTGCCTTCAGAAAAAGAACCCCGTACTATTTTGGAATACCTGTCTATTTCATTCTTGGATTCCTGTTTCTGACTTCATTTCCAAACCCGTGGGAATGGGAGTTTTCAGTACTGATTGCACTTACAATGTCCTTGGCGTCATCCTTGGTTGTTTACGCTCTGAGAAATGAATTCATCTCCACATCACTTCTTCTTGCAAATGCATCCATACTGATAACCTTTGACATTTACAGAATAACTGTCAGCAGAGAAGAGCTTTTTTTTGGATTTTTGATTGCTTTTCTTCTGAGTCTCATAGCTTACAGATCAAAAATAGCTGACGAGACAGGGCTGATGGCTGCAACGATTGTCGGCATGCTCATAATTGTCTCTTCCGACATCAGGTTTTTCATTGCACTGATCCTTTTCTATGCAATCGGATCGATGGCAACAAAGTACAAATACAGGCAGAAGGAATCTCTTGGAGTCGGGGAACCTGCAGGTGGGGCAAGAGGGTACAGCAATGTTTTTGCTAACAGTCTGCCAGCACTCTTCTTTGCTTTAAACTATGGCTACTTTTCAATCAGTCCATTTTCAGCGGCGTTTGTAGCAAGCCTGTCGGCAGCTCTTGGAGATACGATGGCAAGTGAGATCGGGAAGACAGCCAGAAAAGTCTATCTGATTACGAGCTTTGAAAGGGTAAAACCCGGAGAGAGCGGGGGAGTCTCATTTATCGGGGAGATCTCTGCATTTGCCGGTTCAGCCATCATATCAATTTACGCATTTGTTTCCGGAATTCTTGGAGGATATGAGGCGATTGTAGCATTAACCGCAGGTTTTATCGGCATACATGTTGACAGCATTCTTGGAGCTACAGCAGAAAAAAAGGGGCTGATGGGCAATTCAGGAGTTAACTTTTTTTCAACCCTTTTCTCAGGAATATTAGCACTGCTGATACTGATACAATGGTAAAAACAGCCTCAAACCCAGGAATGCTGTACGGAAGGTACTTCTCAACAACTGTTTCAATCTCAGGTGTTGTTTTTATTTCAGGGTTTTTGTAATCCACCTCAACAATCCTTATGCTCTCCTTCCCTCCCATCAGTGAAAGTGTTTTTGCAATCCGCTCAGAAAGTCTGTAGTAGTATATCTTCCAGACACCCTCGGAAGTTTCTCCGAATTCGTAGTATGCATAGGCAAGAACGGGAATTGTGTATTTTTCAGCCACACCGATAGCATTCTGACTTGAATCTCTTGCCTGGTTGACTTTTTCTGAAAGAGTTTCTTCGCTGCGAATACCTATGAGCTCGATTGACATCGCAGATTTGATTATGCTATCCATTGCAGTCAGTATTGTACCTGCGTAGTATCCCTGATTGTAAAGCTGTTCTGCAATGCTTCTGCTCTCGTCTGCAGATCCATCCCCGTAAAGAAGGTTTGAATATCCACCGATGGATTCTGCATAGACAAATATCGATTCTGCCATGCTGAGATAGAAATCAGCCCTTTTTCTGATTTCCTCATCACTCATGTAACTGTCCTTTTTTATCTCAGGCAGAATCGACAGCCATATCTTTGCACTCTCAACCCTTTCTCTTGCAAGAGCAAGATTGGCTATGGCTCTATCCCAGTCCTTTGAGTTCAGAGCCTTCTGAAGGTAATTTTCTGCCTTTGCAAGCCTTTCTTCTGCAGCACCCACAATCTGGAGTGAAACGAGACCAATCTGGTAAGAATCAAGAGTATTTCTGATTGACTCAATTTCATCCCTGATTACCCTCTCCTCGAGAGAGAATTCCTCCTCACTCTGGATTTTTTTTCTGTATATTTCTTCCCTCATTATAATCTTGGCCGTGAAAAAGGAGCTTGTGGCTGAATAAAAGTATCCCTGGTCAATGTATTTCTCCGCATTGTTAAATCTCTCGTCAACCTCTTTTTTGACGTCCTCATCTGCAATTTTCTCAAAATCTGTGTACAGGTTCAGAGCATCTTCCTTCATTTTTTCAGCAAGAATCTTCATGAGATACTGGTATTTTTCCTGGGTTAATTTTTCCTCAGATCTCTCAAGCTGGTATCCGGTGTAATATGCAAGGGCTTCATTTATGTTCTCAACCTCTACCACCTCAACACCAAACTTTTTCCCGTATTCGATAAGATCCACAGTTTTTGTTTCGGTGTTTATGATAACAAAAGGCCCCTTCTTCACTTCTCTGGTCTCCTCAAGTTTGGCATACCTCTGACCCTTGGGTATCAGGAAAACTTTGGCTCCATCCTCGGCGGCAGCTTCAAGCTTGTACGGTATTCCACCAACAGGTCCTATTGTTCCATCGGGGTAGATCATTCCGGTCATGAAAACGTCTTTTCTGAGTGTGAGATTTTCAAGGGCGGCTATTGTTGCAACAGTCATGACCCCTCCAGCAGAAGGTCCACCGACAATGGTTGATCTTGCCTCTATGATGTAGAAGAAATCGTAGTTCAGAAAATCCTTCCCTGTAAGGTCACTTGCAGTCAGAGCAGAGAGCTGAGCACTTCCCTGCATGTCAATTTCTGTAAACGGTGTTACCGAAACAAAGACCCTTCCATTGCCGGGTGTTACAATTACAGTTATGTTGATCGTCGCTCCCTCGTTTCCTCCACTAACAACAGCAACAGCCTTTATGCTTCTCTCAGTATAATCTTCAAACTGGGCATTTATCGGAGTTAGAATCAGCATAATTATCAGAGCTGCAGAAATAAAGTTCCTGTTCATGAATCAGTTTTTTAACTCAAGTGTGATAAGTTTTACGACAGAAGGCAAACAAACTCAGTAACCGACTGAAACGCTTTTGAGAGATTGGCAGAAGATGTGCTCTCTATCCGGCTATGCAGGTGTGGAGCAAAAAGAGCGGTATGCAAAAATTTTATATTGAAATTCTTATCCATTGAAATTTGGTGATGATCATGGAAGAGATAAGGGAGCTTGCAACAAGATTTGAGAGATACAGTGCCCATTCCCACATCTCAGGACTGGGGCTTGATAAGGATCTGAGGGCCAAAACCGTCGGTGGAGGTCTTGTGGGACAGAAAAAAGCAAGGGAGGCAGCAGGGATTATTGTAAGACTTATAAGAGAGGGGAAGATGGCTGGAAGAGGAATACTAATTGCAGGGCCTCCGGGGACAGGAAAAACAGCCATAGCAGTAGCTATCAGCAAGGAACTGGGCAGAGATATTCCATTTGTTCAGGCCTCAGCCAGCGAATTCTACAGCAGTGAGATGAAAAAGACCGAGGCTCTTTATCAGACCATGAGAAAGGCCATAGGTGTGAGAATAAGAGAAACAAGAAGGGTCCTTGAAGGGGAGCTTGTTGAACTGGAGTACAACATGGTTCCAAATCCATACAATCCCACACAGAAGATTCCCGAATCTGCAAGGATAACCCTGGCAACAAAAAAGGAAAGGAGAACATTCAGTGTGGGCAGCAGACTTGCACTTCAGTTCATGTATTCAGGAATATCTGAGGGAGATGTGATAATGATTGACAGGGAAACTGGCAGAATCAGCAGACTCGGAAAGGCAAATCCTGAGAAAAGGTATGATATAGATATCGATGATGTTGTTGAGAGACCAGATGGAAATGTTGAGAAAGATCGAGAATTCACGTATGTTGTAACCCTGCACGATCTGGATGAGGCAAGGGCTAAGAGAGGAAGTTTGTTAAGCCTTTTCTCATCTGAAAGCAGAGAGATAGACAGTGAGGTAAGACAGGCTGTAGATGAGCAGGTGAAGGAGTGGATTGAACAGGGAATTGCCGAGCTCATTCCTGGAGTTCTCTTTATAGACGAAACCCACCTGATGGACATCGAGCTCTTTGCATTCATGAACAGGGCCATGGAGAGTGAGATGGCACCTATTATAATCCTCGCATCAAACAGGGGTTTTGCAAGAATTAGAGGTACTGACGACACCTCACCACATGGAGTCCCTCTTGATCTTCTGGATAGGCTGCTTATAATCACCACCGAGCCCTACAGCAAGGAGGAAATAAGGCTTATAATCGAAACAAGAGCTGCTGAGATGGGTCTGGTCATTGAAAATGAGGCCTTAGAAAAGCTGACCGAAATAGGTGAGAAAAACAGTTTGAGATATGCGATTCAGCTTCTCGCCCCTGCAAATGAAATCGCAAAGGTGAAAAATTCAGCCAGGATCGATGTGGAGGATGTTGAAAAGGCAGAACAGCTGTTTGCAGACGTGAGCAGAAGTTCGGCCTATCTCAAAGAGTGGGAAGGAAAAATGCTTCTTTAAGCAAATCTGATTCCCAGTTCCGATGTTTTATTTTTCTTTGCAAGATTGATGAGAAGCGGTGTAATTGCCTCAACTGTTGGTGAGTTCTCAAGTCCACCTGCATCAAAGGCTCTCAGACCTTCAATTTCAGACACAATGTCCATCACAGTTTTTTTTGCCATTTCGTCGTCTCCACACACCGCAACATCCCAGCTGAATTTCTCTTCAGGGTTTGCAAATCTTCTTGCAGGTATGTTGTTGAACGCGACAACAACTTTGCTTCTGCTTAGAATTGTCGCAAGTTTCAAACCGGCTGAACCCTCTTTGGGTGGAACATACCTGAATGTGCCGTTTTCAACCACCATTGGAACAACAGGGGAGATGACTATTTTCCCAGCAAGCTTGTCCCTCAATCTCTCGGCAGTTTCAAATGCGTATCTCCATGGAATTGTTATAATGCACACATCGGCCTTTCTTGATGCCTCGTCATTGATGGTGCCGCTGATGTTCCCCTCTCCCCCAAGTCTTTCAACAAGTGAATTGAAGTATTCGGCCTTTAATCTGGCCTTACTCTCACTCCTTGATCCGATTATAACATCAAAGCCTGCAAGTCTGAGTCTGAACGCAAGCCCCTCTCCAATGTTACCGGTGCCACCTATCAGAGCTATTTTCATTGACAGGATATGGCAGGGTCGCTTTAAAAATTTTTGAATGAAAAGTGCCTGACATCAGTCCGTTCTTTTCATCACATGAACTCTGTTCTTTTTGAATCCGATCATAACCTCATCCTTTTCATCGAGTCCAAGTCTGTGGTAAGCATGATCGGGAATTAGAGAGGTCACAAGCTCGTTCTCAAGTTTTACAAGGAGTTCATGCATCCCGCCGACATTTATCCTCTTTATCACACTCCCATGAAAAACATTCCCGTCAAGCATCTCGCCGAGAGGCTTCCCCTCCCTCACAACCATCACGTATTCAGGTCTTATGCAGAAAACAACTTCATCCCCTTTTTGAAAACTGTTTTTTGCCGAGTAAACTGTGCCTTCACTCCACTCAATCTCTATGTACTTCCCTGAGCTTTTCACAATGCCATCATATATGTTTTCCACACCCATGAACTCGGCAACATGCCTGTTTTTGGGTTCCTCAAAAACCTTTTCTGCCTCATCAATCTGCAGAATCTTTCCACCGAGCATGACTGCGATTCTGTCTGCCATTAAAAACGCCTCTCTTCTGCTGTGAGTCACATAAACCACAGGGATGCGGTAGTTCTTCAAAATTGAACCCATTTCCACAATAAGTCTTTTTCTCATAAGCTCATCAACACTGCTCATCGGTTCATCCAGCAGCAAAAGATCAGGCTCGGTGATCAGAGCCCTTGCAAGAGCAACTCTCTGCTTCTCACCACCACTAAGCAGTCTGACAGATCTGTCAAGCAGATGGGTAATTCCAGAAATCTCAGCAATTTCATCAACACTGCCTCTGTTTCCATAGCTCAGGTTCTCCCTTACTGTCATGTGGGGAAAAAGTGCATAATCCTGGAAAACATAGCCAATTCTCCTCTTCTCTGGAGGAAGATTGGATATATCTCTCCCGTTTAGAATTATGCTTCCTGAATCCTGCCTGATCAATCCTGCGATTATATTGAGCATTGTTGTTTTACCGCACCCACTGGGTCCGAGAACTGCAGTTATGCCCTCAAATTCACAGTCAACCTGAAGCCTGAAACTTCCAAGTTTTTTACTTACTCCTTTCAGTTCCAGCAAATCCATCACCCACCGCTCTGAGAACAGCAAACACCACAAGACCTATCAGAAGAAGGAGCAGTGCAACAGGCGCAGCCTCCTCCACACCTCCCCTCAGATATGATGTGTACAGATAAACTGGCAGGGTTTTAGGGAAGTATGCAAGCATAAATGTTGCTCCAAACTCTCCAACACTTCTCACAAAAGTCATCAGAAGCCCTGCAATGATCCCTCTCTTTGCGAGGGGAAGAGATACCCTTAGGAAGGTCCTGAGATTTCCAGCACCCATGAGTCTGCTTGCAAACTCAAGCTTGGGGTCTATCTCCTCAAAAGCTGCCTTTGCAGAGATAACTGTAAATGGAGATGCAACCGCAAGCTGGGCAAGCACGACAGCAAGAAATGTTCTTGTGATCTCAATGCCCGCATTTTCCGCAACTCTGCCTATGAATCCTGCTGGAGACAGAACAGACAGAAGAAAGAGTCCCGTAACAAGAGGTGGCAGCACTACAGGGGATATGACGATTGCCTCAGCAATCTGAGCAACTCTTCCGGGATTTCTTGCCAGCTTGTATGCAAGAGGAATACCGAAAATGGCTGATATGGTGGTGGTGAGTGTTGCTGATGATATGGAAACGGCAAATGCAGCAAGAACCTCCTCTCTTCC
>WAMS01000011.1 GCA_015522195.1 Geoglobus sp. | reverse complement strand
CATAATACCACTGCTGAAGCCACCAGTTATCATATCCGCTTTCTCCTCAGTTGCAAGTCTTCTGAACTCCTTCGTTGCCTCATCTGGTTTGAGCTTTGTGTCGCCAACAACAACTCTCACCTTGAGGCCAAGAATGCCGCCCTGCTCATTTATTTCCTTGGCAGCAAGCATCGCAGCGTTTTTCTCAGCAGTACCTTCAGGTAATGCCATAGGACCTATAACTCCGATAACCACCTCTTTTTTACCTCCGAAAGGTGGTGGCGTTGCAGTTTTTTCCGGCGTTGGTGTTGCCTTTGGAGTTGGCGTTGGAGTTGGTTTGGGGGTTGGGGTTGTTTCGGGTTTCTGTTCCTGCTGTGCGCACCCGAATATCAGCACAGCCAACAATACCAGTATCAACACTTTCCGCATCATTAATTGTGATTGAGAAAGGTAATACTTAAATATTTCGAATGCACTAACCAATTTACGATGAAGACTTTACTTAAGGTGGAAAATGTAAAGAAAAAATTCGGTGAACTTGTAGCTCTGGAAAATATTAACTTGGAAGTAGTTGACAAAGAATGTCTTGGCATAATAGGACCCAATGGTGCTGGCAAGACAACCCTGTTCAATGTGATCTCGGGGTACATGAAACCAACCGAGGGAAGGGTAGAGTTTATGGGTAAAGACATAACAGGCAAAAGACCCAGTGAGCTCGCAAAGCTCGGCCTTGTCAGAACATTTCAGCTGATCAAGGCCTTTATGAACATGAGTGTTGAAGAGAACTTCAGAGTCATAACAGACGACTACAAAGAGATTATGAAGGACTTTGACCTGTGGAACAAAAGAGACATGATCGCAAGAAACCTGTCTCAGGGAGATCTGAGAAAACTGAACATTGGACTTGCTCTTGCCACCAATCCAAAACTCCTTCTCCTGGATGAGCCATTTTCCGGGTTAAGCCCAAGAGAGTGCGCTGAACTTCATTCCGCCATTGACAGGCTTAAAGAAATGGAAGTGACAATGATCGTCATAGAACATAAACTCAAAGAGCTTTTCAATCATGCGGAAAGAGTTATAGTACTGAATTACGGTGTTCTGCTCTGTCAGGGAACTCCTGAAGAAATCGTAAGGGATATCAGGGTCATAGAAGCATATCTGGGTGATGGTTATGCAGTTGCTTGAAGTTGAAGGTCTGAATTCATACTACGGCAGGGCACACATACTGCACGGAGTTGACCTCCAGGTAGGGAAAGGAGAGGTTGTTGCCGTCCTCGGACCCAATGGTGCTGGCAAGACAACACTGCTCAATTCAATATGTGGTCTTGTAAAGAGCGAAGGGAAAATAAATTTCAATGGAGAGAGGATAGATGCTTTAAAACCTCACGAGAGAATCAGAAGGGGAATGGGCGTCTGTCCTGAAGGAAGAAAGCTTTTCCCGTTTATGACTGTCGAGGACAATCTGAGACTTGGTGCAAGGGATGAAGATTGTGAGGATCAGCTCAAATTTGTTTATGGGCTTTTTCCGAGGATAAAAGAGCTGAAAAATAACATCGTGAGGAACATGAGTGGTGGAGAGCAGCAGATGGTTGCAATTGGAAGGGCTTTGATGTCAAACCCAAGTTTGCTTTTGCTTGATGAGCCATCAATGGGTTTAGCACCAATAATACTTGGAAAGATTCTTGAGGCGCTGAAAAGAATTAAAAATGAGACTGACATCTCAATACTGCTGGTAGAGCAGAATGTTCATCTGGCACTGGAGCTCGCGGACAGAGTGAGTGTCCTTGTTAAGGGCGAGATAGTCAGGGAAGGCAGGACAGATGAGATGGAAGATCTTGAAAAGCATTACTTCGAGCTTTGAGGGGGTGGTTGGATGACTGTTGTGATGAAGGTAAGAGATGTGATGAATAGGGATGTTACGAAAGTCAATGCAAGAACGGATGTTTCCACCGCCACAAAAATTATGGTGGAGAAGGGTGTAAGATGTGCTGTTGTTGTGGACGATAATGGCAGACCCCTGGGAATTGTTACCGAGGGCTCAATTGCAAGAAAGGTGGTCAAGGACTGCAAGGACCCGAGCAAAATAAAAGTGAGCGAAATCATGTCTTCTCCTCTGAAAACAATACCGGCAGATGCAACTTTAAGGGAAGCATCAAATAAGCTGCTGGAGGAGGGGGTGAATCAGCTTTACGTAGAGGAGAACGGAGAGATTGTTGGTCTTATCACAGAGCACAGAATTCTGAAGGCAATCAATGAGGTTGTTCTGACACTCATATCAATTTAAACCACTTTCAATTTACGGACTTAACATTAAATTTTTAAATGGTCTTTACAATGTAATATCAGGGTGATGAGAAATGAGGTTCAGAGACAGGGTTGTTCTGGTAACAGGTGCCGGAAGAGGAATTGGAAGAGCCATAGCAGAGGCTTTTGCAAAAGAAGGAGCTAAGGTGGTTGTGAATGATATAAATGAAGAGACGGCAAAGAGCACAGCTCAAGAGCTGAAAAAACTCGGTGGGGATGCTATCGGAGTGAAGGCAGATGTTACAGATTACGATGATGTGAGAAGAATGGTCGATGAGGTGAAAGAGGTCTTTGGCCCTGTTGACATCCTCGTCAACAATGCAGGCTTCTGGACAATAAAAAAGTTCACAGATACAACACCTGAAGACTGGGAGAGGGACATCAGGATCTGCTATTACGGCACATTAAACTGCACTCATGCTGTATTGAAAGACATGATCGGGAAAAGGTATGGCAGGATTATCAACATAGTCAGTGACGCAGGCAGGATTGGTGAACCGTATCTGACTGTTTATTCAGGAGCCAAGGCGGCAGTAATTGGATTCAGCAAGGCTCTGGCAAAGGAAGTTGCACGGCACAACATAACAGTGAACTGTGTTGCTGCTGGAGTTACAAAAACTCCGGGAGTTGAGGGATTTTTAAAAAGTGTTGGCGGTGAAGAGAAGCTTGTTAGAGCATATCCAAGAGGAAGACTTGGAAATCCGGAAGACATTGCAAATGGTGTGATATTCTTTGCTCTCGATCAGTCAGAGTACATAACGGGGCAGGTTATCAGCATAAGTGGCGGTTATACAACAGTTGGTTAAAGGATTTTGAAGTTCTCAATTATTTTTAAACTCTGAAAATTTATTAAACGTCTGACTCACTCCAACAGGTGCATTCCTTATCGTTAAATCACACTTTTCGAGCTATTCACGATCTCCTTTCATTCGAGCAATTCACCATTCCCATCAACATATTTAAGTTTCAACTGATCCGTTATGGATAGACTGCAGAAAAATCACCGGTGAACAAACAGATCCGGTAACTTCAATGGTGTAAAAAAATTTAAGTACCAAATTTTACAAAGTAAAAATCAGAGGTGATATTTATGACATTGTCAACAAGATGCCTGAACTGCAGAAAAAGGTTTGAGGTTGAAAGAAATCAGGAAATTGCTGAATGTCCTCATTGCGGTAGCAGATGGAGAATATCCTGGGTTGATGCCGATCAGCCCAAGGTTCAGGGTCCTGCGTAGGTGATAGAATGGTTCTGAAAAGAAAGGCTGCATTTGTTGATCTGACAAAGGAGAAGGCAGTTGTGCAGGATATACCTGTTGAACTCAGAAAAATGCACCTCGGAGGGAGGGGGCTGAACTGGTATTACCTTTACAATAACATTCCGCCTGATGCTGACCCTCTCAGCGAGGAGAACATTCTTGCAGTGGGATCAGGTTTGCTTTCAGGATTTCCAGCACTTGGAGCTGGAAGAGTTCAGATCTCTGCAAAAAGCCCCATAACTGGAGGGGTTGGAGATTCAAATATGGGTGGTGCCTTTGGTCCCCAGCTAAAGTATGCAGGTTTTGATCACATAATTGTCAGGGGAAAAGCAAAAAGACCTGTTTACATCCTTGCAAAAGATGGGGAGATTGAGATAAGGGGGGCAGAGCATTTATGGGGAATGGATACCCATGAGACGCAGAAGGCAATAAGAGAGGAAATAGAAGACGACAGAGCTGAATCAATGGTTATAGGACGAGCCGGAGAGAATAGAGTCGTCTTTGCAAACGTGATGAATGGTGTGAAAAATTCTGGAGGAAGGAGCGGGCTTGGAGCTGTGATGGGTTCAAAAAATCTCAAGGCCATTGCAGCAAGCGGAGCAGTTGATGTTGAAATTCACGATCCTGAAAATCTTTTGAGGTACGCTCTTGATGTTGATGGGAGAGCCAGAAGCACGAAGTGGGCGAAAACCCTTGGAAGACTCGGAACTCCATTGCTTTATGACGTTTCATACACCACAGGCTTTATTGGTACGATGAACTGGCAGTACAACACTCCGGGAGAGGATGGCTCTCCACTTGAAGCTGAAAATCTTGAGAGGTATGGCGTAAAGATGGTGGCATGCATTGGCTGCAGTGTACACTGCAGACACAGGGTAAAGATCAGGGAGGGGAAGAATGCAGGTCTGACAACTGAAGGTCCGGAATATGCTGCTGCAGGAGCCTTTGGAACAGGGGTGGGCATCTACGACTGGGAGTTTGTGATAAAGGGAAATGCTGAATGCAATAAATGGGGAGTTGACATAATTTCAATGGGAACAACCGTTGCATGGGCTTTCGAGCTTTACCAGAGGGGATACATTACCGAAAAGGATACATTCGGGCTCAGGCTGGAATGGGGGAATGAAGAGGCTGTTCTTGAGCTTGCGAGAATGATAGTAGAAAGGGAGGGTATAGGAAACATCCTTGCCGAGGGATTCAGGAAGGCATCAGAGCATTTTGGAGAGGAAACGCTCTATTATGCCAACCAGACAAAGAACCACCCGAATCTGCTTACAGATGAAAGAGGAATTCCGAGTTTTGCCCTGGGCATTGCAACATCCACGAGGGGGGCAGATCACCTGCGAAGCAGACCTGGAATAGATCTTTTCCAGCTTCCTGAGAACCTTCTTGAGGAGATTTACGGCCACAAAATAATAAGTGACTTCACAGCCTACGAAACGAAGGGCATAATGGTCTGGTGGCATGAACTTCTCTACAACATTGTTGACAGCCTTGGAATATGCAAGTTTCAGACTGTGTTCAATTCAGCCAACTCACCAAAATTTGAGGATTATGTGCCTCTCATAAAGTATGCAACAGGCATTGAGTTAACAAAGCAGCAGCTTATGGAGATTGCAGAGAGAAACTACACAATTGAGAGACTCTTCAATGTTATGAACGGATTCAGCAGAAAAGATGACTATCCGCCAGAGAGATATTTCAGAGAGGAAACAAAAAGGGGCCTGCCATTCATGAAAGGGAGAAAGCTTGATAGAGAGAAATACGAAAAAATGCTTGATGAATACTACAGACAGCATGGATGGGATGAAAATGGAATTCCGAAAGAAGAAACTCTTGCGAGACTTGGAATAGAGAAACCAAGGATGAGTTTTCCGGTAATTGAGAAAGCGGCTGATGTGAAAAAGAGGTGAGATCGTGGAGGAGAGAATGCTTGCTGTATTCCCTGAACTCTGCACCGGATGCAGGGACTGTGAGATTGTCTGCTCGCTTAAACATTTTGGTGTGATAAATCCGGAAAGATCGAGGATAAGAGTGCTCAGAGATGTTTTTGAGGGTTTTGAACTCCCTCTTGTGTGCCTGCAGTGTGAGGATGCCCCCTGCATGAACTCTTGCAGGGTTGAGGCTTTTTATGTCGATGAGAGAAATGCAAAGATCATTGACTTCGAGAAGTGCATTGCCTGCAGGAGATGCATTATTGCATGTCCTTTTGGCGTTAATTTCCTCGATCCGGTAACAAAGAAACCTCTAAAATGTGATTTATGCAGCGGAGATCCCGAATGTGTGAAGTTCTGTTCAACAGGAGCATTGAGATACATCACCGCTGAGGAGTACAACAGGGAAAAGATTAAGCTCTCATCTGAGAAGTACATTGAAGCAATTAAACAGGAGGAACGCTGAAGAGATGATCGTCAGATTTGTAGGGCCCATTGCCTCAAAAATCGGAAAGGAAGTTGAGATCAGAATTGAAAAAGAAATATCGGTTGAAGAAGCCATAGAGAAAATACGGGAACATTACCCCCAGGTGAAAAATGATCTTTTGGATCTGAGCTTTTACAACATATCCCTCAATGGTGAGCTGCTGAAAAAGGATGAGCTTGAGACAAGAAAAGTTGCAGATACCGACATTTTAATCCTTATTCCAGCAATTGCAGGAGGTGGAAAGGAGAAGAAAATAAAGCTGATAATCGGAAGAAACTTTGACATAAGCACTCCAGTATACGACAGTTTTGAAAGAAAATACGGGTTCTTTGCAAGACTTGCTTGGGAGATCAAGAAGAAAATTGGATATGCTGAGCTTGTACTGGATGTTGGCTGCGGCACAGGAGTTCTCGGGGAAGTTTTCTCAGATTCGAAGGTTGTTGGACTTGACATATCTCCGGGCATGGTAGGAATAGCAAGAAACAGGCTGTATGATGCTTTGATCGGAGATGGAAGCAGGCTCCCTTTCAGGGACAGCTCATTTGATGCAGCTGCTTTCAATGCAGTCATATTTTTAATTCCAGACGGTGAGAAAGCATTGAGAGATGCCGTAAGGGTTGTCAGGGAGAACGGAACAGTATGTGGCACATATATTGTTGGTCTGTTTGAAGGTGATGAGGAGGTTCTTGAAAAAATTGGATTGAACCACAGTCTCCCATTCCCATGGAAGAGTGTAGAAAAGGCCATTGGGAGGCTCAATGGCATTACAGATGAGATTTCATTCAGAGTTAAAAGAGAGTTTGTTGTTGACTTTTATTCCATTCCTGCAATGTCCAATGCTCTTTTTCCAAAAATGGAACTTGAAAAAAGACTTGAGCTTGTGAAACAGAAACTCTCAAATCTGCCTGATGAAATGGATTTTGTCTGGAGAGTTTTCCGCATTTCTGTCTGAATTTTACGATTTAATGAAAAAGGCATTTTAAATTTTACAATTTAAAGGGTAAGATATTTATACCATTGACTATGTAATACTCATGAAAAAACGTTATCTTTGGAGGTGGTACTCTGTACTGGAATCCGCAGGTTGAGAGGCTTTCTGAAGAGGAGATTAGAGATTTGCAGGCCAAAAAGCTTAGATACACTGTCGATTTTGCCTACAGAAACTCCGAATTTTACAGAAGGCTATACGATCAGGCCGGGGTCAGACCGGATGAAATAAAAAGTGTTGATGATATTGCAAAGCTTCCATTTGTCAAAAAGCAGGATCTGAGAGATACCTACCCCTACGGGATGTTTGCTGTTCCGCTCTCACAGATTGTCAGGCTGCATGCATCCAGTGGCACAACCGGAAAGCCAACTGTTACCGGGTACACCTACGGGGACCTTGAACTCTGGTCTGAAAGTCTGGCGAGATCCATGTATGCTGCGGGAGTCAGAAAGGAGGATGTTATTCAGAATGCCTATGGTTATGGCCTTTTTACAGGAGGTCTTGGATTTCACTATGCCGGAGAGAGACTCGGTGCAACTGTTGTCCCCTCATCATCCGGTAACACCCAGAGACAGATTGAACTAATGCTCGATCTCGGAACGACGGTTCTCTGCTGCACACCAAGCTACATGCTCTATCTGACCGAGTACGCTCAGAAGATGGGCGTTGATCTCAGAAATGACACAGAACTGAGAATGGGGTTCTTTGGAGCAGAGCCATGGAGCGAGGAAACAAGAAAAAGGATTGAGGAGAAGACGGGAATCGATGCAATAAACATATACGGCACTTCTGAGATAAGCGGTCCTGTTGTCAGTGAATGCAGTGAGAAGGCAGGCATCCATTTCTGGGCAGATATCTTTCTGATTGAAATTATCGATCCCGAAACAGGAGAGCAGCTCGGTGAGGGCGAGAGTGGAGAGCTTGTTGTAACAGTGCTCGGAAAGGAAGGTCTGCCGATGATAAGGTGGAGAACCGGGGACATTACCAGCATTATTCTCGAGAGGTGCAACTGCGGAAGATGGCATCCGAGAATAGAAAGGATAACGGGCAGGGCAGATGACATGTTCATAGTCAGAGGTGTGAATGTATTTCCAAGCCATGTAGAATATGCTCTCATGCAGGTAAAGGAGGTGAGCGAGCACTATCAGATAATTCTGGACAGGGATGATAAAGGACTGGATGAGATGTCGGTTCAGGTTGAGATAAGTCCTGAATATCAGGGGAAAATAGGTGTGGATCAGCTTGCCTCAAAGGTCAGAGAGACACTGAAGAGCTATCTTAATGTTACACCGAAGGTTGAGATTCTTGAGCCTGAAAGTTTGCCGAGATTTGAGGGTAAGGCAAAGAGAGTTATAGACAAGAGGAAGCTGTAAATGAAACCTGCTCTGATAATCGTTGATATGATAAAGGGGAATGAACCATTTTTTACAGAGGAGCACAGAAAAATAATTCCGCGGGTTGCTGAAACAATAAAGAAATGCAGGGAACTCTCGATTCCCATTATTTTTGCCAATGACAGCTATATGAAAAATGACTGGTTTTTTGATTTTATGAAGGAGCATGCAGTAAGAGGTACTGAAGGGGTTGAGGTCATTGATGACCTGAAACCCGACAGGAATGACATAATTGTTGAAAAGAGAAGGTTCAGTGCATTCTTCAGAACAGATCTGGACCTGACCCTCAGGGAACTTGGAATTGATACCGTTGTACTGGCCGGAATAAACACGAATGTATGCGTTCTCGCAACAGCATTCGATGCTGTAAGCAATGATTTCTACACGATTCTGCTTAGTGATTGCTGTGCTTCAGGCAAAAAAGAACTTCATGAGTTTATTGTAAAGAAATTCAGAGGGTTGCCTGCATTCAGGGTTATGGAGAGCAGAGAATTTATAAAAATAATCACAGACGAAATATTTCAGTCAGAAAGGCTGAAGTAAAGCACCACAAGCTGCACAACATCACTGACTATCTCCTGCTTCGTTGCATCATCAGACGTGCTGAAGTACTGAATTACAGCATTTACAACAGCCTGCAGAACGTCATTTCTTGCTGGAGTCTCTGTTCTCCACTCAAAATCGGGATTGTATTTGCTCACAAGCTGTTCAAGAGTGTCATCAACATTGTCAGGAACTGTTTCTCCAGCTGAAATCTGTATGGTTGTATCACCACCGATCATGGCTACATCCTGACCGAGTGCTTCAAAAGTGCCTGTGAATGGATAGGTTCCTTCATCCGATGGAGCCTGCAGAATGTAGATTATTGTGAAACCGTCTGCTGCAATATCTGTCACTGTGAATGTCAGCTGATTT
>WAMS01000010.1 GCA_015522195.1 Geoglobus sp. | reverse complement strand
TGACGCCCTCAACATCCGCGATGGCCTGAACCGCTGCCTTCGCAGCAGCCAAAGCTGAAGGCTGGGTCTCACCGAATATGAAGAAGTTTCCTCCTGCGATGCCGTTCACATAGCCAATGTCGCTTTCTATCAGGAAGTCTCCCTCCATCATTGGAACCGCCCACATTTTTCTGCCATTAACATCAACCTGCTTCTCAAATCCGTCTGCAAAGAACCTGAGCTTGTTGCCTGTGTCGAACTTCTCCTCAACTTCAGGCAAACCATTGAACACAGCTGTGGTTGGTGCTGTCAGAACACACTGCCCCAGCCTCGCAAGTAACTGCTGTTCCAGACCTTTTTTGCTCATGTGGCAGATCTGGATATAGTATCCCGGCCTCCCGTCCGGGGTCTCAGACGGCAGGGCCTTCTTCTCTATCCCCGCCTCAGCAGGGCACATGATGACCGAGGTTCCAAAACCCGTCGCCTCATTGGCAGCAATCCATGCCCAGTCATAGTCGTAGGCAGTAATCAAAACCCTCGCAATCTTTATGTCGAAAGCCTCTGCAAAAGTCTCCTCAACCTCAACGCCGTTTACCTTCATTAAAACCACCCAAAAGGGTGTTCTGTGAAAGACAATATTAATCTTTTGAAATTTGTCGGAGCATGAAAAAGTACAATGAAAGTCAATCCTGACAGGGTGAAGTGAGCAAATGGATACTTCACAGCACTGCTGAACATCTCATTTCCCGCTGGTCAGTCGGATGGTGAGGGTGGTCAACTGCAAATTAAAACATCATGATGATCTTCACCTTTAAACCTTTGAATACCGTGTACCTGTGACAGGTCGGTTTGAGCCCGCATTTACCAGAGACTCCCATTCCGGCACTGCTCTGTCGTAAGTTCCGAATGCGTAATGGGAAGAAAATTTTCAGGAATAAAATTTAATTAAACGATGTAATCATGTATGTCCGATAAACTCCTCAATCCTTTCCATGGCTTCTTCAAGCCTTTCAAGAGATGTGGCGTAGCTTATTCTGAAGTAGCCCTCATTTCCGTCTCCAAATGGTGGACCGGGTGTGACTGAAACACCTTTTTCGAGGACAAGCTTTTCAACAAATTCTGATGAATCACTGTCAAATCTTGGGAAAACGTAGAACGCTCCTTCCGGCTTGATGACACTGAATCCCAAATCTACAAGCCTGCTGTAAACGAAGTCTCTTCTTCTTCTGAATTCATCAACCATAGATCTGGTTATCTCCCTATCCTTTCCCTCTGACATCACATCTGCAACTGCCTTCTGAGCAAAAGCTGGAGCACATACACCATTTAGCTGGTGAATCCTCAGCATTCTTTCGAGTATTTCCTCGGTTGAAACGGCATACCCTATCCTCCACCCAGTCATTGCAAGGCTTTTTGAGAATGCATTCACTGCTATCACATTCTCAAACCCTGCAAGAGTTCCGGGTTCTTTGTCATAGTAAATGGAGTCATAAACCTCATCGCTCACCACAATCGCGTTGTAATCCATGGCCACTTCTGCAACAGCCTCAAGCTCTTTCTGGCTCATAACCGCACCTGTGGGATTGTTTGGATAATTTATGAAAACAACGGAGACATCTTTTCCCATTATCTCATTGAGAGCATCAGCATCGACGATGAATTCACTGTCATGGGTGCTCAGAGTCTGAACCTTAGCCTCACACATCGATACATATGTGAAATAACCAAGGAAAGATGGGCTCGGGATCACGACCCTGCTTCCCCTTTCAATAAATGCAAGACTTGCATTGATCAAAGCCTCACATGCTCCTGTGGTCATCATTATGTTTTCTGCATCAACATCTGCTCCTCTCTGCCTGTATCTCTTTGCAATCTCCTCTCTTAACTCTTCAAGTCCAAAATTTGATGTGTAATGAGTAAATCCCTCTCTCATTGCCTGATGAGCTTTTTCAACGATCATCGGATGTGTATCAAAATCAGGCTCCCCTATTGCAAGGTTTATCACATCAAGCCCCTTTCTTCGAGCAATCTCAACTATCTCAAACATCTTTCTTATTGTACTCGTTGATATTCCCGCTATCCTTTCCGCCTCCTTTACTGCCAACTCAACCACCTCTTGCCTGTGTGCCACACAGTGTTAAGGTATATATACCCTTTCATAATTTTCAGTGTTTGCAGCTCCGTTCGATCACCGCAACACCATGTTATCTGTAAAATTTAAAACGTTTTTTGTTTTCCAGAATACAACAACATTCGTTTTTGTGACAGTGTGTGTCAACTATTCACCAAAAATATTTTAAATTCGTAAACAGAAGGATTAAACATGAGAATCGCGATAATGGGTGCAGGAGTCATAGGAAGCATCTTTGCTTACATTTTCGGCAGAGAGCATGATGTCACGCTGGTCGAAGTTGTAAAAGAGAAGGTCGAGCTCTACAGAAAAGAGGGTTATACGGTAATCATGCCGGATGGTAATGAGGTCCATGTTGACAGTGTTGATATAACATCAAACCCTGAAGAGGTTGGGAAGGTTGACCTCGTACAGATCTCTGTTAAGGGTTTTGCAACAGCTCCAGCAACAAAAAATGCCCTTCCAATGATTGGTGACGAAACAATGGTTTTATCAGTTCAGAACGGGCTTGTACATGACATCATTGCCGAAATAGTCGGCAAGGAGAGGGTTATCGCTGGCATCACAGCCCACAGCGGAATGCCTGTATCGCCTAATGTGATAAGATATGTTGGAGGCTTTGGTCCCTTGCTCACCATAGGAAAGTATGACAAGAACCCAGATGAGAGGTTCAACCACATTGTTGAGGAGCTCAGGAAAACTGGGGAGGATATTGTGGTTGTTGATGACATCGAGCCAATAATCTGGAAGAAGCTTGTGGCAAATGTGGCATGCAATCCAGTTGCTGCAGTAACAGGCATGACAAGTGTCGAAGCACTTGCATGTGATGAGACAAGGGATCTGATTAAAATGCTTGCTGAGGAAGTTGTTGCGGTTGCAAAGGCCAGGGGAATTTATTTTGAGGAAATGGAAAACATAGCTGATTTTGTCTATCAGGCTTTTGCTGGAACAAAGGACAACAAAGTTTCAATGCTTCAGGATATTGAGTCTGGAAGGAAAACAGAGGTTGAAACCTTAAATCTGGCTATAGTCAGAGAAGGAGAGAGGCTTGGAGTTGAAACACCAGCAAACAGGGTTATTGCCAACATAATCAGGTCACTTGAGTTCATGTACGACAAGAGGAGATAAAAGGTGTTACAGCCAAAAATCCATTTCTATTTTATCGCTTGGCTTTTAAAAAATAATTATTGGAGGATTGAAGTTTGAATTGATTTTTAAAATCAATGTTGCATGTAAGCCTGCTGAAATCCCCCTCCTTACCTGAAACCAATTTAACAGCCTGAATTACTTTTTCCATGAGTGACTTGGTTGGATTGCCAAGGGTTATGTTGGGGCAGAATGGATCGACGTAAACGTAGTACTCTTCTCCTCCATATTCAATGAGAGCTCTCTCATCACCTCTTCTGTGAACTGAAAAGGGGAAAAGCCTGCATGAAAGGGGTTTGGAGTACTGGATCATACAGAGATTTCTGTTCTGGAATGGACATCTCCTGCCGAATTTTCTGATGTAGTATCTCCCTCTTTTATCCATCACAAACTGCTCTGGCATTTTGAGATACTCGTAGTACGTGAGCTTTGGGGTATATGCAATACAGCATTTCCCGCATGCATAGCATTTCCACATCCTCACCTTTCTCCAGGGGAGTTTCATAGTAATATGTTGTTGGAAGTTAAAATTTCTGCCATGCCTGTGAAAAACGTTTTAAATTTTGAAAATTAAGGAGGCATGATGAGGGCGTTAAATCTTGAAGAATCTCTCGAACTCCTCAAGTCCTATGACATACCAGTTGCTGAAACCTATTTTGCTCATTCTGAGGAAGATCTTCAGGGTATTGCAGAAAAGCTCAGCTATCCTGTGGTGGTTAAACCCAATGTCCCGGATCACAAAACTGAGATCGGGGTGTTTACACATCTGAAAAGTTATGAAGAGCTCAGGAATGCTTTTAAATTCATCAATTCGGAAGTTGCAGTTCAGAAGATGATCGGGGGATATGAAATCCTCCTTGGTGTAAAGAGAGATGCTCAGTTTGGACATGTAATTGCACTTGGAAGTGGAGGAGTTCTTTCGGAGCTCTTTCAGGATGTGTCGTTCAGAATCTCGCCTGTGAGCAGAGATGATTTTTTTGAGATGATGAAAGAGACAAAACTCTCAAAAATTTCTGAAGGATTCAGAGGTTTTGAATTTAATGCTGAGGAGCTTTTCAGTCTCCTTAAAAATTTTGAAAAGCTTGCAATCAATGAAAATGTTGCCGAAGCTGATATAAATCCGCTGATGGCAGGCAGAGATCAGATTGTTGCTGTGGATGCCAGGATCATTCTCGGCTGAGCAGTTTTCCATAGTCCCTGAGAGCCTTTAAACTTCTTACAGCAATTTCAGGAGTTGCATAGACCGGAACTCCATTTTCTTCAAGCTTTATTTTAACCTCATCCCATATGTCGGGCGGATAGTTAATGCACGCTGTCAAGGGCTTTTTCCCTGCAGCATTTATTATGCTGTCAGCAGGAACCTCAAGGAAATTTCCCGACCATGAATATATGTAGTTCACAACAATCCCATCAACCCTTTCATCATCTGCCACAATTTCTATGACCTCCCCACACACATCAGGATCGTTGGCAACAAAGCCCAGATCGACAGGATTATCACGAATTGTGTATGGGGGAAGGATCTCGTACAGCCTTTCTTTCGTTTTCTCTGTGAACTCTGCCATTCTCAATCCCACGAGCTCACAGGTGTCACTTGCCACCATTCCAAGTCCTGCAACAAGAGAGATAACAGCAATCCTGTCGCCATGGAGAGGTCTCTGCATTGAAAGTGCTTTTGCGTAGGAAATAAGCTCTTCAAGGGTTTCAGCAATAACCGCTCCATACTGCTTCAATGCTGAAACGTAAATTCTGTAATTTCCAGCCATACTTCCTGTATGAGATCTTGAGGCTTTGTCTGCCTTTTCAAACCTTCCGGCCTTCATCGCAACAACTGGCTTTTTCACATACACTTCCCTTATTTTCTGAAGCATATCCTTCGGATTCTCTACACCCTCAATGTAAAGGGCAATTGATTTCGTGTTTTCATCATGTGCAAGGTACTCAAGCATTTCAGGAAAGTCAACATTGAGCCTGTTTCCAAGCCCCACAATCTTGCTGAATCCTATTCCATGTCTCAATGCGTAGGGTACAAGAAGGTGACATATTCCTCCACTCTGACTTATCAGGGCTATGTCCCCCTTTTTCACCTGGAAGAGGGCAGGAGTGAAGCTGGCGTTTATCCCTGACCTGAGATCTGTCATGCCAAAGGTGTTGGGTCCGATAACAGCAGCATTAGCAGATTCAACCAGGTTTTTGAGCCTTTCATGAAGCTCCTGACCATCTGAAATTTCAGCCTCTCTGAAGCCAGCGGTTATTATGACGAAGGCTCTTGTTCCCCTATCTATGAATTTTCTGACAGTGTCGTAGATATGGTCCCTGGGAATGGCAAGAATTGCAAGATCCGGAGTTTCAGGAATGCTGTCAGGATCCGGATAGGCTTTTAATCCAAAAATCTGATCCCTTGTGGGGTTTACAGGGTAAATTTTTCCTTTAAAGCTCTCCATAACACTGATAATCGCATGACATCCCATTTTTTTCTGATTTTCTGTTGCTCCGACAACTGCAACGCTTTCCGGATTGAAAAGAGTCCTGAGATTTTCAAGCTTCATTGATGGAAATTTCTCTGGATGGATTTAACATTTCTGGTATCCCAAGAAAAATTTTTACCATTCACCGCCACATTTATGAACCATGAAAATAGCCCTCTGTACCTGCGAGGGGAGGGTTGAAAGAAAAGACCTTGAGAAGATTGAAAATGCCATTATCTTTGACACGCTCTGCTGCGAGGATCTGGAAAGTAAGTTTGACATAATCGGATGCTCCCATCCATCTTTAAGAAATGCAGGAAAGATTTTGATCGATCTCAACAATCTGGTATTCCTAAGGCAGAAGGACTCTGCCGAAAAGGCAAAAATAATTCTGAAAGCATACTCTCAGCTTTTATCGGTTGAGCCATATTTCATGGAGGCAGAGGTTGATAACTCACTTCTCGTAAAAACAGATGACCATAACTTTGCATCAATGCTCTCAAAACATTTTGAACCGCTGTATGTTCTGACCGACAATCGATCAATTTCTGATATTGCATTGGCAATAGAAGGAAAACTCGAGTCAATATCCGGAAGCATAGGTGAATTTGAAGTAAGGCTGAATGGCATCGATATGAGAACGGGAAAAAGGATCAGCAATATCCGGGTATCCCAGATTCTCATCCCCGGTATCAACGATCCGAGGGAGGGGATATTTTCATCCGAACTGGAGGCTGTAGAGGCCATATACAACAGAGGTGGAGTCCTGAAGGTAAAGTCCCTTGAATACAGGGATGAGATGTGTGGCGTCTCTTACAATGGTATTGGTGGGTGCAAACTGTGCAGATGTCCCCATGGATTGATCCAGCACAGAGAGAGCGTTGTTGTTGATGAGATAAGCTGTCCAGGATGCGGATTGTGCAGTGCTCTGTGCCCGTCGGATGCCCTGTCGTTCAGGATTTTTCCAAGGAATGTCGTGCTGAGAATGATCCAAACCATGGCGGAATACAGAAAAAGAAAAACCCTCCTATACGTGTGCAGAAATGCAGTGACAAAAGTCTACGGTAGTGGAAAAACAGAATCGTTCTTTCCGGTAATCCTTCCATGCATCAACTCACTGTCTGAGGTGGAGGTTCTGCTTCCTCTCGTTTCAGGTTTCAGCGGTGTATGCATTCTCCCATGTGATTGCCCTCATGGGGATTTTGAAGGCATCAAAAGGGCCGCTGAGATTGCAGAAGCATTTGGAATTGAAAGGATAGCAGTTGAAAAAGATTTTCATCCCGAATTGATAGAAAGGATGAACAGATTGAAACCCATTTCCAGTGACTTTAAGCTTGGATCATCGAGAAAAAGAGAACAGCTGCTGGAAATCATTGCATTTTTAAAACAGCATTTTGAACCAGCAACTTACAGGCTCAGTTTTGATAATTTCGGAATGTTAAATGTTTCAGATTCATGCACTCTGTGCAAAACATGCCAGTCAGTCTGTCCCATGAATGCGATAGACAGGAGGGACGGAAGGCTTGAATTCATCCACGGACTCTGCATAAACTGCGATCTCTGCAGGATTTTCTGCCCTGAAAACTCGATAACGATTGAAAGTTGTCTGAATCTGGCAGAAGCTGACAGCAGAAAGGTATTGAAAGAGCTTAAGATGATCAAATGCCCCAGATGTCAGAGGAAGCACATATCGGAGAACGAATACAGAAAGATCTCAGCATTGACGGGACAGAAAACTGTTACACTTTACTGTGATAGCTGCAAACCCGTTATCGTTTTTGAGGGGATTTACAGAGAGGTTAAGGGTGAGGAAAATGAACAGGATAAGTGAGATTCTTGAAAAGAGAAAGGAGATCTATTCCCTCCTCTCATCTCTGTTTCTCGGAAATGTTCCGGAAAAATTTGTTCACGATCTCATAGAAGGACATCTCAGACTTTCCGGTTCCACAGACATCGAAGAGGGGCTCAGAATGATGAAAGAATTTGTGATGGAAAGAAAAAGTTCTGAAGAGGCGGTGAGGGACATAGAAGATGAGTATTCCCGGCTGTTTCTCCTTTCACATGCCGCACCTTTGACAAAATCTGAAGTTGTGGAAAATGCAGATTATGGGAGGACAAGCCTCGAGGTCGAAGAGAAAGTAAGAAAAATGGGATACAGGATAGTAACAAACACCGTCCCTCCAGATCACATTTCTGCTCAGTTTGATTTTATTGCGACACTCATAGAGAATTCAATTCGAGGAGAAGAAGATTTCAGAGAATCTCTTGAAAAACAGATTGAGTTTCTGGAAAATGAAATTATGACCTGGGTTCCTGAAGTTCTTCGAGAGCTGGAAAAATGCGGTGAATTTTACAGTGGTGTTGCGAGATTTGCAGGAGGATTTCTGTCGACTGACAGGAACATTTTAAGGGAGCTCAGGCTATGGTAGCACAATTGCCTTTGCTGCTGCGGCGATTATAACAACTCTGAAAATGTAACCCCCGGCAAGAACTGAGATTGCGGAAAGGATCTCTACAATCTCTGTTTTTCTGAAAAACGAGATTGAGTAAAAGATAAGGGGTAACACCAGCCCCACTCCAACAAATCCAGCCAGGAACATTGTGCTGAAAGTTCCCGAAATCATGAAGCTGAGGGATGCACCTGCTCCCGCCCTTACAAAACTGTAATCTGCAGATGATGAGATGTTTCCAAGATCCCATAGAAAATAGCCGACAAGCAGAAGTTCGATAGCAATCAACGAGACGTCTGCTTTCTTTATTCTGACATCACTTCCCCTCACCTTCAAAATTCCATAAATCAGACATGCAGCCAGTCCTGTTGAAATACCGCTCACAATGAAAAGCGGTGGAATTGCATTGCTGGTCCAGAGCGGTACAAATCTTGCATCTCTGAGCAGAAGAGCTGTGTACAGAATCACCATAAAGGCAAAAAATGCATTGACAGATCCGGTTATCAGTTTCCATTTGCCGGGAATTTTTATGTATCCCCTCAGATCCATGACAAGAACAAACCAAAATAACAGAAAGAGCAGAATTATCCAGCTCCCCAAGGCAAGCCAGGAATAGAGATTCCGGAACAGAAATGGATTGAAAACAGCATATATGACATTTGGATGATCAAGAATCAGACTCATCAGTCCAGTAATCAGAATAATTCCACTTGAAATCACACCGAAATTCTCAACAGATCTGGTGAATTCTGTTTTAGTTTTCAAAAGAGACATGAAGTAACCTGCCAGATATGCCCCACCTGCAAGTCCCCCAAGAAAGAGATACGTCGCTATCGCAACTCCCCAGGGCTTTCCAAGTTCATGGATACCGAGACCGTAAAAAAATATGTAATCAGGCATATTTTCACACTCAGAAGAATATGAATATGCTTTCTAAGGTTCCCGCGGCCATTTTTTCGGCTGCCCTCTCCCTGAGCTTTTTGGCGAGGTCCGCCTGCTCGCCAAAGTTTATTGTCCCTGTCGGACAGATCATCGAGCATCGTGACTTCGGATCTCTGAAAATTTCATTGCCACTTGCATCCTCAGGATTGTATGGCTGAACACAAAACGTGCACTTGTCCATCTTTCCATCAAGACCGAAAGCTCCCTTTGCTCTGAATTGAGGGGCGCCAAACGGACAGGCAGTGGCACAGTAGCCACACCCAATACATATATCCTTTGTAACAAGCACAACCCCGTCCTCAGATCTCTTGTATATTGCCCCTGTGGGACAGACCTTCATGCAAGGAGGGTCGTTGCAGTGCAAACATGGCATTGGAATGTTTATCTGTCCTTCCTGCCCTTCATTTATCGTTACAACCCTGATTCTGAAAACCCCTTCAGGTGTGTCGTTCTGATTCTTGCATATTGCCTCGCATCCCTTGCATTTTATGCAGGGGCTGTGAAAAACATCCATAAGGAACTTCAGGGGCATTTCACATCACCTCATGCAGTTGCGTATTTTTCATTTAAATACTGCAGTATCCTGTCAACAATGTTCTTCATCTTCTCAAGCTGTCCGATGAGTTCTTTCTCCTGCCCGAGCTTCACCACGTTGCAAACTCCTGACTTTGTGTTCTGCATCTGGGTTTCCGGATCCCAGCCGGGAGAGTTGGTGGTGTTGGCTGATTCACCATACACGTAGGGCTTTGTATCCAAATCTTCAACCACAGGAAATCTATCAAGGTAAGACTCACCCATGAACTGTCCTGCCCAGTGGAATGGGAGAAATACAACTCCTTTCGGCACGGCATTTGTGATCCTGGCCTTGACAACGATTCTTGATGGTTCAGCCCCGTACTCCAGTCCTCTTGGAGAGATGACAACAACCTGATCTCCATCTCTTATTCCCCTCTCATTTGCATCGTAGGGATTTATTTCAGCGTACATCTCAGGCTGGAGTTCTGAAAGAACCCTGTTGCTTCTTGTCGCAGCACCACCACCCTGATGTTCAACCTGCCTGCCAGATGTCCATGTTAATGGGAAGTACTCATAGATGTTGTATTCCTTGTACAGCTTCTGAAGCATTCTGGCGAGAACTGGAACTCTGTAATGGAATTTGCCATAAACCTCCTCATCGTATGTTGGATACTTGTCAATGAGGTCCACCCTCGGTGTGTAAATTGGTTCTCTGTGAACTGGAACGGGATCTTTCATGTTCCATGCAAACATTCTTGCCCTTCCCCTGCCTGATGGCACCATGTTCCTGTCAAGCCATTCTGAGTAATCTGTATCCAGATTGGTCGCCCACCCCTCAACCTGATCATGCCCGTTTATTCCGCTGAGCAGTGATGAGCCATCAGGGGCTTTGGTTCCCCACTTTACCCTGAAGTCATGCCCTCCTTCCCAGACAGGAATGTCGTTTCTGTAGAGAATTGGTGTTCCTGGGTGTCTTTCATTCCAGCAGGGCCATGGCAGTCCCCAGTACTCACCATCACACGGACCGCCCTCTGCCCGGAGGGTTTCAGGGTTGAATGTGTAATCGTATTCCTGCTGTCTTTTCAGCCTCCAGCTTTTCTGCCCTATCATTCCAATTGCTCTTGATCCGACAGTTATCTCCTTATCGAGAATCTCCTCAGGTGTTATCTCATCTGGAGATTTGTTCCCGAAGTTGATGGTGAACTTCTCGTAAAGTCCTGGATCGTACCTGTCAAGAGCTTTTACAAGACTCAGAAGTATCCACACATCTGGCTTTGACTCATAGAGTGGATCAATCACCTTATTTCTCCACTGAACCTGTCTTCCGCTGTTTGTAACACTTCCAGCTTGCTCCCACTGGGTTGATGCTGGGAGGATGATTATACCATCCTCTCTCTCAGCCAGCGCTGCACCGCTTTCAAAGAATGGATCTACAACGACAAGCAATTCAACCTCTTCAAATGCTTTTTTCACAAGCCTCGTGTCCCCTATGGATGGAGTTGAGTGTCCCCACATGAAAATTATCTTCAGATTGGATGGCTGATCTATCTTTGTTGCTTTTTCAACAGGGAATTCCTCTGTTCCAGCCAAAGCACCGACCGCAAACCTTGACATTGTGAAGCCCTTCTTTTCCATTAGCTCCTTGCTTCCAAACCTGCTCAAAAGCCATTCATACTCAACTTTCCAAACCCTTGCCCAGTGTCTCCAGGCTTTCTCGCTTATGCCATAATAGCTTGGCAGTGAATGGCTTAAAACACACATATCTGTTGCTCCCTGTACATTGTCATGCCCTCTGAAAGCATTAACACCTCCTCCGGGCTTTCCAGCATTTCCAAGGAGAAGCTGGAGTATGGCAAACGATCTTATGTTCTGGGATCCGCATTCATGCTGTGTTGCCCCCATTGCATACTGAAGTGTTGATGGTCTGTTAGTTGCAAGAATTCTGGCAGCTTCTCTGATTTTCTCAGCCGGAACTCCTGTTATGTCCTCCACAACTTCAGGCGGATACTGCATTATGGTTTCCTTAACCATGTCGAATCCGTAGGTTCTCTCTCTTATGAAGCTCTCATCATACCAGCCATTCTTTATTATCTCATAGCATATCCCCCATATAAGCGGTATATCTGTCCCCGGCCTGAACTGAAGATGAAGATCGCTCACCGCCGCTGTTCTTGAAAATCTTGGATCAGCACATATCAGCTTGGCCCCTCTTCTCTTAGCCTCCATTATGTGGAGGAAACTGACAGGGTGTGCTTCTGCAGGATTGGAAAGGAAAATTATTGCTCTGGCATTCCTCATATCGTTGAAGTTGTTGGTCATCGCTCCATAGCCCCATGTATTTCCCAGTCCAGCAACAGTTGTGGAGTGGCATATTCTGGCCTGATGATCTATGTTGTTTGATCCCCAGAAGGCCATGAATTTTCTCATGAGATAAGCCCCTTCATTGCTTGTATGTGCTGATCCTGCAAAGAAAACAGCATCAGGCCCGTATTTCTCTCTGACCTCCATCATCTTCTTTGCAATTCTGTCTAACGCTTCATCCCAGCTTATCTTTCTCCACTTTCCATTTTCTTTAATGAGGGGGTATTTCACCCTTTTTGGACTTGTTATTGTGAATCTGATGCTCGCACCCTTGGCACAGAGCCTGCCCCTGTTTATCGGATGCTCTTCCCAGGGCTCTATGCTTATGAGCTTTCCATTCTTCACCTTTGCCAGTATTCCGCAGCCAACAGCACAGTAAATGCATATTGTTTTAACGTAAATTGCTCCCTCATCCTCCTGTGCACTTGCCCTGACAAAAAAGTGTCTGTCTCCTGAGTATTTACCGACTCCGGCTGCCAGAAGAGTTAAAGCTGTACCTGCCTTCACAAAATCTCTTCTACTCATCTTCATCGACAACATGTCACACACCCGCACGAGATTTCTTAATGATGAATTGTTACAATTGACGGATATAAGGGTTGCGGTAAAAATTCTCCTCAAAAATATATTGTTTCAAGATGAAAAATAATTAAGCCAGATTTAACCAGTATGAGGTCATTCTGGGAAGAGATCGACAATCCTTCTTTGCTTTACATCCACAAGTCCTTTATTGCTGAGTTTCAGCTCAGGTAATGTTACAAAGCTCATGAAGTGCAGAACATTCAGCGGATTTTCAAATCTCAAACCGGCATCTCTCAAAGTATCTCTCAGTTTTCTCATTTTATCTGCGATTTCTGATGAGTTGTCTCCCATAACCCCCCCATAAGGCAGAAAAAGTTCTATGCTTTCATTGCCATTATAAACAATTCCGCCTCCAATTTTTATCAGCCTGTTTATCACCTCTGAAATCTCTCCGTCATCCATTCCGATTGCAATGATGTTGTACTCATCAAATGTGACTGTTGAGGCGACAGCTCCCTCAAACTCAAGATCTGAGATTATCCCGACCACCGGCTTTCCGCCATGGAATCTGTCAACAAGAACAGCCTTGGAATGCTTTATTAACCTCCCATTTTCAGCCTCAATTTCAGTGATTTTCATTCTGTTGACAGTTTCAGATAAAAGCTCCATTGCCCTTACCCTGTGAGTTCCTTCCGGGAGTGCTATTTCTTCCTCACCAACTTTCTCCACATTCATCACTGAAAATTTCTCACCCGATGTCCTCTTTTTCTCAGGAATTTTTCCCCCAACAAAAACAACCTCAGGGCTGAATTTCCATAGATCTTTTAAAAGAACAACATCAGCATATCTTCCAGGAGCGAGAATTCCCACCTCCATATCCCTGCCGTAAAATCTGGCTGGATTCCAGGTTATCATTCTCAGAGCATCGATTTCATCAACCCCAATCTCAACAGCTTTCCTTGCAAGCATGTCCATGTAGCCTTTTTCAAGCTCAGCTGGCTCAATTCCATCAGAAACAATCGAAATCCAGGATCTGTCAACTTTTTCATCCAGACCTCTCAGAATTTCAATGTCACTTCTTATCGAACCTTCTCTGACCATCACATGCATCCCATATCTCATTCTTTCCAAAAGCTGATCCTGTGATATTGCCTCATGACAGGAATTGGAGAAAGTCGAGTAAGCCTGAAGCTTGGTTTTCCTCATTCCTGCAGTGTGGCCGAGAATTTTCAGATTTCTCTCCAAAAAGAAATCGAGCTTTTCATACGCCCACCCTTCATTATTCAGAATCGCACTCCAGGCAACAGCCTCTCCCATCCCAAGGATATCTCCATCTGCAATTTTCACTAACTCCCCATAATCAACATCAAAGTTAGACATTTCAAGGCTCAGATCCTGAGGGCTTATAAATGGCAGAAGCATGTACACTCTCAGACTGCACTCCTTCGCCCACCTCACAAAAAGCTCAAACCCATCTTTGCCCATTGAGTTCAGAGCAGCATCTGGTTCAGCAAAAACAGAAGTCGTTCCATGGCGTACAGCAACATTTGCGAATTCTGTGAGGGTAAGATAATAGTCAGGATGTGCGTGGGCATCAATGTAGCCGGGAACAGCATACATCCCCTTTGCATCAAAGACACTCTTTGCCTGGATGTTATCACCCAAAGCCGCTATTCTATCATGCTTCACTGCTATGCTTCCATCAAAGATCTCTCCCGTAGCAACATCCACTATCTGACAGTTCTCGATCAGCAAATCCGCCTTTTCATTTCCAAGGGCAACAGAAATGAGATCCCTGTAAACTTCTGAGAGTTTGGAGCCGATCATGTAAAAACTGGCACAATTCAATTATTAAACATTTATTGAGTGAAAGCTGTTTAAGAATCTTCACTTTCAAACTAAAACTTCTGGAGGTTTCAAAATCCATGTTTCTTGTCGTCATCCGTTAGTATAATCCCTTGACATCTTGATGCTATATCTTCTTCAGCAAACCGACTTTGAGACAAAATTCTCAACTAATCCCTGACAACAATCACGTAAGCTCTCCAACCAATATACCTCTTGGGCACATCAACCTTTGCTGAATTACCGAAAGGCGTAACCCTCTTCTCAAAAACAACTTCAACCTCTTC
>WAMS01000009.1 GCA_015522195.1 Geoglobus sp. | reverse complement strand
TCTCTACAGATATACCGATACGGGAATGGCAATGATAAACGCAATGGGTGGTGTTGAGGCTGTAAGGGGAATTCACAGACTCTCCAGCTTTGTCATGATTTTCGCAGGTATTTATCACATAGCATGGGCTTTGGTCAAAAGACCCACAGGAATGATCCCGAAAAAAAAGGATTTCGAGGACTTTATCGCAGACATTAAATTCGTCCTTGGGAAAGCCAGCGATGTCCCCAAGTATCACAAGTTCAACTACGTCCAGAAATTTGAGTACTGGGGTGCGTTCTGGGGAATGGTCATTATGATCCTGACTGGCCTGGTTCTGAGCTATCCGGACTACTTTTCAATTTCCGGTGATTTCTACGCTGCGGTGAGGGTCGCTCACTGGGAGGAATCCATTCTTGCGGTTGTGTTCATAGCATCATGGCACATGTACTTCAGCCATCTGAGGAGGGTTTACTTTCCGGCAAACAAGTCCGTTTTTACCGGATACATAGAACCGGAGAAGGCAAAGGAGGAGCATCCTCTGTGGGTTGAGGAGGTGGTTAAGCGTGGAAGTGGTAATTGATCCCGTTACAAGGCTTGAGGGTCATCATGGTGTCAGACTTAAGGTTGAGAATGGAGCAGTCAGCGAGGCGAGAGCTCTCGCCACGATGTTCAGGGGTTTCGAGAGAATCGTGATAAACAGGGATGTGAGAGATGCGCCAATAATACTGCAGAGAATATGCGGCGTTTGTCACAACGATCACAGGCTTGCGAGTCTCTTTGCAATTGAAAATGCAGCTGGCCTTACAAACGAGTGGGGACATGGTCTGCCTGAAGCCGCTGTCCTCCTCAGAAACACAATTGCAGCACTGCAGTACGTGTTCGATCATCCAGTATGGGCGTATGCACTCACGGGCCCTGACTACAGTGATGCTCTTTTCAAGACCGGCCTTGTGAGGTTCGATCCGCTTGTGGGTCAGGGGGTTAAGGAGGCTGTCGAGGCTCAGAGAAGGCTTCATCAGGCGCAGGCATACATCGGTGGAAAGGTGCCACATATCATGACTCCCGTTCCGGGTGGAGTGACGATGGAGATAGACGAGAAGGTCATCACAAGGCTGATCAGCATAGTTCTTGATGTGAAGAAATGGGCTCTGGGTGTTGGTCTCGGAAAGACAGCGCTCGAGCATACCGCAGATGTTGCCGGATACGTGATTGATGATGTCAGCAGAAAGATTGAAAAAGGAGAAAAGATTCTACCGCCCAAGGATCCAGAAGTGGGGAAAGGCCTCTACGACCTGGTCTCTCTAATACTGATAATGGCAAAAATGGGAATCGGTGAAATGGGGGAAAGAGCCCCCACAATGCTCGCCTATGGGTTCCTGACCGATGTTAATGGAAAGCTGTTCTTCCCATCAGGGTTCTTCAATGGCAGCGAGCTTGAAAAGTTCGATTACAGAAAAATAGGAGAGGATGTGGCATACTCATATTACAGCGATGATGCCGGTGGCGCATACGTCGGTGACGAGGACACCAGAAAGCTCGTGCCAGACAGAGGAAAGGAAGGGGCTTATACCTGGGCAAAAGCTGCCAGATACGGGGGTGTACCGGCAGAGGTTGGACCCCTGGCGAGAATGGTTGCAAAGGGCTTCAGAGACGGATGGGAGGTTGGAGACCCGCTTGACCTCAGAAAAAATCTCGCCGGAGGAAGAACAGCCAGCAATGCACTTGCAAGGAATATCGCAAGAATTCAGGAAGAGCTTGTTATGATAGACTATCTCGAGAACCTGCTCCTCCAGCTCAAGGAGTACGCAGGGAAGAAAGCATATATCGAATACCCCGACAATGTAACCGGAAAGGGTGTTGGGCTGAGAGAGGCGCCAAGAGGGGCTCTGGGACACTGGATGAAAGCAAACACCGGAAAAGTCGAGAACTACCAGGTAATTGCCCCGACAACATGGAACGTTTCTCCAAGGGATTCGAACGGAAATCCAGGACCTCTTGAAGAAGCTCTTGAGGGTACACCGATAACAAAGGACAACCAGTGGGACGTTATCAGAGTCATACACAGTTTTGATCTCTGCCTGGCATGCACTGTCCATGTCTTCACACCGGATGGTAAAAAGTGGAATTTCATTGTTTGAATTTTTTATACCCTTCCCTTACTTTCTCCGTGAACAACGGCTGTTGCAATCAGATGGGCCATTCTGAGGCATTCGGGAATGTTGCCCTTCAGAATTGATGCGTTTATCATCTCAATTGCTGATTGCCTATCACATCCAGAAAACTGAAAGAACACGCTTCCGTAAGAGTGGACATCCCCCGCTCTTTCAATAATCTTTTTTCTGAGTTCAAAATCAGGTAGATTTTCAAGAGCTCTGTAAATTGATTCAAAATCAGGTTTTTTTCTCATGACCACAATTAAAGGAGTGCTGAGAGACCTGCTTATCTCGGTGATGTCTGCCACATTGAATCCTCCAAATGTTATTCCATCGAGAAAAATCGCCCTGATCTGATTTCTGAATTTTGATTTCCTGAGCATTGAGACTATTTTTGAGGTTGAATCAAGACCATCCACCTCTATTCTGTCTACAATCACCCCTTCAAGATAATTTTTCCCCTCAACAACAGCTCCGACGATGAAGCATTCATCCCCCTTAAAGCTGTCATCAAATCCCACAAACCTCCATGATTTCATCAGCAGTTGTAATGTTTTCTCACATATTTAACTCCATCCACCGCAAGAATCTCATCCTGACTTTCAGCATTCACAATGAAATGGTAGTCGTAAAAAACCTCATAAACCTCACAGAACTTTTCTCTGAGCTTTTTCAAAGTGTCATCTTTCTTTGTAAGATCAATCCAAACCTCAAAATACATAAATAACTCTCACCTCAGACTTCCAAGGTCGAATATCTCAAAAACAATGATTAAAAATAGAATCAATCCCACGGAGACCCTTACAGCACTGATTATCCACCAGTATTTCAGGATCCTGATCAGATTATCCTCACTTGTGAGCCATCTGAAAATTCTCTCAGATATCATGCCTCTGCCTTCTCTTTTTTGCTCTTTATCTTCTTCAGCCTTATTATGTTTTCCCTGTCCATCTCCTCAAGCTTGAAGGTTATGTATCTTGCAGCATCTTCCATAGAGGGGATTACCCTGAATTCAAGGGCATTAACCCTTCTTTTTGTTCTTTCAATTTCATCAATCAGCCTCTTCAGAGTTGTCTCTATCTCTGCAACCTCAAGTACCGCATCAATCAGTGCCTCATAGGCCTCAACTGCCTCATCTATTCTGGCTGTTGTTCCGATAATGCCGTAGTTTCTTTCAGCAACAGATTTCCTCACAACCTCTCTCTTGATTACAGGAACAACAACACCCATTATATTTTTTCTCTTAAGGGTGAAGGACGGCTCCTTATCGACAGATAAGGCAATGGACTTGACAGCAACAACACCGTCTGCAGCCATTGCAAGGGCAAGCTTTTCCTGAGCTTCTCTGTACCTCTGAACCATCTCATCTATGACCCTTTTGGCATCCTCGAGAATTGTTCTGAACTCCATGATAAGACCGTCTCTTTTCATCTTGAGCAGCGCATGTCCCTTTTTTGCCATTGTGATTCTTCTTCTGAGCTTTATGAGCTCCATTCTCGTTGGCTGAACGTCCATGATTTCACCTCAAAAAAAGGAGTTATTCAGCCTTCTTCCTGTGAGCTGGATGGTACTTCTCAATGTATTTCCTTTCTATCTTTGTCAGCTCAGCCTCAGGAAGCATCGAAAGCAGTTCCCATCCAATTCCAAGAGTGGTTTCGATGTCTCTGTCCTCATATCTGCCCTGCTGGACGAACCTTCTTTCAAACTCATCTGCAAACCTCAGATACCTCCTGTCCCTCTCTGACAGTGCTTCCTCACCGACAATTGCCACAAGACCTCTCAGATCGACACCTTCGGCGTAGGCAGCATACATCTGGTCGTTCCACTGAACGTGATCGTCTCTCGTTCTTCCCTCTCCTATACCCTCTTTCATCAGTCTGCTGAGTGACGGAAGGACGTTGATTGGCGGATAGATTCCCTTTGCATGAAGCTCCCTGCTCAGCACGATCTGACCTTCCGTGATGTATCCAGTCAGATCAGGTATAGGATGGGTTATGTCATCTCCGGGCATTGTGAGAATTGGCATCTGTGTGATTGTCCCCTTCCTTCCTCTGATTCTTCCGGCTCTCTCGTAGATCGTTGCGAGATCCGTGTACATATAACCCGGATAACCTCTTCTTCCGGGCACCTCCTCTCTTGCAGCCGAGATCTCTCTCAGAGCCTCGCAGTAGTTTGTCATGTCAGTCAGGATAACAAGAACGTGCAGATCATACTCGTATGCCAGAAACTCTGCAGCGGTCAGTGCCATTCTCGGAGTGAGCAGTCTCTCAATGGCTGGATCGTTCGCAAGATTCAGGAAAACAACTGCTCTTTCAAGAGCTCCCGTCCTCTCAAAGTCCTTCATAAACTGATGGGCTTCCTCATGTGTAATTCCCATTGCTGCGAAAACAACAGCGAACTCCTCTCCCTCACCTCTGACCTTTGCCTGTCTTGCAACCTGCAGTGCTATGTCATTGTGAGGTAAACCAGATCCCGAGAATATCGGCAGCTTCTGTCCTCTGACGAGAGTGTTCATTCCGTCTATGGCTGAAATACCCGTCTGAATGAACTCTCTCGGGTACTCTCTCGCATAGGGATTTATGGCGGCTCCAATGATTTCCCTCCTCTCCTCCGGAACTATCTTCGGTCCTCCATCAATTGGGTCTCCAGAACCGCTTAAAATTCTGCCAAGCATATCGTAGCTGACGTTCAGCCTAATGATGTCTCCTGTGAACCTGACTGTTGATGATGTGTCAATACCCCTCGTCCCTTCAAAAACCTGCACAACAACAATATCCTTTGATGTATCGAGCACCTGTCCTCTTCTTGCCGAGCCGTCAGGAAGTGTTATTGTTACAAGTTCACCATAGCCAACTGGCTCTGTCTTCTCAACAAAAACAAGAGGGCCTGCCACCTGAGTGATGGTTTTGTATTCCTTCATTTACTCCACCCCCAGATTCTGCTTGATTTTTCTGACTGCATTTTCAATTGCCTCACTGTAGTTCTCCTCGAATTTTGCCCTTGCAAATTCATCGACACCCTCAACACCGATGATTTCCTCGACAAGCTTTCCTGCTTCAAGTGCCTTGTAGAAAATGTCATTGATCTCCTTGATCGACCTGAGAATGTCATACTGCTTTTTGAGGTCGCAGAATGTGTCCACTGGATGATAGGCATACTGCTGAAGAAATACCTCCCTTATCAACCTTGCAACCTCAAGTAATAACCTCTGGCTTTCTGGCAGTGCATCACTGCCAACAAGCTGGACAATTTCCTGCAAATTGGCCTCTTCCTGAAGAATTGTCATTGCCCACTTTCTAAGCTCACTCCAGTCCTGGGATATGTTCTCGGTAAACCACTCAGCAAGGCTATCAGCATAGAGACTGTAGCTCTGAAGCCAGTTTATTGCAGGGAAGTGTCTTCTTGCTGCAAGTTTTGCATCGAGAGCCCAGAAAACCTTGACAATCCTAAGAGTATTCTGCGTGACAGGTTCGCTGAAATCTCCACCGGGTGGTGAGACGGCACCAACAACCGTAACACTTCCGATGTTGCCATTCAGTGTCCTGACTCTTCCAGCTCTTTCATAGAACTCTGCAAGTCTTGAAGCAAGGTAAGCAGGATAGCCTTCCTCACCAGGCATTTCCTCAAGTCTTCCGGAAATTTCTCTCATGGCCTCAGCCCATCTGCTTGTTGAATCGGCCATGATGCTGACGTCATAACCCATATCCCTGAAATATTCGGCGATCGTTATGCCTGTGTAAACGCTCGCCTCTCTTGCAGCAACGGGCATGTTTGATGTGTTGGCTATGAGCACGGTTCTCTCCATGAGTGGTTTTCCTGTTCTCGGATCCTCAAGTTCAGGGAATTCCTCAAGAACCTCGGTCATCTCATTACCCCTTTCGCCACATCCAATGTAAACGACAACGTGAGTGTCACTCCACTTTGCAAGCTGATGCTGCGTAACCGTCTTTCCTGAGCCGAACGGTCCCGGAATTGCTGCTGTACCGCCCTTAGCAACAGGGAAAAGTGCATCGAGAATTCTCTGGCCTGTTATCAGTGGTATTTCAGGAGGAAGTTTCTCCTGATATGGTCTTGCAATTCTGACAGGCCATTTATGTGAGAGCTTCAATTCTGTCCCATCCTCAAGTACCCCTATTGTTTCATCAACCGTGAAGCTACCCTCATAGATTTCGCTCACAATTCCGGAGACATTTGGTGGAACGAGAATCTTGTGTTCAATAAACTCTGTCTCCTGCACACCGCCAAGGATGTCGCCTCCATTTACCCTATCCCCTTTCTTCACAACAGGCCTGAATTCCCATTTCACACTCCTGTCCAAAGCAGGAGCGTCGATTCCCCTGCCTATGAAGTCGCCGCTTGCATCTTTCAATGCCGGAAGAGGTCTCTGAACACCATCATAAATTGACTTGAGCAATCCTGGACCGAGTTCAACGCTCAAAGGCATTCCCGTGTTCTCGATTCTGTCTCCTGGCTTAATTCCTGAAGTATCCTCGTAAACCTGAATCAGTGCTTTCTCCCCTACAAGTCCAACTACCTCACCCATCAGTCCCTCATCACCAACTCTGCACACATCGTACATCCTTGCCTTCAATCCTTCCGCCACAACCAAGGGTCCTGATACGCGATAAACCTTTCCGATTAACTCCTTCACTTCCATAGGTCAACACCTATCGCCTTTCTTATCTTTTCTCTAATTTCCTCTGCCCCTCCCTCAGCACCAACAGCAACAAACGTTGGCTCAACACTCTCATCAACAGCTCTCCTCAACGCGAGGGGCAGTTTTTTCAAAAATTCGTGCTTGATGACCGCAACACCAATATCCTCACTCTCGAGAACTCTTTCAACAATCTGAACAAGTTCTTCTTCGCTGAGGACATCAAAAATATCCCTGACTCCTGCAAGTCTGAAACCCAGATTGAATTCAGGGTCCCCGATTATTGCCAGCCTCTTCATACGATCACCATCTGTTCCCTAATGTCCTCAACACTCATCCCGCTTTCTTTACCTCTTGCCAGTATTCTGAGATTGTCAACCTCTATTTTTTTGAGAAGCATGTATGACAGAACAGGAAGTATTGAAAGCGGATAGTTGCTTGCTTTCTTTATCATCCTTTCAGCCCAGATTCTTGTGAGTGCATTTTCTATCTTGGAGATTGGCTGAGTCATTAAGGCCTCCTTCAAATCCTTAACAAACCAGTAGTTTTCTATGGCCTTGTAGATTTCCTCCATTTCCATTGCTGCAAGCTTCCTTGCCTCATCCTCTGTGAGCTGGTACCCGTAGGGAATTATTTTGGGGATTATTTCCTCTGCAGGGACGCCCTCCTTTTTCAGCCTTATTATCGTTTTCATGTTTACAATATCTATTTCCATTCTGATAAAGTCTATGAAGTACTTTGAATCGAGGCTTTCGGCTGAAAGACCTGCAATGGAGGTATAGTAGAACTTGTCAAGCTCGTCCTCAACATCTGAAAGCCTTGCACCGTGAAGAATTTTTTCGAGGATGCTGTAAAAGGGTTTTCCTTTGAACGCATTGACAATCTCCTCTATACTCTCCTTTGCAAGGAGTGTTTTGAAGAATTCACCATCAAATTCTCCTGCTGGCACCAGAGTTGCCTCTATTTCTTCATTGGAGAAGCCAAACATCTTTCCCCTGAGTATGTTTTTGATATTCCAGAAGTCCCATTTCCTGAGATAAAGGACTATGAGATCCTTAGGCAGTCCCTTGGAAATTCTTATGAGTTTTGAATAAATTCTTGACAGATTTAGCGAAAGAGCATGATCTATCAGATTGACTCCTGAATACCTGAACGCAAGTTCATCTATTTCTTTTTTGTATTCTGTCTCCTCCAGATATCTTGCTATTTCATTCAGATCCATGTTCAGAAGCTTGTTGTAGTCTTCAATGGGTATGAGCTTTCTCTTCATCACCTTTACTCTTGCGACAATGTAGGCCCATTCTGAGATCTTTGTTCTCTTTATTATCTTTGAGATCATTGTCTATCACCCGAAGAGCATTTCATAAACTTCCTTCAGTTTTGATTCGTAAACCTCTTTTATGAGGGTATCAAAGGTGAGATTTATTCTGTACTCGCCGTCTCTGCTCTCAAGAATCACGCCACCTAAGCAGTCCACATTCCCTCCATACTCAAGCTTCGATATTTTTTTCACAATATTCTCATCTTTCTTGTTTGAATAAACTAAGTAATCCAGCCCCTCATATTTTTCCAGCATTTTTTTCAGAAGATTTTCCCTCTCCCCATCATCGAGATTCTCGACCCTCTCCAAGAGTAGCTGATAAACCTTCTCTACCACATCCCTTTTTCTGAGAAGTTCCTCTTTTTTCATCTCAAGGTTTATTCCAGAGATTTCCTGTCTTCTGAGTCTGTCAGCCTCTTTTTCCGCCTCATCTCTGGCCTTTTTAAGAATCTCCTTTGATTCATCCTTCGCTTCAGTAATTATCCTCTCAGCCTCCTCTTCTCCAGATCTTGTAATTTCTGCAACCTGCTGATGTCCCTTTCTGATTATCTCCTCGATTATTGGCTCCAGTGGCATTTTTTGCACCTCTAAAAAAATTTGAGGTCTCTGCTTTCACATGAACATCAGCAGGAACGACACGACGAGACCGAATATAACGATTGTTTCAGGGATAACTGTCATCAACAGACCTCTGCCGAAGAAACCAGGGTCTTCCGCCATCGCACCAACTGCAGCAGCTCCAATTCCCTGCTCACCAAGACCTGCACCAATTCCTGCCAATCCTACAGCCAGACCGGCTCCAACCGCCACCATTCCTTCAACTGCCATTTACAACACCTCCTTTTTAATCCTCCTTTGTGTACTTTCTCTTCCTACCAAACGGGGTATAAATCCTTCCTCCACCTTCAAAAAACTTCACGAAAAACTCCACATAATGCAATCGAAGACTCTGAAGACCCGGATCAAGTATGCCGAGAAGAATGTTAATAAAATGCCCTATTGCAAATACAACGATGCCAATTAAAATGCCCAAAGGACCTGAAGGCCAGAGCATTTCGAAGGTCATGTAATTGAATGCAACAGCAAAGCCCACACTTGCAAGCCCAACAGCCAGCAATCGAGCATAGCTTATTGTGTTGCTGAGCAGTGTCAGATATTCAATTAAAAACATCGGTCCCTCTCCTATTACTGTCAGAATCGCCCATGCAAGGAAAAACGGTATGGCAATCACATATGCAGCATTGAGCTGAAAAACAGGCAACCCTGCTGTGTTGTTTATTATAAATCCTGTTATGATGAATGCTATGCTGATAAGCGCAAAGAACCAGTTGAGTTTTTCCTCGATGGCATGTTTCCACCCATGTTCCTTGACAACATTCCTGATACCAATCACATACGCCATGCCCATGTGAAATACACCAATACCGATCGTCAGAACAAGAAGCATTGGTGCATCATGAAGTCTGTTCGTCACAGGATGGAAATCTGCTACAGCCTTTGCAATAGCATTTTCATGACCCAGAAATTTGGCAAAAATTGATTCCTCACCCACAATTTCAAATCCAAAAAATTCAGCATAAACAAAACCGAAGATGATTGTCGTTATTGCGGAGTACTTCAACACATTTAACAGTGACTGCCATCCCTCAGTTTTGAACTTTGTTGAGAGCCAGAGGGAGAGAATAAGAATAACCAGTCCATAGCCTATATCTCCGAGCATGAATCCAAAAAACAGCGGGAAGAATACTGACATTATCAATGTTGGGTCGATCTCATTGTACCTTGGAATGGCGTATGATTTGGTTAGCAGTTCAAAGGGTTTTGCAAAACCAGGATTCTTCAGTGCTGTTGGTGGATTGAACTCACTATCATTTACCTTAAGTGCTACAACCTTTCCGCCAGATTCTCTTGACAGCTCTTTCCGGAAACTGTCGAACATATCCTCGGGAATGTAACCCACCACCACAAAGGCATATTTTGAAGTTGCAACTCTCAACGGCAGTTCACTTTTTTCAAGCTCGATACTGAGATGTTCCTCAAGGGCAAGTAAAAGATCCAGATTGTCCTGTTCATACCTGCCTATCTCCTCCTTCAACTTTGTAAGTTCCTCTTTCAGCTCCGATTCCTCTGAATTGAGCTGGCTGAGCCTCTCATCATAGCCAACATCAAGAATCGGAACCGGGATCTCTTTGAAAGCAAATTCCTGAAGAATTCTGAAAACGTCATCAGCATAATCTTTTTTGACAAACACAGCAGTGACAAGTTCATCTTCAAATTCAGCTGTGAATATCTCAAAATCCTTTGTTATTTCCACAATTTTCTCAAACGGGTTTGCCCTCACAAACCCCACAAAAACTTCAAGATTCCTGTATCCTGTCAGAAGATTGGGTGGTATTTCGAGAGCCTTCAGAGGTATCAGAGCGCGTCTTTCCTCAGATATTTTCCTCAATCTCTCTTCAATTTCTTTGATTCGTGATATTCTGGAATTTATCACCTCTTCAAGTTCCCTGACCTTTGTATCAAGTTCTCTATCAAGCTCCGATATGCTGAAAATTCGTTCAGGCTCATGCCCATCTTTCACACCTGCGTAAGCAAGTATGGATCTCACAGAAACAAGAAGCTTTGAGAGTTTTGATGCTTTCTCCAGAGGTTCACCAATTCTGAAATACTCTTCCTCCTCTCTGTAATCCTCAATGTGGAGACCATTAAGCCTGTAAAGGGTGTCAGATGTTTTTTCAAGGTATTCTTTCGGTCCAACCACCGAGACCTTGACCATCCTTACAGGCTCGAACATATCAGATCATCCTCACAAATTCATCGTAAAGGAAATTTACAGCATCATTCACCCTTGACTCGCCCTTTCTAACAAGTTCATTTATCTCAGCCATTTTCTTTTCTCTTATGCTCTCTTTCTCTTTCTCTATTTCTGCTCTTGTTTTTTCAAGAATGTCTTCCTTTATCCTTTCAGCCTCCTTCCTTGCATCTTCAATAATCTGTCTTGCCTCATTTTTTGCAGCAAGAATCTTTTTCTTTCTCTCTTCTTCTGCTCTTTTGATTTCTTCTTCCACCTTCTGTTCAGTTTCCTTTATTTTGGCGAGTATCTCTGCCTTTTCCATGCTCTTTCACCCCGTAAAAATGAATTTGAATGGATGTCATGGTCACCATCAGCATATGGTATTTAAGGATTTTCTTTTTTCCCAGCCTCCATCTGCATTTTTTAATTCCTCAGAGAGGGAAAGCTCTCACCACCTCATTTTCCTCGACAATTTCAGTATTCTCATCCACAAGAGTGTACGCATTTGCCCGCGTTACACTTGATAGGATTCCGGAACCATGAGATGAAACTGGAACCGACTCCATTTTTTCAAAATCAACATGCAACCTGACAAAACTTGTAAAACCAGCTTTAGAATGTATTTTCTCCGTCAGTCTGACGTTGAAAGATGCATTATCAGAACGGTGAAGCATTTTGGAAAGTGATGGCTTTAGAAAAAGATAGGATGAGGCAACACAGGCAGTTGGAAATCCAGGTAAACCAAGAACTGGAGTGTTATCAACGACAGCAAATACTGTTGGCTTTCCCGGCCTCAATGCCACACCTCTGAAGATAACCTCACCAACATCCATGAGAACATCATAAAGAAGGTCTCTTTTCCCGACAGATGTGCCTCCTGTTACAACAATCATGTCGTATTTCTGAACATCATGAAAGACTCTCTCAATTTTTTGCCTATCATCGGGAATGATGCCTGTTATTTCTGGAATGCCGCCCCACTCCGTGATGTAGGCTGAAACCATCAGACCATTGCTTTCAATCACCTTTCCAGGTTTCAGCAGTTCCTTGGATGTTACAAGCTCGTCACCTGTGGGAACCACTTTAACAACAGGTTTTCTGAAAACATCAATCTCATCAATTCCTGCAGATCTTAAAAGAGCGAGATCATGGGGTCTCAGAATTTTTCCCTTTTCTGCGATAAGCTCTCCAGCCCTGATGTCCTCTCCCCTCAAGCCAACATTCTCGTTTTTTCTGACCGCTCTGTATACGGCAACCATTTTACCAATTTCCTCAGCATCCTCTGCCTTTACAACAGCATCAAACCTATCGGGCAGGACATCTCCCGTGTGAACCCAGAGAGTCTGAACGTCCTTTTCAAGCAAAACAGGATTTGTTCTGCTGGCATTTCTTACCATCTGGCTCCTCACAGCATATCCATCCATCGCACATCTGTCATAGTGGGGAACGTCAATTTCAGATTCCACATTTACGGCAAGGATTCTGTCAAGCCCATCGCTCAATGGGATTGTCTCCATGTCATCTCCGCTAAACGACTTGATTTTCGCAAGCATTTTTTTCTGTGCTGTGTGCAGACTTTCAAGTTTTTCAAAAAGCATTCGCACCACCACTTACTGGAGGGAAAACAGCCACAACATCCTCCTTTTCCAGCACTAAATCCTCATTTCTGTCAACGATTCTACCATTGACGGTTATGACAGCATAATCCATCAGCATCTCAAATTCAGGATACAAAGACAGAAGTCTCATAAGAACTTCACCAAGTGTTCCTGCATCAATTTCAAGCTCTTTTTTTCCTGCAATCTCTCTGAAATTGGCAAAGAACTTTACCCTTACCATGGTTACATCACCGGAAATTCTGGAAACTGGACGATTTCCTGAGCAATCACTTTAAAGCACTTTTTGTATTTTTCAGACAGCACCACAATCATTGATGTTTGCCATAAATTTAAAACAGCTTCGACGTCATCTACCGGATTTTTTATCACCCTGTCCCGGAACAAATTCAACTCCAGGATGCCTCTGCATCATTGGCTGCGGGTAAAGGTCCATGAGATCATACACCTCAGATGGAACATCAGTTGAAACATTAAGTCCAAATTCCCTTACAGTGTCAAACGTGAGCGGATAATCGTGGGTCCATCTGCCCTCAGTGAGTGTTTCAGCAACCTTCCTGGCATTTTCCTCTCCAAGCTTATCTCTCAATAGATAGAAAACAAAGTCTCTCACCTGATTTATCGCCTTTTCTGCGATGTCTGCCATTATCATTGTCTGATCATCAACGTCCTTTGGATCCTTTCTTTGAACCGCTTTCAGGATTGATGGAGCAGGATAGTTCATAAGCTGAGGATCAACTGGTCCCAGAACTGCGTGAGGATCCATGATTATCTCATCTGCTGCAAGGGCTATCAGGGTTCCACCACTCATTGCATAATGGGGAACGATTACCGTGGTTTTTGCAGGGTGATCATGGAGAGCTTTTGCTATCTGGGTCGCAGCAAGGACAAGTCCACCAGGAGTATGGATTATAAGATCTATGGGTTTGTCATCAGGAGTGTTCCTTATCGCCCTGAGAACCTTTTCCGAGTCGTCAATATCAATGAATCTGTAAACAGGAATGCCAAGAAAACCGATGCTTTCCTGCCTGTGGATCATTGTTATAACGTTGCTACCTCTCTTTTCAGCGATTTTCTCCATAAGCTTTCTTCTCCCCGATACGAGCATCTGGTGTCTCATCTGCGGCATGAATATCAGGTAGAGAAATATCAGCAACCAGAAAACTCCATACACGTCATACATGATACTGTCTTGGACGGAAGTCATATAAAATAAAATCGTGTCTGCATCATCACACCCTGAACATAATCTGTGTTGTGGTTTTCAGCAATTTTCTTACCCTTTGAAGTTCGTAGGAATAGAGCATCATGATGCTGTTAACATACCTGTCAAATCCAAAAGCTCTTCTGAAAAAATCCGCATGTCTGCTGTCTCTCACATACACCACATATTCATCCCCAAGACTTGTCATCTCCAGAATTATTGGTATTGAAAACCTGTCGTGTTCCTCTTTATCCACATGTTCAGCGATGAACTCGAGCTCACTTTTTTCAATAT
>WAMS01000008.1 GCA_015522195.1 Geoglobus sp. | reverse complement strand
TAACAAACGTGTCAAGCTCATCATCACTGAAAACTATGTTAGTCTTTATGTTCTGGTAATTCCTGTGAAACAGATAAACAGGCTTGTTGTACCCGTTACAAGAGATATCCTCAATCAGCCTGTCCTTCATGAGAGGGGTTATTGGTCCGTACTCTACGAAATCATTCTTGAGATGATAGAATATCTTTCTGAAGTCCTCCTCCTGAACCTTTATTTTCATCTCTCTCAGAAGTTTTCTTGAAACCTCCTCTAAATGAGATGCTCTGTCCTCAACATAGCCCGATAATGCTTCAACAACAGAATTTCTGAGAACGTGGAAAATTGAGAACAGGTAATCATCAAGCTCCGGTTCCACCACATGGTACTCGTAATTTCCTGTTTCATTGTTGAAGACGATCTGTATTTTGGAATATGGCTCTTCAATCCAGTACTCTTCAATTATTTCAATTTCAGGAGAGATTGTATCTTCTTCATCATATTCTTTCGTTTCCTCCTCTGTTTTATCTGTTTCTTCCTGGGGAGCTTCTTCCTTTCCTTTCTTTCTGAGAAGACTGAGGGAGAGTCTCATCCTAATCAAATGATTATTATCATCAACACTTTTAAACTTTTCCGTTCTGCTGTGGAGTTGGCAGGATGAACACTGACATCACGCTCCATTGGTTGCATGCAATCATACAAAAAGAATTTATATCGATCGATATTCGATTACATCATGATGGAAGTTCTGATTTCTCCAGGAAAATTTTTTGAAAATCTGGAAAACTTTGGATACAGGGTTGTGGCCGGTGTGGCATTGCTTTCAGCGATACCATCTGCCATGATTCAGTATCTGGTTGTTTCGAGCATGATTTCAATTTTCCCGCCAGACGTGAGACCTTTTCTGCAGCTTTTCAGCATATTTGGTCTGATTTTCTCGTTCATAACTGTGTTCGTTGTAATTCTCATAGTTGCTGGCCTCATACACCTGATATCCGGGATCTTTGGTGGTGAGGGTGAATTTGTGAAAACAGCCACTGTAACAGGATACGGAATGATTCCTGCTGTGATACTCAGCTACGTCCAGCTGATAATTTTCTTGTACTATTTCAATCAGGCGGGTGGTTTTGAAACGCTTGACCAGTTCATAGCCTTCCTCACAAATCAAACAAGGCTGATTTCGGGGGTTATTTTTTCAGTTGCTGGATCATTCTGGAGTGTGGCGGTCATGTCTGCAGGGATTTCAAGAATCAGGAAAATCCAGTATTCAAAAGCCCTCATATCATGTCTTATACCGTTTATGCTCTACCTTGCCTACACGGTATACGGGATATTTTCAGTAACATCCTTGGGGAAAATGCAGGGTTTCTCAGCTCTCTGACTCAACGTCCTTCATCATGTGCTTTTTTCTTTCTTTGGCAGTATAACCAGTCAATTCGTCAAGGAATCTGTTGTAGGTTTTGAGAGTTTCAAGAGCCGTTCTGTCATCAACATTCGGGTTTGTCCTGCTTTCGACCTTCAGGATCTTTCCATCAAGCCAAAGCCTCATTTCCTCTATTGCCTTGTATTTCACAATACAAACATCGCCGTCCCTCTCAAATTCTCCGAAGTATCTGGCAACCATCTCCTCAAGTCTTTCCTGAGTTGGTTTGAATCCTCTTTTGAACCGGTATTCACGCATAAGCGTAGAGAAGGAAAAAGTATAATATAATTTACTGCCATCTCATTACATGGAAGATACTCGAATATTTGCAGAAAAGATTGATGTTGAAGAACCTCTGCTTATAACGAGCTTTCCAGGAATTGGGCTTGTTGGAACGATTGCAAGCGGACACTTCATAATCGAACTGAATCTTGATCCTGTGGGGGTTCTTGAATCAAGCATGCTTCCACCAATTGCAACGCTAAATGAAGGAATAATCCAGCCACCCATAAGGATTTACCAGTGCCATGAAAATAATTTCGTTCTTGTTCATTCTGATGTGCCGATTCATCCAGGAATAGCATACATTCTGAGCAATGCGATAATTGACTGGGCAGTTAATATAAGGGCAAGAAGACTCATCTCCATTGCAGGTCTGACAACTTTCGAGGATAAAAAGAGGGTTTTCGGAGCTGCAACAACAAGAGAAACGCTTGAAGAGATTAAAAGTTACGTTGAGGTATTCAAAACGGGAACAATAAGTGGAATTGCGGGAAGCCTGATGAATGAATGCTTTGCAAGGAAAATTCCGGCTTATGCCCTTCTTGGTGAAACATCGGGCTTCAATCCAGATCCGAGAGCTGCAGCAGAGGTGATAAACACTCTGAACAGATTGTACTCCTGGGATATAAGTGTTGAAAAGCTGATAAAGGAGGCCGAAATCATTGAAGCACAGATGCAGAAGCTTGCAGAACAGACCCAGATGCATGAGGTCAAGGAAGAGTATCATCCCATGTACGGGTGATGGGAATGAGATGCTTTGTAATATCTGGAATTTCAAGGACCATAATCGAGGACATACTGAGAGGTCATCTGAGAACGCTTGAACTGAGAAACGTGATAAATATTGCAACGGCACTTAATGCCAGAGTGGGTGACTGTGTTGTCATAACCTCAGCAAAAAATTCAGATCTTGGGAGAGGTGTAACTGGGATAATTTCAGTTGTTGAGGGTAAGGAGATAGTATCCCATTCCACGTTCTATGCAAGAAACGATTACTTTGAAGAAAGCGAAATGACTGCCGTGAGGCTGAGAATTTCTCCGAAATCCGTAGGAAGGATAGTTCAGGTATTCAGAAAAGACATACTCAGCCCTGTAGAGGCGGAAGTTCTGAAAATTGACAGCTTTTTTGCGAGGTAGCCAGATGGCTATGATCGAGGAGTACGAGTTTGGAAGGATTGTGATTAACGGAAGGGTCTACACCTCAGACGTCGTAGTTCACTCAGGTGGTGTTGAGGAGGGGTGGTGGAGAAAAGAAGGTCACAGGGTGTCGTTGGAGGACATTGAAATAATAGACAGGGTCAATCCGGAGGTTGTTATCTTTGGAAAGGGAGCATATGGAAAGGTGAGGGTTGATCAGGAGGTCAGAACATATTTTGAAAGCAAAAACGTGGAGGTTTTTGAGGAGGACAGCTACACTGCAGTCAGAATCTTTGAATCATTCCTTAAAAAGGGAAAAAAGGCAGTTCTTGCAATACATCTGACATGTTAATTTTTTATTACCTTGCTCAAAACTCTGATCTGTGAAAATCGTAAAGATCGATCCGGATGGTTTCTTGGAGGATGATCTCAAAATTCCGGCTGAAATTCTGAGAAAAGGTGGGATTGTTGCATTTCCAACAGAGACAGTTTACGGACTCGGTGCCAACGCTCTTGACGAGCTTGCTGTAAAAAGAATATTTCTTGCAAAAAGAAGACCCCCAGATAATCCTCTCATTGTTCACGTTTCCAGTACAGACAGCATATACAGAATTGCAAAACCAAACAGAATTGCAGAGAAGCTGATTGAAGAGTTTTTTCCCGGGCCCCTCACTCTTGTGATGGAAAAAAGGGAGGTGGTACCTGATGTAACCACTGCAGGATTGAAGATGGTGGCGGTAAGGATGCCGGATCACAGGATTGCACTGAAGCTTATCGAGCTTGCTGGAGTTCCGGTATCTGCTCCATCGGCAAATAAAAGCGGAAAACCAAGTCCAACAAAAGCCGAACACGTTATTGAGGACTTCAGTGATGAAATAGACTGTGTGGTTGACGGCGGAAAAACTGAAATAGGGCTTGAATCGACGGTTGTTGATACTACAGTCTACCCTCTTGAAATTTTGAGACCCGGAGCGGTAACAAAAGAGATGATTGAAGAATTTTTTGATGTCAGGGAAATCAGAAAGGCAGAGATAGCCAGAAGTCCGGGAATGAAGTACAGGCACTACTCACCTTCGGCAGATGTCCTGGTATTGACTGGCATAAATGTGAGAGGGGAGATGCTTGAACTTGCAGAAAGGCTCAGAAGTTCAGGTAAAAAGCCGGGTTTGGCTGCCATGCAACTCGGCAAAATTCATGACTTTCCTGCCTATGATCTCGGAAAAAATCTTGAAGAATATGCAGAAAGGCTGTTTGACGCTCTAAGAAGCCTTGATAGGGTTTGTGATGTCATAATTGTTGAAGGGGTTGAGGAAAAGGGGATAGGTGCAGCCATAATGAACAGGCTATCCAAGGCTGGAAGGATCTATCGTGTCTGATTAGAACGCATCGTAAAGCCTGTTTTTTCTCAGATACTCCCCTCTGTCAACAAGATTCTTAACAGCTGTTTCATGTGGTTCAAGATTGCTTATTCTTTCTGGAGAGTGTGTCAGTCTGCCAATCCCCAAAATGTCGCCGTGTTTGTTTGCCACAAAAACAACATCGTTCTCTTTCACATCTTTATCCCAGCTCAGAACGGAAGATGCAAGCACGTCTCTGCCATAGAGAAAAAGCATTTCTCCCTTAGGTTTTACAAAGATTCTGTTTCTTTTTCCGGCCAGATAATATGCTCCCTCAAGCGTGAATCGGACCTTTCTGCTGCTCATCTCTCCAATCTTGATACCGGCCCACATAAAATCGATTCCTGAAGACAGTTCAGTTATCATCTCATAAATCTCATGTGTACACATGAAAATATTTTTTCTTTTATTATCCACAATAAAAAATCGATGGGTTCTCAGAAAACTCTCTGCTCTGAAATATCTGAGCGCATTTCTGAGCACTTTCAGTTCCTTTTGCTTAAGCTCCCTGATCTCCATATCCAGTCTCTCATTGACTCAACAGCCTTCTTCATGGATGAATAATCACCATCAAACCTGAAAGACTCCACTGAATTGATGACAACAGCCCTGCCGATTTCATCCCTCAGACTGTCTCTGTGTTCTTCTGCCATAACAACTTCACCGTGTTTTGAAAATTCAACTCCCGAATCGTAAGAAGTAAGCGGGATTACCGTGAACTCCTTTCTCATGAAAAAGGGCTTGTCTTTCCTTTCGAAAAATTTCAGCCTGACCCTTGTTACTCCACCTATCAGCGAGGTATTCATCTCAAGTGCCCTCTCATTGATTCCAATTTCCTGTTTTTCAAGCTCATGGCTGAACCCGCCAAGCTTTGAAACGTATGTATCTGCCAGAATTTCTTTCGGATACGGATACATCAATTTATTTTTTAACAAAAAAAGTATTGATAAAGTTTACGCTCTTTCTCGCAGGGCTTGTCCAAGAGATTTTGCGAGGTTGACCAGAAATCCCATTGCAAGCTTCACATCTGGATCCGAAAGAGCCCTTATCAATCCAGCAAGTCCCACAGGCTCAGGTTCCCTCTCACACCGGCATATTGCATCACCGATGGAATCAAGAAGTACAAGGGACCTTTCACTTGTGAATTTTGCCGATATAAGGCTCAGATTTGTTATGAGTTCAGCGTTTTTCTTTACAATCTCATCGCTCAGTGTATCCTCGGCAACCTTGACAAAGGCTGCCAGATCTTCAAGTGTTTTGAGTGCACCTGTTTTTTCAAGTATTACGATTCTGTCAATAATCTTTTCAATAATTTCATGGTTTTCCTCAAGTTTCTCCATCAGTCTCTCTCCCTTTTCACCCATTTAAACCACCTCAAAGCAGACCTCTTGCAGTTAGCCAGTAGGCCTTGTTGTAGGCTATCTTTACGAAGTGAACGAATTTGCTTGGCATAACCGGCTGGGGAGGTGTGAAGTAGTCAAACCATATGTACGTTGCCTCCTCCCATCCGGTTTCTATAAAGCAGAAAGCCTTTCCGTTGAACATTGCTGTTGGTTCAATTCCCTCAATTTCTGCCGCAAGATTTTCTGCAACAACCTCAACCTGAAAGTGAGCAACACTGCCGGCCTTGCTTACAGGGAGATTGGTTGCATCGCCGAGGGCGTAAACATTGTCATAGCCCTGAACCCTCAGTGTGTATCTGTCTGTCGGGACCCATCCACCTCTGTCACCGAGCCCAGAATCTTCTATAACCCTTGCACCTCTGTGGGGAGGAATTGCATGAGCAAATCAAAATTCTCTGTTTCTCCTTCGAGAGTGATAATTTTCTTCTCTTCAGGATTAATTTCAATGGGATTGAAAAATGTCCTTGATTCGATCCCTTTTCTTCAAACATCGGTTGGACCATCTCGATTACGGAGTCCATTATGAAGATCTTGTTTATCGGATACGTGTATACAATCTGACTTCTGTCTCTGACCCCTCTTCTTTTCAGGAAATCATGTAAAATGAAGGTAACCTCTATTGGTGCAACAGGACACTTGTGTGGTACGCCTATAACACTCACCACTATCTTTCCACCCCTGAAATTTGCCAGAGCTGATCTCAATTTTACTGATCCTTTCTGTATCAATTCTGATAGCTCTGTCTGTTACAATTTTTTACATTTGGATCTAAGAGCTCTTTTATATCTCTTTTGAGCTCATCTTCTCCAAGTCTGTTGAATATCAAATAAAGATACCCGGGCTCGTAGATCTGATACGGTCTCTCTGTGATTAAGGTTATTTCAACCTCTTTCTTTTTAATCTCCTCTCCAATCTTTGGAACAAGGTAATTTGCTGTGAGAGTCCCGGCTACCCCTCCCCCAAGTATGACTATCCTCTTTATTTTCATTCACCTAAAAAATAGGGAGTTATTTTGTTTTCCTTACAACAATTCTCCAGTAGTCAGATTCCTTAAAAACACCGATGAGCTCGTGACCTGCTTTTTTAACCCATTCTGGGATGTCCTTGGCAGAGCTTTCATCGCTTGACCACACTTCAATGATCTTTCCTGTCTCCTCTTCCTTGATCGCCTTGATTAGCTCCATCAATGGTCCAGGGCAGTAACTTCCTCTTGCATCTATAACCCTGTCTGATTCAGCCTCCATTGTCATCACCCCGGCATTCAGATGAAGATGACCTTTGCATCTTCCACCATCCCAAGAAATGCTGAAACACCTACCACATCATCAAATATGTCCACAAACTCATCTATTTTCATTTTGAGCATGTCCATTATCATTCCGCATGCATACAATTTAAGATTTCCCACTTCCTTTGCCTGTTTCAGTGTGTCTATGAAAAGTGGGACATTTGCCTCAAGCATACCTTTCCCGAGATCTCCTGCAGTTTTCCATGCCTTTTTTTCCACAATATCCTTTCTGAATGCCATCAGGCCATCCATTGTTGCAAAGATAATCACCTCATTGCCGAGGGTGGATGCAACGCTCGCTATTATGCTTGCCGCCTGAATCTTCTCAAGTTCACCACTTGCCAGAACAATTGCAAGCTTTTCCATTTTAATCACCTCACAGATAACTTTCCTTTCATTTTCTATATATCTTCTCGGTTTTTAAAATCCGTGAAAACATGATGATTAATCAGTTTATTTAACCATTAAGAGTTATATACTCCGCTTCTGATTTCAAATTGATGGAGCAGAAAATTCACATTTTTATCATAGGTACTGCCGGCTGTGGAAAGTCCTACTTTACTGGTGCTTTTTCAGATTACTTGGATGTTAAGAGAATAGATCATGCGGTGGTAAATCTTGATCCCGGGGCAGATTACCTCCCCTACGATCCAGATGTGGATGTGAGAGAGTGGTTTACAACATCAGACATCATGGAAAAATACAGGGTTGGACCGAACGGTGCCCAGATCATCTCTGCGGACCTTATAGCAACCAGAGCAGGGGATATAGTTCATGAGCTTGATCTCTACAGTGCCGAGTATGTGATAATTGATACACCCGGGCAGATGGAGCTGTTTACATTCAGAACGAGCAGCGAGATTGTGATAAATGAGTTCGGTAAAAACAGTTCTGTGGGGGTGTATCTTTTCGATCCCGTCATATCTCAGAGACCCTCGGGGTTCATCTCCATGATCTTCATGTACTCATCCTCAGTTTTCAGGCTGAAAATACCTCAAATCCCGGTTTTAAGCAAATCCGACATGCTTCCTGAACACGTTGTTGAAAGAATAGTCGGCTGGAGCAGAGATCCGGATAGACTTTACAGTGGCATTCTGGAGGAGAGGGATCTCTCAGGAGATCTGTTTCACATGATGAGGGAAGCAGGACTCATAAGACCTGTTGTTCCGGCATCCTCAATCACGGGTTCTGGGATGGATGATGTGTATGAGATTATTCAGGAAATATTTTACGGGGGGGAGGACCTTGAGAGCTTGAGGTACTGACCTCCTGCAATTGGTGGAAATATTGCAATTCTGTCATCTTCTTTCAGCTCAGGAATTTCTTTCAGGTCCTTCATATTTCTTCCGTTTATCAGTATGATTCTGTCATCTCTTAATCCACCATTTTCATCAAAAACCTCACTGTAAAATCCCTCACCAAAGATTTTTTCAGCCTCATTTACAGCATCTTCAAGGGTTTTTGCACTGACTTCAGCTCTCTTTCCGTATTTCTCCCTGAGTGTTGCGAAGAGTTCAAT
>WAMS01000007.1 GCA_015522195.1 Geoglobus sp. | reverse complement strand
AGGGTTGAAAGAAGCTCCATAGCAGAAAAGATCATGAGGAACTCTGGAATTGAAGGGGGAATTTTTGAAGTCAAGTCCGAAATTCCAAGGAAAAGCGGTCTTGGAAGCAGCAGCGCATTCATGAACGCTTTGATACTCTGTGCATTTAAGACAATGGGTTTTGAACTCAAAGCAGATAGAATACTGAGGTTGAATGCGAGAATGAGTCTTGAGGCTGGAATGAGCTATACGGGAGCCTTTGATGACGCCTCTGCATCGCTGCTTGGAGGTTTTGTTTTCTCGGACAATCTAAGAATGAAGCTCTACAGAAGAATTGAGCTGGATGGAGATGTCGTGATCCTGATTCCTGCATGGGAGAGGGGCCGGATAAATCTTGGAGAGATAAGGAGAGATGCGGAATTCGTGAGCAGGGCATTCGGCCTTGCGATGGAGGGTAAATTCAGAGAGGCGATGCTCCTCAACTCGATGCACTACTGCAGAAAAATCGGAATGCCTCTGGATCCGATTTATGCCATACAGAGCCTTGATGTTTCAGCAGGCTTATCAGGAAACGGGCCATGCTATGTGGCATTCGGGAATGACACCGACCGCGTGGTTGAGGTTTGGGAAAGCTTTGGAGAGGTTTCAATAAGGAAGATCGTCAGCAAACCGTGTGATGATGTGGTGATTTCAGAGTCCCTCTTCTTTGATCGGTAACACATTTCTACACTTCCCTGTCTTCTTTCCTGACGAGCTGAACATCCTGTAAACTGTGGATCTGAAGAGAAGAGAACATAAGGAAATTCATTCATGCAGATACAGATCCAGCTGATCAGGCCGGGCAGATGTCATGTTCAGATACAGCGGAATGAAGGCTGAGATGTCCCGGAGCAGAGAGCATTTTCATGATGACTGCTAACTTGACTCCATGAGGTTCTGTTTTGTTATTGGCTTATCAGGATCTATGAGTTAATAATCAGTTAAAGATTTCAATTTCTGGGAAAAAGCTTTAACAACAAAGAGTTCAAACCATATCATGGAGAAAAGACTTTACAGGGCGAGGGACGACAGGATCATCTTCGGACTTCTTGGAGGAATAGCAAGGTACCTTGATGTTGATCCGGCAGTGGTCAGAATAGCCTTTGTGCTTGTAAGCCTTGTTCAGCCTGTCTTTATTGTGGGGTACTTTCTGATGGCTCTCGTTGTTCCTGAAGAAAAAGCAGGAGACATGGAAGCATCTGAAGATGATGGCGATTCTTCCTCTGAAACCAGATCAGAAGAATATGTGAGGGGTGAGAGGGATGCCAGAACAAGGGCGCTGTTTGGTGCAATTTTAATTGGTACAGGAATCTACATAATACTGGAAAAGTATGTCCACTTCCCTTTTGGCCTTAGAGAAATGACAGGAGTTATTTTGCTTGCTCTGGGCGTTTATGTTGTACTGAAAAAATGAACTACTCGTATCTCAGAGCCTCTATTGGCTCCAGATTTGCAGCTCTCCAGGCAGGATAGAGCCCGCTTATCACCGCAGTACCGACTCCAAAGACAAAACCCTCAACAGCAAATAAAACGGTCTCCATACTAAGAATCTCTGAAACCTCTCCTATTATCAGCTTTGTGACAAAATATCCCCCGGCAATGCTTAAAATCGATCCAACAGTACTTCCGGAAATTCCAAGAATTCCAGCTTCCATCAAAAAGATCTTCAGAATATCCGGTTTTTGGGCACCTATGGCACGCATAATACCTATCTCCTTGGTTCTTTCAATGGTTGACATGAGCATTATGTTCAGGATGCTGACACCAGCAACAAGAAGCGAAACTCCAGCAATTGCCATAAGGAAAAGATTGATCTGACCGAAGGCCTCTTCAATTCTGTCAAGGATCGATTTCATTTCAAGAATCTCCACTTTTTTGTCCTTTATGTTGATGGTGGCCTGAACATAGCTCTTGAAACCCTCTATGTCCCCGAGATTCTCGAGCTTCACTATGACAGCAAATATGTCTGCCTTATGATCCCTTTCAGAAATTATTATGGCGTTGTCAGGTCTTATGTCAAATCTGGCTCCCTGCTCTTCCAGAATTCCTGAAACCCTGTAAACCTTTCCATCAACTGTAATTCTGCTTCCAATCCTCAGATCAAGGCTCTCAGCAATCTGCGAACCAACTATTGTTTTTCCAGGTTTCAGATCTGATGTTCCCTCCGCAACATCAAAAAGCTCATTAACTCCTCTTTCATCAAGTCCGTAAACTGTGACAAACCTCTTCTGATTTTTATATGTCATTTCAAATGAATCTGCCTTCACCGGTATTACTGCTGCCGGGTAGGGCGATTTTCTTATCAGTTCAACCGTCCTTTCGTCTATAAACGAAAACCCTTCCTGACTGTTTGGCAGAACTATCACCTCATTTGCAATGTCACCGAAGCTCTCCATAACGGTTTTTTTGAGGTTCTCACCAAAGATTCCTATGGATGTTATTGCCGTAACACCAATTATTATTCCGATAACCGCAAGAGCGCTTCTCACTCTCGTTCTGCTCAAATTTCTAAGAGCTAACTGCAGATACATCCACAATCCTCCCGTCTCTAAGCCTTACAACTCTTTCAGCATATCTTCTGAGGGATTCATCATGGGTAACAAGTACAACCGTCACACCTTCATCTCTCAGCCCTGCCAGAATCTCCATGACCTGTTCACCTGTTTTCGAATCGAGATTTCCTGTTGGCTCGTCGCAGAGCAGGATTTCAGGGCTGTTCGCGAGAGCCCTTGCAATTGCAACCCTCTGCTGCTGTCCTCCGCTCATCTCTACCGGCTTTCTGTCTGCAACATCCTCCAAGCCCACGATCTCGAGAAGCTTTCTTGCTCTTTTTCTCCTCTCTCCGGAATCGGTTCCTCTGAATATCATTGGCAGTTCTATGTTCTCAAGGGCAGAGAGTGTCGGGATGAGGTTGAACTGCTGGAAAACAAATCCTATGGTGTTTCTCCTTAAATCTGTCAGCTCATCATCTCTCAATCCTGAAATGGGCGTTCCCTTTATGTATATCTCCCCTTCGGTTGGCCTGTCTAAGCACCCTATCAGATTGAGCATTGTGCTCTTCCCGCTGCCGGATGGGCCCATTATTGCTATAAACTCTCCTCTCCGTATTTCCAAGTTTATGTCTTTCAGTGCACTTACCTGGTAATACCTGGTTCTGTATATCTTTGACACATTCTCAAACACGACCGTTTTCATCTTCTCCTCAGGGCGATTATGGCTAATGCAACAACAACCAGCGCTATGACTGCGCTTGCAATAAGAAGCTCGTTTCCTGATTTTATTTCAACCTTCTCCCTTGCTTTCCCCTCCACCTTCTGACTGGCAGATTCAATGCTGCCTGCAAGGTTCTTCCAGCTTATCTGAACTGTCCCTTCGGTTCTGTTGGTTTTGATTGAAAACACCTCGTAGTCTTCAGGCATGACTGTACCGATAAAGTACGATTCATTTCCAAATCTCACCATTACGTTCTTCACTTCAGTTGATCCAAAGTTGCAGACCTGTCCGGAAAGCAGATCTCTTTCAAATTCGTAACTGCAGAGCTGGACAACGTTCTCATCAATTATGCTGAATTTCAGCACCTCCTTCTCAGCGTACTTTCTGCCAAGCTGATTTCTGTACTCAAGCATGATGCCGATCTCTTTCTCAGCAGGAATGTAGAGCATGGTTTTCCAGGTTTCCCCTGGGTCAAGAAAAGAGATTTTTTCGGTTCTGTCTCCAACCAAAAGCACGAGGTTCTCAACCCTGTAGCTGTTCAGGTTTGTTACAGAGATGCCAACAGATACAGCCTCGTTTCTGTAGGCGGTTGAGCTGCTGGTGATGTTCATGATCACGCCCTTCTCTTCAACCCAATCGACCTCCACCGATTTCTGGATTACGTGAACATTGTCACCATTCCTGAACTCTATTTCAAAGGTGAGATTTTCTCTTTTTTCAGGATACAGTACAAATTCAAAGCTTTTTCCGAAGCTCTCTGAGGGAGAAGCATTGAAAAGTGGCCTCAGGGTTACATTGCTGTCCCATTCAACGTAAACTTTCAGAATGTTCTTCTGTCCCATAACAAGCTCTGAACTGTCAATTCTGAGTTTCGGGTAATCCTCAATAACTTTAAATGGCAGATATGCAGATACAGAACCGTTCAGTGTTTTCACCCTGACATGAATCGTGTAGGTTCCGGCTTTATCTGATCTGAATGTAAATGGAAGTCTGTATTCTGATTTCGGGGGTATGGTTCCCACATCTGTGATCATTCTCGGATAAACCTTGTCAGAGTAAAATGTGATTCTCTGAATTGTTTCTGCATGAAGATTCGGGTTGTATATCACGAGATAGCTGAGAACCTCATCTCCCGGAAGTATTCTTTCAAGCCCTTTTTCATAGCTCACAGTAATCTGGGCGTTTGCGGTGTACGTGAGAGCCAGAAGGATGGATATTAGAAGAATAATTTTTTTCATGGTGGGGCATTTTCGGTAATGAATATAATGTTTTCTGTTGTGTCTCAGAATCAGCCTCTTCCAGCCACCTTTCAGCTAAACTTTCAGTGTTAGTTAAATTTTTATAGGACTGAAAATGATGGCATTCGGATGATTCCAGATGAGGGGCTGAGAGTGGCAGTGATTGGCGGTGGAGCGGGTGGGATGGCAACGGCTTCGAGAATTAAAAGACTGAAACCCGAGTGGGTTGTGGATGTTTTTGAGAGAACCAATTACGTGAGCCATGCACCTTGCGGGATACCCTTTTATCTTTCAGGACTTGTTGAGTCAATTGATGATCTCTGTGCGTATGACGTCAACTACTTTCGCGAGAGGAGGGGAGTGAATGTCCATGTAAATTCCGAGGTTATTGAGATCAGAGATGGGGAGCTTGACGTTTATGAAAAGGGAGAGAGAAAAACATACGAATGGGACAGGCTTGTGTTTGCCACCGGATCGAGAGGGAAGGGGCTTGATATTGGATGCGAAAGTCTTGAAGGTGTTGTCTGTCTGGGAAACATTGATGAGGCACCTGCTGTTAAGGAAACCGCAGGAAGGTATGACAGAATTGTTGTTGTCGGAAGCGGATACATAGGTGTGGAAATTGCAGATGCCCTTTCGAGAGAGAAAAAAATTACCGTAATCGAGCAGGGAAATCATCCACTGCCAAGCTATGATCCGGAAATTGCGGAGGTGCTGATGAGGTTCATGTCCAGAAAGGTAAATCTCAGAATTAATGAACACGTTGTTGAGATTGAGGGAAAGGACAGGGTTGAGAAAGTCATTACTGACAGGGGTGAATACGAAGCAGATCTTGTAATTGTTGCTGTCGGTGTTATGCCAAATGTGGAGCTTGCAAGAGAGTTCGGGATAAAAACCGGAAAAACCGGTGCAATAAAGGTAAATGAGTTCCTCGAGACGAGCAGAGAAGGAGTCTATGCTGTTGGTGACTGTGCAGAAACAAGAAACATAATCACGGGAAAGCCCGACTGGATCCCACTTGCAGCACCTGCCAACAAGATGGGCTATGTTGCGGGATCGAACATTGCCGGAAATGAAATGGTCTTTCCCGGTGCACTGAGGTGCCAGCTGACGTCCTTTTATGACATGGAAATTGGAAAGGCAGGTCTGAGTGAGAGGGAGGCACTGAAGGCAGGCTTTGATGCAGTCTCTGTGACAATAACCTCGCGAAGCAGGGCGAGCTACATACCCGGGGGAGGGAACATCACCGTGAAAATGGTTGCTGATTCTGAAAGCAGAAGGGTTCTCGGAATACAGGCCATAGGCGCAGGAGTGGCCAAAAGGATATACGCATCGGCAGCACTTCTGTACAAGGAAGCCTGCGTTGAGGACTTCTTTTTCACAGATTTTCCCTTTTATCCTCCCAAATCACCTGTATGGGATCCTCTGGTGATTGCTGCAAGAAACATGTTCAGGAAACTGGATATCAGCTGAGCATTTTCAGCAGCTCATCAATTTTGTCGATCTCCTCCCTGATTTTTCTTATAGCTTCCGAGCTATCAAGAAACTCAAGCATCCCGCTGCATCTCGGACACAGAAAACCAAGCTCCATTGCATCCTCGTATCTGACCTTCAGACAACCATTTGTGCATATGTAGTAAACACTCCCATCCTCAAGCTCGAGCTTTGCACTCAGCTTTTCCCTTGTTTTCTCAAGTTCTTTCTTTATGATCTCTTTTTCCCTGTCGTAGTTCATGCTCCAGAAATACTCCATCCATCCGGTCTCGTCGTCTCTTGTTCTCCGATAGGTTGCAAGACCTATCTCGTACAGGGCAAACAGAACCCTTCTGACATCGTTTATCTCAACTCCAAGTTCCTGGGAAAGCTGTTCATCTGTAAATTCACCCTCAATTCCCAGAGAATAGATAACAACCCCGAGCTCTCCTGCGATTCTTTCAATCAATTCCACAAGAAGTTCATCTATTTCATTTACCTCCACTTCCACGAAATCTAATGTTGTACTCAACCTTCTTTAATTTTGCGGTCAGTTCCAAGAAGTTGTGTGAAGCCTGAGCTTAGCGGAAAATTCCTCAGAAGGCTGTTCAAATTCACATAATGTCTGTAATTGTCTCTGGAAATCTGCCGGAATTGTCTTAACAGCAAATATCGAGACAGAAATCTGATTCAATCTGTGAGTGGGGTCTTTTTCCCTCAATTCCCCGAAATCAGCAGTTGCTGAAAATTTTCGAACCCAGTGATTTTAAATAACATTCTGAGAGGCATGAAAAATATACTCCATGATGACTGACTTAGCAGGGAAAAGTGGGCAAGTTTTTTATAAAATGCGGTTCACTATTATACTCAATGAAACGAATTGATAGTTCAGGTGTATCCCCCCTGCTGGGAATGATTCTCGGACTTGCAATTATCGTTGGTGCCATAGGCATAGTCCAGCAGGTTTTTGTTCCCGCATGGGTCAAAAACGATGAATGGGATCATTATGTCACAATCAAAAATGATGTATCTTCAATCCCCAAGCTTGTTGCTTTAACTGCAAGCTCAAAAAACCCGAATGTTGTAACCCTGAATCTGGGTGTGAAAAGAGGAGATTATCCATTTCTCATGACCCCTCCTGATTCCGGGAGCTCTGTCGTGTCAAGAGATCTGAAATTGGTTGTAAAGTACAACATAACTCTGCCAAACGGAACGGTGGAGCAGAGAGTTTTGCCCATAACAACTGCTGCTTTAATAGTCAAACCTGAATATTACTACCTCCCTGAGACCGAGTTTGTTTACGAGCATGGTTACGTATTTTCAAGATCTGGCAAAAACAATGTAACCCTTGTCGATCAGATTGGATTTTCAAACAGAACATTCACATTTTACATCTTCAAGACTAATTTCAATTCGATCTCTGTCAATGATGTCTATTCAATCCCTCTGAATCCGATTTCCACTGGCGGAAAGGTATCTGTTGTCAATGCAACCCTCAGATTTGAAACCCTGAATCCGGATTACTGGGTGGATGAGCTCAGGAAGCTCAACCTCAATCCGGTGAAGATCGGTAACAATATCTCGGTAAATTTGACAAATGCTGTGATGAGTATTTCGATTGTTGGAGAGGAGGGAGATGGCGTCAGGATAACATACAGACCCTATCTCTACGTTTCCGAGATCAGGACATTCATTGGCGATACGGAAATTATTGAAGTGGTGGTTCTGGATCAGTTTGGAAATCCCGTACCAAACGTTCCGGTTAATGGATCTACAACCATAGGATCCCTTGATTCAACCACCAAGACAACAGATGCAAATGGAGTTGCAAGGTTCATTTTTGAAGCCACTGAAGAGGGTACAGGAAAGGTTACATTTGAAAGCGGTGGAAATACAGCAAGTGCAGATGTAACTGTTACAGAGCCTGCCGGGGGTCCGCCAAGGTGGAGCAAGAATAACAACGACACTCTCGTAATCTCACCTGACTTCAAATGGACAGGAATACATGGAGCAAGCGAAATATGGTTGAGGAATGCGGCTCAAATTGGTGATAGAGAAGGTATGGGTCACCATATGACGGGAAGTGACTTTGATATTAATTTTGTATTGTACAACAGCAGTGTGTTCTTTTACTTTGAAATGGACTTCAAGAAAGGATCTGGAAGTGACAGGGTGTCACTGTGGAAAGCGAATGACACCGGAACATATACGCTGTTGTATCAGGAAAGACTGAATTCTACTGAGGCGGATAAAGTATTCACAGACGAGGGAATTAATGTCATTGACCCAGATAACTACGTTAGCCTGAATACTGAGGAAAGAAATAATCTGCTACAGGTTAAATGGTTCCTGCAAAATGCAACACTTTCCGATCCTGTAAGCCTTCAGGTGCAGTCAATCGAAGAAGGATGGAAGGTGGAGATTCAGATAAAGTGAAGTAAAACTTCACAATCTTTTAATTTCCCGGAGCTCAATGCAGGACAGCTTTGAAACAGATCAGGGATTTTCTGAGCAATGCAACACCTGACAGCCCCGTAAATCTGATGTGCAGGAGATCAGATTGACAGGAAGGCACTTCTGAAACAGCCGGAAAGTGGAAAGCCAGAAATCTAATTCCCATTAAAAGCATCCAGCCCAAATTTTTATGCCCGAAACAAAAGGAGAAGATGTCTTGTAAAAAGCCTCCTCTATAACGTTCGGCGATGTTGAGAGGTTAAAATTCTCCAGCAGTCTTATCAGTGATTCATTCCCAATCATGCAGTGGAAGACGAAGATTGTGGTGTCCACAAACACCTGACTCAAAGCATATCAGCCTCGATACTGTTGAGCTTTTCAGAATTCAGATTCCTGCTGTACTTCCCAACTCCAGAATATCTCCTTTGCAAGTTCAACCGGATCCAGATTCGGGATTACTTT
>WAMS01000006.1 GCA_015522195.1 Geoglobus sp. | reverse complement strand
GAGTACCTGCAGGTGTGGAGGCGGTGGATTTCGGACAGCAACCCCAGCGTGAGGCGCGCCGCCGCAACCTCGCTGGTGAAGCTTCTTCGCAGGCATCCGGAGCTCAGGCGGGAGGTGCTCTCCTAGCAGGGTTGCGAGCGAGCTAAGGAGGTTGTGCGCAGGTATGTAAACCTCGAGGAGAGATGAGAGACATAATCGCCGTGCGCACCTCTGCTGCACCTTAAGCTGTGGATAGTATACTGTGAACATGATCTATGTGTAATTTATATATTTCCTGGATACCCAAAGATCATATGCCAAAACATATCGGTATTGTTGCATGCAGTTCTGAAGGCGCAGCCCTATGCTACCGCACAATCTGCCTTGAAGGAGCAGAATATCTTGGAGAGCATTCTCACCCCGAAGTGACAATGCACAACTACCCGCTAAGCGAGTACATGAAGTACATAGAGGCTGATGACTGGCAGGGAGTTGCAGAGCTTATGATTTCTTCGTCAGAAAAGCTTGCAAAGGCTGGAGCTGATTTTGTCATTTGCCCTGACAACACAATTCATCAGGCATTTGAGCTTGTGATCGAGAGGTCACCTCTTCCATGGCTTCATATTGCCGAGGAGGTTGCCAGGGAGGCAAAGGCTAATGGATTCAGGAAGCTGGGGATTCTGGGAACACGCTATCTTGTTGAAAGCACAGTTTATCCTGAAAAGCTTGAGGCACTGGACATTGACCATATCATTCCAAAGCCAGAAGAGAGGGAGAGAATAAACGAAATAATCTTTGATGAACTGGTCAACGGGATTTTTCTGGATAGATCAAGAGATTACTTTGTGAGGGTTATTGAAAGATTGAAAGAGAATGGCTGTGATGCTGTGGTTCTTGGCTGTACAGAGATTCCTCTGATTGTAACTCCCGAAGTCTCTCCCTTACCTGTCCTTGACTCAACAAGAATTCTGGCAAGAGCAGCACTGAAAAAAGCTGTGGGAAGAGAATAAAGATTAAATCTTCAATTTTACTGAAGCACAAGCTGTCTTATCCCTTTTGGATCGAGTTCCTGAATTATTTCAATTTCTTCATCACTTGGTTCAGGAGTTGTGGGAGCGTCATTCACCTCAAACCCGGTTTTCTCCTTTATTTCCTCATAGCTCGACCATGGGTGAATGCTATCAGTAACAAGCCTTCCAAGCTCCCGATCAAGTCTGAATATGCAGAGCGGTGTAAAAACCCTGTATGGCTTTCCTGCTGCTGTTATTCTCTGCGCTTCCCTGACGAAAATTCTGGGATCGTGCTTACCCTGCCAGACTATTGGTCTTTTAGCTGTAGCATGTAACAGAGCTCCTCCAGCACCACCCGGAAACTGAAGCCTTTTCCCGTTGATGTAGATGTGGCTGTTGTTAAGATATCCCCTCGAATCAATCTGAGCTCCAGCAAGAAACACAACATCAAGCTCTCCTCTGGCAGAGATGTCAAAAATCTCTGCAAGCTGGAGCTTTGCATCGCAGTACTCGGCTATCAGCGGATGAACTGTTGACATCGGCATTCTGTATGGATTTGGATTGAAACCAACAATGGAGTACCAGACAAGATCCGGATTGTAGAGCCTCTTTGTTACTGCAATTGCCAAAAATGGCAGGAAGCTTGCAACCCCCATGAAAGCAGAATCGGCATCTTTTAAAAGCCTTGCCATTGCAGAAATCATGTAATTTGCCCTTTCAAGCAGATTCACGGTCTCACCTCCCAGATATGACTCTTAAGCTCCTCTTCATCGAGGTTAGCGTACTTTTCCATCATCTCAAAGTCCATGTCGTAGTAAGGGGGACAGGCTCCAGGATATGCTCCATTCCTGACCTCAACAACAGCCTTAACCTTCAGCTTTGGGATCCAGACAGCATCAATCTCCCTTCTGAGCTCTTCCGTTGGCACAATCATCTCTGCTGTGAGGATTATGTTTTTGGCAGCCCTTGCCATCAGAACATCCTCAAACCACGGTCCATAAATCAGCGCGTTTCCATCTTCATCAGCCTTCTGCACATGCAGAATTGCATAGTCAGGCTTTATTGCCGGAACCGTCAGCACCTTTCCTCCTCCGTATGGATTCTCAACGAACTTGAAGCCTCTCTCTTTCACAAAATAACTCCTGCTTATGTCTGCAATGGGCATGAACGGGATGCCGTAAGCTGCTGCTCTTAACGCTGCGATCACAGAGTAGCAGGTGTTCTCGGAGTACTTCACCCTTCCTTCCTCCACTGCCTTCCTGAAGTTCTTTGCAAGCCCGAAGACCTCAAATGATACAAATCCTGCTATAACCTCCTTTACACACCCAAGTCCGCAGAGCAGGTCAACATCATAGCCACCTGCAGTCTTCATCACCCTGAGATCCTTCTTTTCCTGTCTTGCAAGCTCTCTGACAAAGGCAGCCGGGATCCTGAAGAGCAGGTTTCCACTGAGGCTTATTAGAGAACCGTCTTTTATCATCTCTGCTGCTTCATCAAGAGACATCTCGGTCATGATTAAATGTTTTCAAACAGCACATTATTTAATTTTCCGTTTTCACAGCAAAATACCCCTGGCAGTCATCACAACCTTGCCTCCAACAAACACATCCATTTCTTCCCCCCTCATCTCAGATCTCAGGTAGAGCAGAAATGGTCTGCCAATTTCATACCCCTGTTCAACTTTTATTTCAACAAAGTCTGTCCCGAAGTATCTGTATTTAAGGAGATATGCTGCCAGACATCCGTTAGCACTTCCTGTTGCAGGATCTTCAGCAACACCATAGTAGGGTGCAAATACCCTCACGCTCAAATCTCTGCCAGAGATGTTTGTTTCCGGACAGAAAATCAGAATACCTTTGGCATCGAGGTCTTCAATCAGACTGTAGTATCTCTCAGCTGATATGGATGCTTTTTTCAGACCTTCAAGATTTTTCAGAGGGACAATCAAAAATGGCAGTCCAGTGGATACCTCCTGAACAGGGTAATTTTTATCTAAGTAGCTTTCCTCAATATTCAATACTCCGGATATGGTTTTGAAGTCAATTTCTCTACCGAATACCGGTTCTGGGTGTTTCATCCAGAGAACGGATGGAGTATCATTCAAATAATCAACCTCAATGTTTATTCTGCCAATTTTGAGGTTGAGACTCAGCATCTTCACTTTTTCCTTCAGAACTTCCTGAATTATCACATATGCTGTTCCAATGGCAGGATGTCCTGCAAACGGAATCTCGGTTTTTGGTGTGAAAATTCTGACATCAAATATTCCATCACTTTCCCCAGTAACAAAGGTTGTTTCGGAATAGTTCATCTCTACAGCGATCCTCTGCATCTCTACATCTTCAAGTGATCCGGCGTCCAGTACAACAGCAAGCTGATTGCCTGAATATTTCTCTTCAGCAAAAACATCAACTATGAAAAATGGATAACGAGACATGACTGGCAATGCTAACTTCAAGTTATTAAGATTAACGTATCGGAATGAACATGAATATGAGCTAATTTAACACATATTCATAAATTAAATTTTATGTTATAGCATAACATTATTGTATGAGCAGATTACGAAACGATTTTATACTCTTGAATCAAAAATATATAATAATTTGAAAAATGAGCAATCTGGAGGTTGATGTGTGTGAATTGTGTTCAGAGAGTTTTGATCTTTGTTTTGGTTGTGGTGTTGCTTTTTACTGGCATGATGGGAGCTGTCAGTGCAGACGCTGTAAAAATAAACAATTCTTACATTGAAATTGCTGTGAGAACTGATAGCCGAATAGGGACTTTTACGATAGGAACTACTGGCGGTGACCCCTCAAATCCTAATGACGATAATGCAGTGCTGTTATACGGTCATCCAGACCCATGGAGTTCATATCTGACAGTCAGAATAGATGGGGTGGATTACTACACGAAAGATGGCGGCATGGACCAGTATGTAACTGAATCACCCCATGTTGTTGGAGATTCCATTGTGACCAAATTCAAAATAGGCGATATTGAAATAACTCAAACGCTCAAAATAATCCAGAGTTCTACAACTGGCAAAAAAGACACAGTTGAAATAGAGATAAAACTCCGGAATACCGGTAATTCTACTCACAGTGTTGGTGCTCGCATACTATTTGACACAATGCTTGGAAGCAATGATGGGGCTCCATTCTATATTCCGTTTGTGGGGAGTGTAACAACAGAAAGAGAGTTTCTCTCAAACAACATGCCTGAATACTGGCAGGCATTTGATAGTCTTTCAAATCCCAGTGTCATATCACAGGGTACACTCAAGGGCAGTGGAATAACAACACCGGACAAATTCATAATCGGTTACTGGGGAGACATTTACGATTTTACATGGGAATATACTGTGGATACATCACAATCCATTACAGGGGATAGTGCAGCAGCAGTTTACTGGGAACCAGCATCGCTCTCTCCCGGTAATGAAAGAATTCTTAGAACTTACTATGGACTTGGAAGAGTGGAAGTGGCAAGTGGAGATTTAACCGTTGGCATCACAGCACCCTCTACTGTGTCATCCACAGCTGGTGAATTCACCCTGACCGCATACATTCAAAATACAGGAAATGTCGTTGCTGAGAATGTTTCTGCAAAAGTAATTCTGCCCAGTGGGCTGTATCTTACAAGCGGTGAAACCTCGGAGAAGAATCTTGGCAACCTTTCTCCAGGTAACCAGTCCAGCGTTTCATGGTTGATTGGTATTGCAAATAATGCAAGTGGTAATTTAACATTCCAGGTTGTTGTGAATGGATCAAACGTTAATCCAACAGAAGCTTCATTTATAATTTCAGTAATCTCAGTGACAGTATCTTCAGATGTAATGAGAACTCTACCCCAGTGGGTTGAACCAGACTCCATATTCAATGTTACACTAACCTCAACAGCATCAGCCATAGGAATGCAGATAACAGAAACAATTCCAGCAGGCTTCACATTCATAAACTACTCAGCTTCAGGAGCGAACAGTGTTACATCCCAGCAAAACGGAAATCAGCTGACATTCACAGTGACAGATATTGCAGCAGACGGTTTCACAATAATCTACATTCTGCAGGCTCCATCGGATGAAGGAACCTATCCATTCACAGGCACTTTTGAAGCACTCGGTCAGGATGTAGCCATGATCGGTGGTGATACA
>WAMS01000005.1 GCA_015522195.1 Geoglobus sp. | reverse complement strand
AGCTTAAACACATCTCAGCTTTCAAAGATCGTTCAGGTTGGTTTGAAGATGATTGAGAAGCAGGACAATATGCTTGAAAAGCAAGACACGATGTTGGGCAAGATGGATTTGATGCTTGAAAAACAGGACACAATGCTTGGTAAAATGGGTGTGATAATTGAGAAACAGGATGAAACTATAAAAGGAATACATGAAGTTAAAGATGCAGTTAAAGAGGAAGGAGAGAAAACGAGGAAACACTTTGGTGGTAAGGTAGACGAGCTGAGGTCGGATTTGAGAGATTACCTCGATGAGAGACTGAAGAAAATTGAAGAGGAGATTAAAGCAATCAAAGCCAAGATAGGGATGAGCTGAATTTTCAATCTCAGGTTATCTGAAGAGGCAAAAGAGCCTGTTGAGAGCTGGCGTAAGCAAGGCACTATTGGGTTATATGGTTGTCCCTGTACTTTTGGATTCTTAGGTCACGGATACAGCACATTTCATCCCTGAAGCAGAAATAGAGAGAACTAAGGGATGGATACATTGTTAAGTTGTTTTATGTATGTGTAAGTTGTGGAAGAAGAAGGTGATTGAGGTGTCTGGATTTAAAAGATTGCCTGAGGGATACGTTACTGGAGATTATGGAAAGCCTGCCTGCCCGGAATGTGGAAAGCTTCTCAGCAAAAAGGAGATAGAAGATCAGGAGTGCTCAAGATGCGGGTGGAGATGGTACATCAACCCACGAAATCAATTATCCTGTTGCGGGTTTCTTTTATGATCACTTCCTAACACCTTTCTGATTCCAGCTCCTCCAGGATTCCGGAGTTACAGTCTGCCGGATTCTATCAGTTTATTTATCATTCACCTGAATCTGACAACCTCCACGTCAGCACTTTCAAAATGCTCGTCATCTGTAACAACCTTTGCTCCAATTGAATGAGCACATGCCGCAATCAAAGCGTCCGCAATGGGCATTGCCTCTCTCCTGTATTTTCCGGCCTTTACCGCAATCTCGTCATTTATTGCAATAACCTCCAGGTTTGAAGCCTGTATTTGCTCTATCCTCCTCCTTGCAGAATCCCTGCCAGCTCTTCTCGAGTAAATGTAGTATATTTCCGTTAGCGTTATCGAGCTCATGAAACCCCCTGCCCTGTTCGCATCGGCGTATCTTGCCCTCAAACATCGAGGAAAACCCTCATTTGAGAACCTTATCCACTGCTTCCCTCAAAACTTCCTTATCCATTTCGGGAGGGTTTGGTGAGATACTTCCAACAAGAAAAAGAAGGTCATCGTCAAAATCAGAGTCAGGATACTTTTCTTTCATCTCAGATCTTATTTCCTCAACGGATTTCCTGGTTAATTCAAGTTCAAGCTCCTCCAGTCTTCTCCTCAGGGAATCCATCTCCCTTCTCAGGGATTCGGTGTTCTGAGCCCTAACAATCTGAATGTCATCTTTGCCTTTAAATACGTTTTCTGCATTTCATCCCTCCATGAGAGCCTTCAATACAGATTTTTTACAACCTCCATACAATTTATCCCGACTTCTGAACTTCTTTTATTCTGATTTTGGACATCTTCCGCTTTGATAACCATTCTGATCTTTTCATCCTTGTTGCGAGCACGATTTAGACCCAATTTGAAAAACTGGTTTCAGTGTAATCAGAATCCATAAACCAGCTTTTTTCCAACTTCTCTCGACAAATCCGTAAAGGAGATGGTTCTGTCATTCAGCCCACTAACAGTCTCAACCATCTCCTCAACCGTTCTGCACAGACATACACACCCAGGATTTCTTGTGAATTTGAGACTGTCATCGAGATTGAGGTCGATAATAGGTATAAGTGCTGGAAAGCAGCCAGTTACTTCTTTTACCTTCCAGAAGCCTTTGAGTGCTGGTTTTAAAATTTCAGGTTCAGCAGTTTCGAACTCCGCTTCAATCTGAATGAAACTCTCTTCAAGTATTCCGGGTATGAAAAAGAAAAACTCTGAATAGTAAGTTTCCGAAGATGGCAGAACAAGATCCTTTTCAGCCAGATCAATCATTTCCTGAAATTGTATTGTTTTGGTTCCGCTCTTGGAGATGTAAGCATCAGCCTTTCTGCTGAATGAGTACCTTCTCCTGATTCTATGCTTCCCCGTTTTTTCAATCACAAACACATTGCTGAACATGTTCACAGCCTCATCTTTTCCCATATTGCTCAGCCCATACTTTGTGAATTCCAGAAGTAAGTGAGAAATGTCTTTTGATTTTGCCACGTATCCCATTTTTTCCATTGTTTTTCTGTGGAAAAGGTAAGACCTGTCAAATCCGCCGTATACTTCCATGTCCTCAATAACCTGATTTTCAACATAGTCCTCTGCCAGTCTGTATGTGCCGATCTGAAATCCATTTTTTCCGGGGAAAAGGACTTTCATCTTCACCAGAGACATTTTAAATGGGTTTCTTGTGGAAAACCCGTCAAGAAGGTAGGTAATATCGAACCTTTCTAAACCGAAAAGATTGCAGATCACCTCAACCACAGCGTTTTCAAGATGAATACCAAAAAACTGTCTCCACATCCCGAATCCACTGAGATCGAGGGAGAAATCATCAAAATCAAATCCAAATTTTTCAGAAAGGTACTTTCTTGCCTTTTCTCTGGCTTCTGGTGCCCTTCTCAATCTTTTTTTAACTCTGCCCATATTATCCAGATAAACAAATCCCTCCATTCGTCTGTGACATTCAGCTCTCTCTATTTAAATCTTAGACATGCCATTCAGGTTTGATCATTGAGAATGATGAAGGAAGGTAGCACCTTTGAGATGTGCAATGTTCGGAGTGGATGACAATTATGGCTGCAGGCAAAACTTGCTCAAAGATCGTGTAACACAGTACCTGAGGAAAACTGTGCAAATCGATGTTGAAGGACGCCAGACAGATTGAATTAAAGCTCGATGGGAATCACGATGTTCTTGATAAACAGAATGTTATGTATTTATAATTTGAGAGCAGGGAAAAGGATCTGAACTCTCAAACTCCTGCGGGACACAGTCTTAAGGTTCAGGGAAATTTAGTAAATTTCTCCAAGCATAGAGGCATCATATTCAGAGATCCTGCAGAGATATTAAAAAAGCTGAAATGTGTTAAGAGCCAGATATTCTCAGGATTGAGATCAAGAGAGGCTATTGGATTGCTTAACAAATTCGATAGAAAGAAAGTGGTGATTAATGGTAAAATAGCAAAGTATCCACTATTTCCTGATAGAAGCGAGAAGAAGACGTATTTTGCATCCTTTCCAGCAAAATTTGTCAGAGAACTGAAGAAAAGCAATATTACTCAGCATGGTGCAAAGAATTATTTCTACAGAAGAGGTTTGTCTCCAAAGTATCTTCGAAAATGGCATTATAATTTTCTGATTCTGAACGGGGTTCCAGAGTCGGTGGCTGATTTCATTCAGGGAAGGGCTTCATTTACAGTTGGATCCATGCACTATCTGGCGAAAGTGAAGCAAGCAGATGAGTGGTATTCACGAGTCATCGACAAATTCAAGAGAGTGTTTCTACGGTAAATTTTCCAAATAAAATTTTGAGCATGGTCTACAATTTAGCTTCTTTAACCGTTCTAAGGTATTCAAGAAATACTGGCAGTATTAACTCTTTAGCTCTCCAGATCTCCATGCTCACGATCTCCTCATCTTTATCGAAAGATTCAATAACGTCATCGTTGAGCATGTCAGAGTCAACTGGTTTTGAATCTGAAAACTTCAGATACAGGATATCTGATTTTCTGTCATACTTAACATTCATAATTCCAACCACCTTCCACTTTTAATTCTCTTTTCAATCTTTCTTAACAAACACGATTCTATCCATTTAACTTTTTACTTTCACCTCACACTCAGCCCATTAATACCTGATTAGCTATACTTCCAGTTATGCCTCCAGATAATGACAGGAGCAGAGATGAAAGAATTGAAAGAATGTGTAAAGAGATGCAGGAGAGAATAGTGAGGCAAGGGAACCATAGCATTAAGGGCTGCAGCACCTCTTAAAGATCCATCAGCAATCCAAATAAATAAAGCAACTCCACAACCCAAAATAAGAATCTCGAAATTTACTCTCTCACAAACTCAATTTTCACCTGTGTTTTGGACTTTCTTCCCCCATCCTTCGTCAGCCAAGGCTCAGGCATCAGGTTAATTGACGGATATAAGAAAAATACACAAAATTTAGTTATTTCAAATCAAACTACAGGAGTTCATTTTTGTTGCTGCTGATTTTCTGCATGGTTGCATAACTGGAAGCTGGATCTGAACAAAAAATAAAATAAGTTAAATTACGCTGGCAAGCTGAAGTAAAGCCCAACCAACTGAATCACATCACTGACTATTCCCTGCCTTGCTGCCTGATCGGATGTGCTGAAGTACTGAATTACAGCATTAACGACAGCCTGCATAACATCCTGCCTTGCTGGAGTCTCTGTTGTCCAGTCAAAATCGGGATTGTATTTGCTGACTATTTGTTCTTTTGTGTCATCAACATTGTCAGGAACTGTCTCTCCAGCTGAAACGGAAAGTTGTTTTGAGATTGATGCCTGCAGTCCATTATTGTCTGTGACTGTTAGAGTTACAGTATACGTTCCTGCTGATGAGTAGGAATGCTGGACTGTCATGCCTGAGGCTGTTGATCCATCTCCAAAGTCCCATTGATAGCTTGTGATTGTTCCATCAGGGTCGTGGCTTGATGATGCATCAAAGGTGATTGTTTGTCCAACTGTTGGTGATGATGGGGAGAAGGTGAAGTTTGCAACAGGGGGTTGGTTTTGCACTTCATAGTAGCAAACCTGAAGTGGTTGTGCATCTGTTGTTAATGATTGTGCATTTGTTGATGCTGGAGTTGCAGAGGTTGCCGTGATATTTGCATTAGTGTCTGTCATCACTGCCTGAGTTGTTGTTGTGTTAGCATTGGTCTGCGTTACAGCATCGCAAGTCTGTATGTCTCCACTGGCATCAAGCTTGAGTATCCAGGCATCTCTGTTGCCAGAACCGAAAGATTCAGTATACCCGGCAACCACATATCCACCATCTGATGTTTGCTGGATTGCTTCAGCCCAATCATCATCGCTCCCGCCAACAGCAATCGCCCACTCGCTTGCACTGCATACACCTGCCGTTAACACCAGCAGGAGAAGTAGGCTGGAGAGAAACCTCGCCAGCATAGATTTTAATGGTATATTGATCACTTATAATTTTTGCTGAAACTATAATCTTCATCATCTGATATTTTAAAAATAACATGTGAAAACAATAAAAACAAAAATCCCATCTGAAAGCAGTCTTTTATCCATTACTTCCCTCACAATTTTCACCAAAAGATGGGATGACCGAGTTCGGCATTTTCAGGCGGGAAGTTATTGAAAGCATCGAAGTTCCCGATGCTGCATTCCCAGACGATCAGTTTCCTGAAAGAATTTACGCATGTGCTTGATTCTCAAACTCTTATCAAATTTATTAAAATGGTAGAGCAAAGATTTCTCTGGGGAGGGTGGTTTATCCGGTTTTACAACAGACAGCTACTCCTGAAAAACTCTCTGAGCCCTACTGGAGAAGAAGGTAACCCTGTCCTCATAGTCTTTAGCAATCTCAGAGGAAATGAATATCGTTCTGTCAGAAATGTCAGTGTTGCCAGGAGTGAGGGGATACAGCCCCTCTGCTTGAATTCCTGAAACGGCCGTAAGAAGAATTGCCGATTTGAACTTATGGTTATAAGGATACTGGACCCTGTCGGCTTTTTTGTCATATTCTTTATAAATTCAATCTTGATCACCCTCCTTCTCCGTTTTGGGACTTCGGTAACTCAATATCCTCAGTTAACTGGTGATCTATGAATTTCAAGACCTTTCTGATACGAATCAATTTATTTCGGACACCTTCGGGGCTTTAACTGTCTCCTGATCTGTTTATGTAGCTAATGGTGGTTTAAAACCTAAGAATTATGCGGGGGGCGGGATTTGAACCCGCGGACCCCTTCGGGACAGGGTCTTAAGCCCTGCGCCTTTTCCTGGCTCGGCAACCCCCGCTTGGATTACAGGGTGTGTTTTTGGTGGAGTAAGAATCAAACAGCCCTCAATCTGGTTTTTGAGCTCATCTATTACTTTACTGAGGAAGTGGGACACGTTGCTTATGTTTTCTTTTAGCCAGTGGTGGTTTTCTGATGTCTTCATACGGTCATGCGAATTTTTGAACGGTTTGGATGGGCTTTTTTCGGCGAATGCAGTCTTCTGCTTCCTTTTTCACCTGAACGTTCATTGGCGTTTAAAGACCCTGCTGTTCTCTCCACACCACCATCATCAGAGATTTGTTTATATTGGTTGCCCATGTACGGCCATTCACCTGTTGCGTATGGCGGGATGCACTCATAAGGACTTCAGAACTCTCCACACCCTTACAATCTCATCTTTTCCTGAATTTTTCTCAATCAACATCTCAATGGCTCTGTGCCTTCCACTCTGACGGAGAATCCTTGATACAAAAACAAAGAACCGCATAAGCTTTTTCCTTCCCAAAGGTGAAACTGCCCGAAATTATCAGCGCCTATCAGATTCAGAGGAGGACGAAGCATTATGGCTAAGAGAATAAAGCTGGAATGGGATGATTGGAACGTGAATCACATTGCGAAACATGGAGTTAGCAGAAGAGAAGTTGAGGTAGTAATTGAAGATCCCAAAAAGATAATCAAAAAACACAGGAAAAGATATGCTGTTACTGGCTCAGCATTCGAGAGAATCCTGTATGTAATTTTGGAAAGGATTGAAGGTGAGAGATATTACGTTGTTACTGCCAGAGATGCAACAACAACTGAGAAAAGAATTTATAAAAGTTATAAAAGGAAGAAAAAGTGATGCATGATGAAACTACCAAGATATACCGATGAAGAAATAAAGAGAATTGAAAAAGAATTTGAAAAAATTGAGTGGCGTCCTGCGGATGAATTTCCAGAATTCAAGGATGTGGAAGTCGTTTCAGTTTATGTTGGAAACAAAGTTCCTGTTAAAGCACATTACCGCAAAATCAACGGTAAAAGAGTTTATGTGAAAGCCCATTACCGAAGAAAACCAAAACATGCCAGGAAAACCAAACCTTAGCGACCTGAAAAAGAAATTCTGGACGAGATTTGATGTTTTTTACTCTTTATCTCAATCTGGCTTCTTGTTGATGAGCTGATCAAAGAGGTCTATCTTTTCAGCCCTGAGGATGTCAGGATTTCTATGAATCCATGAGTTCATCAATGCAATGATTTTCGCAATCAATCTGCTGGTTCTTTTTGCAAGAATTATAACGAAACAGATAAAAAGGAGGGGAGACCAGCAAACTGTGTGGGATATTTCTGCTTATTTCTAAGTTGCTCAGATAATTTGTGGCGGTCTGCATTTTTGTCTGAACCGGTCAGGCTGTTTTATGTAACAGGAACTTCTCTGTGCACATTCATCAATGTACGGGCGAAACCCAAATTATATATTCTAAACTGTGAGATCATCAGAAAGGATGGCGTGCGATTTCTGTGAGGGTAGGGGATACGTAGAGGTTGAGGAGGATTGCAGGGTATGTGGTGGATCTGGCAAATCCAGGAGTTTTGATCCAAAAATAACCTCAGAACTGAGTGATGAGCAGCTCAAGATGTTTCTTCAGGGAATCTGCGGTGTTTGCATGGGATCGGGAAAGGTTAAAAGAATGAATTTATGCAGTAATTGCAATGGAACCGGAAAAGCTGGAAAGTGCAGAATATGTGGAAAGTCTGTGTATGGTGATAGGGAACTTTGCGGTGATTGCAGGAAGAAGCCACATGCTTATCTTCTGAGAAACAGCTGTGGGCTGGAAGAGATAAAGCTTAACAGAATTTATGTCGGCAGGGTTACAGGAATCACAGATATTGGGGTCTTTGTGAATTTGAACAAGAGATTGAGAGGGCTCATCCATAAAAGAAATCTTAGAAATCTGAAGCTGAACGAGAACGATGAGGTTTTTGTGAAGGTGGAGGGAATAAGAACTACCGGAGAAATTGATCTGAGTCCTGCCGGCAGAAGGGACTTCACAGTCGTAGAGGTGTCAAAATCTGTTCCGCTTCTCAAGATATCCCAGCTTGAGACTTTTATCGGAAAGATGGCTGAAATAAGGGGGAAGGTTGAGCATGTGAAGCTCACGGGCGGACCAACAATATTTACGGTGATGGATGAAACGGGGCTTGTTAACTGTGCTGCTTTTGAAGCAGGGGAAAGAGCGTATCCAGGTATAAATTCAGGAGATGCTGTCAGGGTAATTGGAATAGTCAAGAGGAGGGACACAAAACTTCAGCTGGAAGTCCTGGACATGGAGAGACTGCTTGGATCTGAGGCAACCCAGATCGAAAAATCCATTGAAAGAGAGATCATAAAAAAGGTAAAACCTGAATTTAAGGGATTCATGATCGAAAGCAGAGTTCTTGAGGCTCTCAAAGATGGAATGATGAATGTGGCAGGAGAACTGAAAAAAGCCATCCTTGAATCAAGACCGGTCATAATTCGTCATCACTGGGATGCAGACGGAGTTTGCGGTGGAGTTGCACTTGAAATTGCACTGCTGGATTACATCGAGCAAGTCCATCCTGACCCTGATGCCAAGAACTACCTTGTCAGAAGGAAGGTTTCAAGAGCCCCATTTTACGAACTTGAGGATGTTGTAAAGGATCTTGATGAAAGTTTAGAGGATATGGTTAAATTTGGAGACAAGATGCCACTTGTGGTTCTTGTTGACAATGGTTCAGGTATTGAGGACATTCCAGCAATTGAGCAGATGCTGATTTTCGGTGCAGACGTTCTTACAATAGATCATCACTTTCCTTGTGAAGAGGTGGACAGATACCTCCTCCATCACATCAATCCATACCGGGTTGGAGGAGACAGCAATTACACTTCAGGAATCCTCTGTACAGAAATAGCAAGAATGATAACCGACAGAGATCTCAAAATTCTTCCGGCTGTTTCTGTCGTGGCAGACAGGGCTGAAGGGGAGGTGGAAAAGTACATTGAGCTGTCAGGCTTTGAAAGGGAAGTGCTTCACAACATAGGTCTTGCGCTGGAATTTGAGGGCTTTTATCTGAGATTCAGGTCAGCAACTCAGATTGTTCATGAGATTCTTGGATTTGGTAGAAAAGACAGAATGCAAAAACTTGTTAACACTCTGTCATCTCATGCAAAGAGAGCCATAGAGAACAACCTCAAAACGGCTCTGGACGGTGTTAAGATTCAGATTCTCCCCAACGGAATAGCTCTTGCAGCTCTGGATGTTGAGAACTATGCAAAAAAATTCACATTCCCGCCTCCAGGAAAGCTGACCGGAGAGGTACATGACAGGCTGAAAAAGCAGTATGAACGGATAGTCACTGTTGGCTACGGTCCGGATTTTGCGGTTATAAGGAGTGAGGGAGTAAATCTGGACATCCCGAGAATCGTGAGGGAATTACAGGAAGAGATAAACGCTGGAGTGGATGGGGGTGGACATCTGGTTGTTGGAAGTCTTAAATTCATTCAGGCAAAACGAAAAGAGGTACTTGCAAGACTTGCAGCGAAAATAGGAAACGTTTGATTCTTCACACATCTGGACAGTCTATTTCCCTGATAAATGGTTTTATATCAATTACAGGTGTTCCTGTTACTGCATCCAAATGTCTGACAGTCAGAATGTTTTCGTTCATGCTAACCAGTTCAACAACAGATAAACCAATTGGATTGGGCCTTTCAGGGGATCTCGTGGAAAACACGCCTCTCTTCATTTTCTCTCCAGGAGGTTTTGCCTTGAGAACATCTCTTCTCGAAAGATGGAGCCAGTAGAGAACAGTAATTTTTCTGCAGTTTTCAAGACCCTCAAGACCCTCATTAAACTCTTCATAGATCATGATTTTTGAAAGTCTGCTTTCAAAAATACCCTGTCTCGGTGCACTTTCTCTGTCCCGATAACCCTCAACAACAACTCCCACAGGAACAAGGTTCATGCCTGTTTTGCTGGATGAGGGAATATAAACATTGAGATAGCAGATCAAAAGGTCATCGCTGAAATTTCCTAAGATATTCCGAACTTTTCAAGTTTTTCCATGACAGATGTCTTTTTTTGCTCTATACTACCACCTCTAACTCTGAAATCAATCTTAACAACCATATAAACTCTTTTTACTCCCATGGATATAAGGGCGTCGTTGATTTTTTCAAGGAGCGCTCCAAGTTCCGTGTAATCGTCAACTTCAACAGCTGTTCCCATGGAAGAAAGCTCATACCTCTTTCCGCTTTCCTCAATCACCTTTATCGCTCTGGCAACGTATTTGCTAAGGGATTCTCCGGAAGTTACAGGAACCACAGATATTTCAGCAATCATAAAAAAAGAAGTATTTTTCAACTTAAAAAATTAAAGGACATCTATTCCATTGTAATTTTTGGCTATCATTGCCGGGATGTCGCTCCTTGCAGAGGGTGGGTGAAAATTACCTACAGCTTTTCTCCCATTATTGCTGTCTGATGTGTAATATCCAACCTCCTCTTCCTTAAACACTCTTTTTGGATGCACTCCAGTCATTATGGCAGTAACTCTCACAAGTCCTTCAAATTCTTTTGAAATTCTTGCTCCCCAGATAACCATTGCACTGTCAGATATCTCAAATGTCAGATCATTGACTATCTCCTCAGCTTCTTTTATTGTCAGGTCAGGCCCACCTGAGATGTGTATCAGCGCTCCTGTAGCTCCCCTGTAATCAACCTCCAGCAGTGGGTGTGATAGACAGTCCCTGACAACCTCGTTTGCCTTGTTCTGTGATTTTGCCTCTCCAACAAGCATAACCGCAACTCCACCATGTTCCATTATCGCCCTAACATCGGCAAAATCAATATTCATAAGAGATGGCTTTGTGATGGTATCTGTTATTCCCTTGATGGTCTCGGATATTATCTGGTCCATTACACTGAAAGCCTGCTCGATGGGAAGGTTTGGGACATACTCCACAAGTTTGTTATTGTCAAGAACTATGACCGTATCTGCATGCTCTTTCAGTTCTGTCAAACCCTCTTTTGCCTTGTCAATTCTTGCTCTTTCAACCTTGAAGGGTGTCTGAACCATCCCGATGACTATTGCACCCTGCTTTTTTGCAACCTCAGCAATTACCGGAGCCGATCCAGTTCCAGTTCCTCCACCGAGTCCGGCACATACAAATACCAGATTTGCACCTGCAAGGAGATCCTCAAGCGTGCCTCTGGCAAGTTCTGCAGCTTTTCTTCCTATTTCAGGATATCCACCTGCTCCAAGTCCCTTTGTGATGCTCCTTCCGATGAGCACCTTTTTATCGGCCTTTATCATTTCAAGATGCTGTCTGTCTGTATTTACAGCAATGGTCGTAACTCCATCGACACCAATGTTTTTCAGTCTGTTTATTGTGTTGTTCCCACTTCCACCGCATCCAACAACAACTATGTTTGGCGTTCCAAATTCCTCAATTGAGAAGTTATCCCTTCTCGTGTCCAGTTCCCTTCTATAAAACTCCTGTGCTTCTCTTATAAAAGATTTCATACATTTTCCCCCATCCACTTTATTTCATCACCAATAAGCTCCCTAATCTCCTTCTTCTTCCTGTTCATGAAAAGTCTCAGCGCTTCTCTGATAACCTCGCTTATGTTTGCATAATCCCCCGATGCCACGAGGGATTCGAGAAACTCGTACTGCTGGTCTGTGATTCTTATTGATATCTTTTTCATCCTTTCCAACCCCTTCCATATGAATGAGGGGAGGACGGCTGTCCTCCCATGTCTCCCCGCCGCCACCCTATGGATACCAAGGGTGCTACATCATATGCCGTTTGTCCGACAATGTCATATTGATGTCCACCTATAAAAAATTTTCTAAAGAAATGATAATGAGGGATTTCCATCAGACGTGTGACTGGCTTTCAACATTAGCCGAGATCAGTCTGCGAGACACAGCTGTTTTTCCAAAAGTATTTTACCATTTCTGATTTTCCCGGGTGTATGAGAATCATGGATGTTGCAGTCGAGGCAGATAAGGCTCTTGTCACTGGCATCGGAGGTGGAGGCGATGTCATCAGTGCAGTATACGTGAAAGAATTTTTTGAGAAATTCGGGGTCAAATGCTTATGTGGTGGTGTTGTCTGGGAGAGGTACCTGAGGGACAGAAAACCCGGACCGAGGGGCGTGGATGAAATCGAAGGAATTGAAAAAATCTTTCCGACACTGGGATATGTTTCGGGAAATGAAAGAGTTGGAGGAATAAGGCCCATAGTTTCCCAGGTTGCAGAGTTTCTCGGTGAAAGGGTACTGGCTGTAAGCATTAAAATTGGTGTCAGGCCTCTCAAAAAGGATCTGAAAAATTTTATTGAAGAGAACTCCATAGATCTGGTAATTGGTGTTGATGCCGGTGGCGACTCCCTTGGAAGGGGATTTGAAACAGGTTTAACCAGTCCACTTGCAGATTCCATGATGCTTGCTGCACTCAATGAATTTCGAAGTATACTTGCAGTTGTGGGGTTTGGAAGTGATGGCGAGCTTGAAAGGCCCTTGATTGAACGGTATCTTTCGGAAATGCACTCTTCAGTTCTGGGTGTGAGCATGATTGAGGTGAGCGATGAATTTCTTGATTTTCTGGGGGCTGTGGAAAGTGAGGCTTCAAAAATTCCTGCCATGGCAAGAAATGGTTTCTACGGGGAGTATCTTCTCTGGGGGGAAACAAGAATACATGTATCAATTTTGAACTCTCTTGTCTTTTATCTCAGCCTGAATGATGTTTACAGAAGGAGTGAAATTGCAGGTCTGCTTGAGGAAACAGAGAGCATCACTCAGGCAAACAGAATTCTCAATGAACTTGGAATCAAAACAGAACTGGATCTCGAGATGGAGCTGGCTATGAGAGATGGTCTTTTATAATAGCGTTTGCAACCTCATGGCCTGCTTTCAGGCTACCGTTCATGCTTCTTTCAGGATAATTTGGCTCTGATGTCATACCTGCAATGTAAAAATTGCTGGAGATTCTGTACGGGGTGATTCTTTTGATATATCCTTTTTCATAAACCGGACCGCTGTATTTCGCTCTGAAAACCCTCCACCAGGTTATATTTTTTTCATCAAGGCCGTATTTGGTTAGAGATTGGGTGTACACTCTCTGTATCTCTTTATCACTCATTCCGTACAGCCTTTCAGGGGTTGTGTATGATGCTGCATAAATCAGGTGCTCCCCGTAGTCTTCTAAGGGCATGAAGTTTGTATGTTCAATTGTGGCACCAAATGGCTCATTTTCGTAATTTATCCAGTAAAGGGAGCTGTGAAACGGCTCTTTCATTCCCATAAGAAGACATATACTGCTCTGATATTTAATCTGCGGAATTTCAAACTTTTCCAAAAGATCATTCAGTTCTGGAAGCGGTGCTGTAAAGAGAATGGCATCGTATTTTCTCCCATTAACTTCCCATCTTCCAGACTTTCCAATTCTTGCATTTTCTTTGACTATGTTCAGTTCTGTTGAGAGGCTATCAACAAGCTGAATAAAACCTCCTCTGAGGTATCCGAGTTCCTCGCCTTTAAGCTTTCTGTTTGATCTGAGACTGACTCTTGCGAGAAGCCAGGCATAGCTCACATCTCTGTAATTCTCACCAAATTTTGACTTCAGAAGAGGCAGGAAGAATTTTTTCAGCAGTCCCTCTCCAGCATCTCTCTTCAAACCATCTATAACAGATATCTCATCAAACTTCCGGTAATCTCTTCGTCTGGCAGAGAGTGTGAATCCTGTCAGCTTCAGTTTTTCCAGCAAACTCATTCCTGGATAAAGCAGGATGTCGAGGGGGGTGCTCAGAGAATATATTTTATTTTGACATACCTGTCCCACACCCACTGTTTTCCACACAGCTCTCCTGTAAAGATTAAGATCTCTGAGGAGGGTTATAAGATAATCATCACTTCTGAAAAAGTGATGGTAGAAAGCCTCAATCCAGTAACTGTTTATGAATACAGAGCCTGCAAGCCCTCCAGTGTTCTCTCTTTCATACACATCGACACTGCAGTACTCTGAAAGGATTCTTGCCGCATTAAGTCCAGTCAATCCAGCTCCCACAACAGCTATTCTCATGTTCTCACCACAAATCTGAAAAGCACCGGAAAGAGCAGGGCAGACACGACTGTCCATATTGCTATTCCCACAGCCTCCCCTGGAGATATTATGCCAATCTCCCTTGCGATCTCTGCACCGGCCAGGGTCAAACCGAGTTTTGAACTCTGAAGCATGCCGAAACCAAACACCTGGCTTGGCTCCATATCTGATGCAAAGATGAGGGATGGCAGCAACTTGACAGCGATTCCAGCCACAAAAAGCAGTGCAGGAAGGTGGAGTGTAACCTCGGGTATTCTGTAATAGATGTCAACACCTGTTTTTATGAAGAAGAATGGAATGAAAATTCCGTATCCAACACCCATCAGGCTCTCCTCCAGCTTTCCTGCTCCCCTGAATATCATGGAGATCAACGCTCCTGCAAGAAAAGCTCCAAGTATTGTCTCGCTACCGAGAAGGTATGCAAAACCTGAAAATACAATCATTATTGCAAAACTGCCCCTTACACCCAGTTCCATTGGATCATCAAAGAACCTTGCCATAAAGTCTGGGAAGTGCCAGATCAGGTATCTCCCCAGATAATATGCGGAAATAAATGCTGGTATAATCATGGCAGGAAGAAGAAGCTCAAAGAGAGAGTCAGGAGATTTGAAGCTTACCGCAATTCCTGACAGGAGGGATATTGTTATCAGATCTGTTAGGAAGGTTGCAAGCAACGTCTTCTGACCGAATTCAGTATGTACAATTCCAGTCTCCTTCATAACAGGCATAACTATTCCAAGAGAGACATTTGCAAGAAAAACACCATAGATAAGACTCAGATTCAGGTAGTGTGAAATAAGGAATGACATCATCAGAGAGACTGCAACATAGAACGGGACTTTCCAGTATCTTCCGAATTTTCTTATTATGAGTGTGAAGTCAATTTCAAGACCGGACAGGAACATCAAAAAGATCAGGCCGATTGTTGAGAAGAAGCCGAACCACTCTGAGGCTATGAAAAATCCGGTTACCATTGCAAGCAAAAATCCGGCCAGTATCTCTATTATGACCGCCGGAATCTTCACCCTCTGTGAGACGATTGGAGATGTGAAGGCTATGAGTGCCACCAGAGATATCTCTATGAGCTCCCTCATCTGACCACCAGCACTGAGGATCTGGTTTCCAGTATAAATTTCCAGAGAAACTCCTGATCAAGATTCCCGATATCATTCGAAATTGAGAATATCAGAAGATCGTATTCCCTCTTAACCTCCCTCACAATTTCAACAAGGGGATTGAATTTTGTCACTGTAATTTCAACAGTTGGTGATTCAACAACAAATGATGATGTTTTAAGCTGGTTGCTGTCCAGAAACACTATTTTGCATCTTCCAAAGTAATTCGCAAAGGATGTTGCGTAGTTCAGTATCTCTTCAGGATTTGAAGTGTTTACAATGGCCAGAATTTCACTGTAGTACGTTTTTCCTCTTGCAAACAGAATGGGAAACTTCCTGAAAATTTTTGGATCAAACTCGACTTTGGCTTTTGGAGGGTCTGTCATAACAAGATCAACCTTGTCTTCGAGAGTGTTCAGTATTTCTAAAGCCTCACTCAGCTCCATTTCTTCAATTGAATCTGCCTGGAATGAGCAGAGTATCTTCCCATCATGCTTGTGGAGTATAAGCAGATCAGCATCAACAATTCTTGAAATCGAATTTGCTTCCTTCAATACCTCATCATAATTTTCCGGATGTCTGATAACGAGGAGTATCTCATCAAACGGGTTTTTTGTTTTCTTCACCTCCCTGCCGCATATTATCCCTATCACATCCCCCTCCTCCAGAATAAAATCCGGATGGGGTCTGAAGATCTTGCCCTCTCTGTAAATCAGTATTATGGTGCAGTCATCCCCCACATTCAGATCTGAAAGTCTGACATCTGCAAAGTTGTTTTTGCTGACAGCAATCTCAAAGTATCTTCTTTTGGACTCAATGAGCTCGTGGATTAAATCTGATGCTATTGACTTACCGCAGGTAACCCCTCTGACACCGAGATTCTGATACTGCTTCTGATACACCTCTGACTCAATTCTGGCCACCATGTCTCCTGGTTCGAAATCTCTAACAACCTTGGCTATTTTCAGGTTTACAAGATCGTTGTTTGTTGCCAGTATGATCACCGAATCTTTAACGGGAAGTCTTTCCCATAATTCTCTCTGAGTGGCATCGCCAAGCACCACATTGAGTCCACTATCCTTCAGACTCTCGTACTGCTCCCTGCTTTTTTCAACAATAATGCAGTCATTCAGCATTTCTGCAATTCTCCTTCCAACCCTTCCACCACCAACAACAATGTGCATGGTCTCACGTTGTGTACTTTGAATTCAGCTCCACATAATCATGGGTCAGATCGCATCCTATGGCATAGGCTTTACCAGACCCTCTGTGAAGCTCGATATGTATTTCCACAGTATCGTCTTCCATTATCTCTCTTCCAATTTCAATGTTTTTCTCGAAAACACAGCCTCTTTCAGCAAGAACAGCCTCTCCTCTTCTACTTTTAATTTTAAGGCTCATCTTTTCATCAACATCAGCTCCCGAATATCCAACAGCACACACTATTCTCCCAAAGTTTGGATCTTTCCCAAAAATTGCAGTTTTTACGAGATTGGATCTAACCACCGCCTTTGCAACAAGTTCTGCATCCCTGTCACTCTTTGCTCCACTGACAAAAACCCTGAAGACCTTGGTCGCTCCCTCCCCATCTCTTGCAATCATCTCCGCAAGCTCAAGCATGAGTGAGGTGAGTTCATCTTCGAATTTTTTCCCATCTGTCTCTGTCTCTTCTGTGGTGACAAGAAAAACGGTATCATTTGTGGATGTGTCACCATCAACCACCAGTTTATTGAAGGAATGGTTTACAGCCCTTTTGAAAATGGCATCCATTTTTTCAACCCTTGCATTTGTGAATATAAATGCAAGCATGGTTGCCATGTTTGGGGAAATCATTCCGGCACCCTTTGCTATACCAACCATTTCAACATCCCCAAACACCCTTTTTGTAACTTTTGGAAACCTGTCAGTTGTCATTATTGCTCTTGCAAATGCTTCAATCGATTCAGCATCACTTCCAAGATTTGCATAGACCTCCCTACCTATCTCTTCAATTTCATCTAATTCAAGCTGTCTTCCTATTATTCCTGTTGAGGCAATTGCAATTTCATTGACAGAACATCCAATCCTTTCTGAAAGAAATTCAGCCATTTTCCTTGCTTTTCTGATTCCTTCCTCACCTGTGAAGGCATTGGCATTTCCGGAATTTACAATTATCCCCCTCACCCTTTTTCCAAGGTTTTTCAGATTGAAAAGGATGGGTGCGGCCTTTATCCTGTTCTGAGTGTATGTGGCAAAGATCCTGCCTTCAATCACCGCTATCCCAACTCCGGTTTTTCCCCTTTTTATCCCGTAGCATTTCAGGCTATTGCTGAGAGCCATGATTGTTGGTTGAGGATTCGTTAATAAATTTATGGACTGATAGGCTGGTGGATAATTTTACTGGTTACTGTTGTTCTGAACAACATAAAATCGCACTGAACGAAAAAGACGGAAGAGAAAGCAGAGGAGTTGAGCATGTTCTGTTCCATCTTCCCATCTCTCCTGGCTTGATTCCTGTGAGGCAAATATGGGAGGCTGTGGATACAAACGTGGGGAAGCTAAAGCAGTCGCTATGGGACAATCCAGATGTTAAATAAAACCATGCGGGGGGAGGGATTTGAACCCTCGGACCCCTGCGGGACGGGACCCTGAATCCCGCGCCTTTTCCTGACTCGGCAACCCCCGCTCAGGACTCATGACATGGTATTCAAATGCAGAATATAAAAATTCCGGTAAATGGCAATTCAGGATTGTTTCAGCACCCGTAATATCCCTTATTCGGTAACAGTACTTGCTTGGGAAATTAATCATCCGGTCTGTTGGAACCAGAAAGGTTTAAATGGCCAGTAATTTGCTTAACTTTGTGAACGGGAAATATGTTGCCCTGATGCTGATACTGCTTGGAACTGTAATCGCAGCAGCAGGCTTTCTCTTTCAGGGCAGTTCCGAAAAAGTCAGGCTTGATGTAGTAAAAACAGTAAAAGGTGAAGATGCTGTAGAAATGGTGAAATCCATTCATCTTGGAAATTTTGATATAAAATCGGCAGTTATTGTTGATTTTAAGGGAGCAGGGGATATCAGGGTCTGGATTGCATTTGCAGAAAATGATTCAGTTGCGTACGAACTTGCAGAAAAAATGAAGGAAAAAGTACACCTGTACTTTTCATCACCTGTGGATGTGGAGTTTAATGGACTGAAAACCTACAGAGTTTTTGGAAATGGAAGAACTCACTATTTCTTCAGTTTCCAGGATCAGGTGGTGTGGATTGAATTTTCAAATCCGGACCAGGACTATCATGCTCTGGTTATTGACCATCTGTTCGGGAAAGGTGAGATGGAAAAATATATTAAATAACACCGTTTAATGCTCACTGTGCCGATGGAGATTGAAAAGGGAAGGGCGATGAGATGCAGCATCTGCGGGAAGCTGATAAAGGACCCCCTTTTCGTCAAGACTTGCTGCAACAACAAACCAAAGGCATTCTGCAGCAGGCAGTGCTACGACAGGTGGAAGAGGGAGTGGCTTAGAAATCAGGAGCAGATATTATCGGGAAGATCGAGAGCCCTTCTTTAGCCTCTCCTTTCTGAGATTACGATGTATATGCCGAACAGAATCAAGGCTAAATAAAAGTATGCCACTGGTTGGAGTTTCTGTCCGAGAACGACTATCGAGAGGATTGTAGAACCCACAACCTCCCCAAGAACGCTCCCCGTAACTGTTATCACTTTCATCTTCCTTATCAGATAGTTGAGAATTGTGTGACCTGCAGACATCGGGATGATGGCCAGGAGAATGAAAAACGTGTAGGTTTCCTGCGAGTATCCTGTAAGCGGAATTTCGGCTATTGTTGAAAACAGAAGTGCAGCTGCCGAAGCGAAAATGTAGGTGGATGTTATGTACTCCCTGAAGTCCACATTCCTTGCGAGTTTTGCAGTTGTGAAGTACAGCCCTCCGGAAACAGCACCTGTAAATGCCATTGCTATTCCGTAGCTGTCGGCGTAAAAGTCAGCACCGCTGAGCAGATATATTCCCGATATGGCAATTAAGATTCCAGCTATCTCTCCTGTCCTCATTTTCTCTCCTGCAAATCTGGCAAATATCCCTGAAAATATGGAGTGGGTTGTCACTATGGACGTGCTGAGGGCAACAGATGCGTGGAATAGGGATTCAATCCATGAAGCCATGTGAACGGCAAGGAAGAATCCTGCAAAGGCTGAATACTTCAGAGTTTGGCGGTTACTGGGAAATTTTCTGTAGATCAGAAGAAAAATGGCTGATGAAATTGCGAATCTCCAGAAACTTGCAGCTATTCCCGGAGCGTTAGCTAAAATAGCAAATATTGAGGCTGTTGAGACAGCTGAAACGGCGATGAAGAGGAGAATGTATTCAATCATTCTGGATGATGGGCAGTCAGTTTGAATTTAACATTTCCGTAATTGTTCGAAAACAGAACCAAAAGGTTTAATTTTGATCAGCAGAGATTGAGATCATGAGATTTGAAGTCGAAAATGGAAAAGGAACCCTGATTGACAGATCAGGTAACAGTGTTTCATGGATTGTTTACGAAATTCTTGAAAATCAGATTCATTTAATCGAAACTCACACTGCCACGGGTTTTCAGGGAAAAGGATTTGCAGGGAAGGCTGTTGAAGAGATGATCAAACATTCCGAAGATAGGTTTGAGAAGATAATGGTTTCCTGTCCTTACATAAAACACTGGATCAGCAAGAACAGGTACGAAAGCAAAAAAGTGGAGTTTACAGAGCTTCTTAAACTTAAGGAGAGTATAGATTTTTTTAACAGATACCATGAGCCCGAGGCGAAAGCTGAATACCTCGATTACGCCAGCAATTCTGTGAGGGTAAGGTTTTCAGGCTACATGTGCAGGACGTGCGGAGTATATGATTACTTTGAGGACATCATTCAGGATGTTGATGCAGAGGTTGTCGATTATCAGGAGGCAGATGATGACAGCTTCATTGTAACTTACAGACTGAAAAAACTTTAGTCAAAGATCTCCCTCTTTATCCTATCCCAGTACTCGTTAACCCTCTTCTTTGTTTTTTCATCCATCTCAACCACGTCAGGCCACTCCCTCTCATAACCCTCCTCTCTCCACTTCTTTGTGGCATCAATGCCCAGCTTTCCCCCGAGATTGGGCCTGTAAGATGCATGATCGAGGCTGTCGAGGGGTGTGTCTGGAATTATCACAACATCTCTGGCAGGATCGAATCTGCTTGTGACTGCCCAAATGACTTCGTTCATGTCGTGCACGTTCACATCCTCGTCAACCACAATGACAACCTTCGTCAGGCTGAGCATTCCCGTGCCCCAGATGGAGAACATCACCTTCCTCGCATGTCCCGGGTAGCGCTTCTTTATGGACACTACGGCCAGGTTGTGGAATG
>WAMS01000004.1 GCA_015522195.1 Geoglobus sp. | reverse complement strand
CAAGAGTGCTGACACAGTTACGATTCAGGAGATAGAGGGACTGTTTCCGAAGTTAAGTAAGGACATGATTAAAAAAGTGCTCTCAAGCCTTGTCAGAAAGGGTTACCTGTACAGGCTTAGAAGGGGAATCTATCTTGTGAATGAAGAACCCGGAAAGCCTCTGATAAAAAATCCATTCCAAATAGCACTCATGCTCTTTCCGGGCTACATCGCATTCTCATCAGCGTTAAGACTCTATGATCTCATCGAGTATGAACCATTCACTGTATTTGTAGCTACTCCAAGAAAATCGGGTAAGAAAGAAATTGGAGAGTACACAATAAAAGCTGTTGCTTTAGGCGATAAAGCAACGGGAATGACTCTGAAAAACGGGATCTACACATCTACTCTGGCCAAAACTTTCTTCGACTGCTTTTACAAACCAAGTTACTGTGGAGGCTACTCCGAAATAACAAAAGCGCTCTACGAAGCTGAAAAAATAAACTGGAACGAGTTTTTGAGATACTTTAAACGCTTTGCGAGTAATTCTCTCTGCCAGAGAACCGGCTATATCATAGAGCTTGTGAAAAAAGAACTTAAAGTTGATGTTTCGGAGGATGCTATTGAGTACTTGAGGAGCAGGGTCGGGGCTTGGACTAAGTTGCTTCCAACGCTCCCCTCTAAAGGAAAAAGTGTTAGAGAGTGGAAGCTAATTGACAACCTCGGAAAGGAAAGGATTCTGGGGTGGGCATATGGATGAGAGGATGCTAAAATACACAGCTACCAAGACAGGATTGGGCTTGAATTACGTGGACAAGGAGGAAAAGATTTCCCTCCTCCTAAGCCAGCTGTGGGAGATTTTTGGTGAAAAGACAATCCTGAAAGGAGGTACAGATATCAACAGAGTTTACCTTGCAAAGATTGGGGCTGCGAGATTCTCAGAGGACGTGAATATCGACTACTTCAACGGCAATGTTGAGACCTCAGCAAATGAAATAATCGATGGAATGAAGAAAATTGAGGGCTTTAAGGTAAAGGGACCAAGAATTCTTCATTGAACCTATCGCTTTGATTGTTACTACATCAATACACTTGGCAACAGGGATCGAGCAAGAGTGGAGTTTTACCTCAGCAGGCCACCGTACATTGAAGCAAAGGTTGAGCTGGTAAAGTCACCATTCATGGATAGCTATCCTACAATGTTCAAAGTTTATTCCTTAGAAGACCTGCTTGCAAGGAAGATGGTGACCCTGCACAACCGCATGGAAGGTAAAGACATGTATGACCTTTTTCATGCCCTCAACATGGAGTTTGAGATGAACAGATTCCTGAAAGCCCTAGAACTTACCATAAAGTTTTACCACATCGAGGGGGATTTTTGGGGCGATTTAGTTAGCAGGTTAAGTCAAGCAAAGAAAAATGCTCGTCAGATTGGCAATTCAACCAACCACTTTATCCCCAAGACACTGCGTCCAAACTGGGAGGAGCTCGTTGAAAGCCTGCGATTCAGGATAGAAGAGCTGAAAAGAGTAGTAGAGATACGGGATGTGTGATTCAAATGGTACAAAAGATAAAGAGGTGAAACCCATGAACGAGGTCAACCACGCTCTCCAGAGAATATTCAGAGTACCTCACATTAGAAAAACAGGTCTGAGAAGAGTTATATGGAAAAAACAGAGATACATGTGGCCCGGAAGTTTCTGACTCACACATATGCTCTATCGTGGTGCTTAAATGTCACAAATTTGACGCATTCGCCCTCTATCCTGAAGATGATGACAAACGACCCCACATGTGCCCTCCTCAGTCCTTTCATTTTTCCTTTTAGCGGCTTGTGATGTTCTGGATTTCTCAGAATTTCTTCGATCTTTGTCTTCAATCTCCTGAACAGTTCCGGGTCCTTATTTTTCAGCTTTCTGGCGATTTTTAGAAATTCATCGGAAAATTCAGCCCTGTACGTCATAACCTTTCAAACAGCTCATCCACTTCCTCGAAACTTTCGCATCTCCTGAACCTTCCCTCTTCAAAATCCTTCAGCCCTCTCTCTATGCTCTCCATGAATTCTTCGTCGCTGTAAATCAAGAGCTCTTCCTTCAGCTCTTCCAGTTCTTCCTTCCTTTTCTCAAGCTTTTCGATAAACTCCTCAATATCTCTGATGATATCCACCAGAACCTTCAGAGACATTAGATCACCACGATAATTTATTTCCAGCCATATTTATACCTTTTTCAAACCTCCCTCAAAT
>WAMS01000003.1 GCA_015522195.1 Geoglobus sp. | reverse complement strand
GTAACTGGCGGAAGCATGGTTGCATGCTGTCTGCATCACGTAACTGACTTCATACCTTTTCTTGGTGCTGGAGCAGGACTTTTTCTGTCTCAGCTCACCGAGATTTTTTTCATGATCGGCACCGCATCGAGCATCATTGGAGTCGTCTGGATGCTTTCGATAATCCAGAGACATGGATTGTACCGTGATGAAGGCATTCTTTCCGGGATAATGAGGGTAGACTATTCCTCTGTCAGATACGTTCTCATTGTTATCTCAGCTGTGATCATATTCTGGAAGTATCTCTCGGAGCCGGCCATAATATTCTGATCCCCTACTTAGGATTATTTAGACTACGGGTAATATGTGAAATCCCTGACATCCCTGAAAATGGATACATCTGCTTCTCTTTTTACTCCATTCATTATCTTCTTCAGAACATCTATCGCACCATTTCTGTTGAGAGGTTGATTGTTGTTTCCGCACTGATAGCTGTATGTGCACCTTGGACACCCATCAATTCTCTTGCAGTCGCAGTTTTCAAGAACCGATAGCGAAATTTGAAGCGCTCTGGAAATTCTGTCATAAAGAAGTTTGCTCATGCCATTACCACCTTCCATGCCATCGTAAATGAATATGTATCCGTCCGGTGTGGAAATACCTCCGATAACGTTGCTCCCCCCTCCTGTAATTGCATCGCTCGTCTCAATGAGTGCATGTTCGAGAGCGTGAAAGGAGCCTGCGTAAAAATCATCATGATTTCTCCTTTCAGGATAGGGTGCGGAAAAAACAAACCCTCTTGTTTTGAATGAGTATGAAACCGGTTTTCTGAGATATTCAGTTTTAATTATTTCCCTGTCCCGTACATTCCTCAAAATGTATCCATTGACGATGCATGTCATGACCATCTCACAGTAATGGGAATTCAGCGGAGATGATCTGGAGTTGGCGATTCTGGTAATTTTTGGAAGGGTTGTGTAAAGTGGCACAGATACCCAGTTTTTATCAAACGGTTCAACGAAAGCAGTCATTTTTTCAAGATCGAACTTTTTAACCACCCATCTTTTTCTGTTGTGAAGAAAAACAGCACCCGGATGAAGCTCTCTGATTGCAACAGGCATCACTCTCTCTCCGATTACCTTTCCGGCACTCACAATCTTTACCCTCCTTCCCGCACCTCTCATGCTGAAACCGGAATTTACGGAGCCGGCAATGTAAATGTCACCGGCATCGATAAGAATTCCATTCCTGAGCATTTTTTCAGCATGCTCCTTCTCAATCTCATTTTTCATCAGGGGCTTCTCCAGAGCCATTGAGTGCAGATGATGGGCGAGAACAATCTCATTGTCCCTTTCAGCATAACAGAGCATTCTTTCCCGGTAGTATTGTTCTGGGTTCTTTCTGTAATATTCACCAATGGCACTATCATCTCTGAGCACAAGTATCCCAAGTCCCTTTGCAAGATTTCTTCCGGCTCTCCCCGATCTCTGTATGAATACAGGGTGCGGAACGAGCTCGCTCAGAACACAGTCCACATCACCTATGTCTATGCCAAGCTCAAGGGTTGATGTAGAAGCAAGAACGTTCACATCCCCGTCTCGAAACATCCTTTCAACTCTTTCTCTTATGTCTCTGGGAAATCCAGCTTTGTGTACAGGGCATTTAATGCCTTTTGACTCAAGCATCCATGCTACTGTCTCAACAAATCTGTAGCTGTTGCCAAAGATCAGAATTTTTCTGTTTCTCAGTCTTGTCACGATGTCAAGTATGACTCTGTAGGGGTCTCCGTAAACAATCATCAGGCCCATGTGTGTTTTTCTTTCATCTGCGCTGATCACAGCAAAATCCCTGTCAAACAGCTGCTTTCCAAACTCTTCAGGATTGCCAATGGTTGCTGAACATGCAATGATCTGTGGGGTGGTAAACCTTTCAATTCTCCTGACAAGCCAGTAAATGTTTGATCCAAAAAATCCTGTATATGAGTGAAGCTCATCAAAAACCATCATTCCAACCCTGCTCATGAATTTTCTGAATTCCGGAGAATTCCTCAGGTGGTGGTCCATCATGTCCGGATTTGTCAGAATTATGTCCGCCTTTCCTCTTAACACCAGCATTCTGTCTATGCTATCAGAGTCTCCGTCAAACTTCACAACCCTTGTATTTCTGAAAGATGCGTAATATTCTATCTTTTCAAGCTGATCCTTTGCCAGAGCTTTTGTTGGATAGACTATTGCTGCCTTTCTGTCAGGTGAAACTTTTTCAAGAACCGGAATCAGAAAAGCCTCTGTCTTCCCCATCCCTGTCGGTGCTGATATTATCGTATCCTTTCCGAGCAGTATGCTGTCGATTGCCTCTTTCTGAAACCGATAAACATGGTGTATTCCTCTGGTCTTCAGGGCTTTTTTCATATGTGAGGATATTTTCAGAGAATCAACACTCACCGTTGCACTCTGAGATCTGCCCATCTCCCTGTAGTCAACAACCTCATAGTTCCCCTGAAATAATGTTTTAAGGCTCTCATCCCTGCAGCATCTTTCATACAGCTCAAGGTTTCTTTCAACAGTGTTTTTCACACTGCACACACATCTGCTCTTTATTCTTCTGCACTTCTTGCAGAAAAATTCATCGGCACCTGTCACTACATCATCCGCAGCATGATGATTTAATTCTGTTGTGGCTGCAGTGAAGGAAATGGTTATTATACTTCATTTCATCACATTGAATCTGAATGCTGTGGGTGGAAAGATACAGGCCAAAAACCCTTGATGAGGTTGTTGCGGATAAGCCGGTCATTCAGAAAATTACTGTATGGGCTGAAAAGTGGAAGGAGGGAGTCAGACAGAAGCCTTTACTGCTTGCAGGACCCCCGGGAGTTGGAAAAACTTCCTTAGCTCTGGCTCTTGCAAACACGATGGGGTGGGAGGTTGTTGAGCTGAATGCAAGCGATCAGAGGAGCTGGAATATAATAAGCAGAATAGTCGGGGAAGGTGCGTTTAATGAGACCATAAGCGATGAGGGAGAGTTTCTGTCATCAAGAGCAGGAAGGCTCAAGCTGATAATACTTGATGAGGTTGACAATGTCCACAGAAAGGAGGATGCAGGTGGAGAGGCTGCTCTTTTGAGGATAGTGAAAAAGAATCCTCCCCAGCCCATCATTCTCATTGCAAACGATCCATACAGTCTTTCAGCAGAGCTGAGAAGAGAGGTGGAGATGGTAGGATTCAGGAGGCTCAGCAAAAATCAGATTGTCAGGGTTCTTGAAAGAGTATGCAGAAAGGAAGGTATAACATGTGACAGGGAGTTGCTGAAGCTTATTGCAGAGAACTCAGGTGGCGATTTGAGAGCAGCAATAAACGATCTTCAGGCGATTGCTGAAGGAAAGGAGGTACTGAAACCTGAGGACATGATTGTTGGAAAGAGGACACGTGAACCTGATATATTCAGGTTTCTACAGAAGATCTTCAAAACCAAAACTCCAGCCCATGGGGAGGCAATGCTGCTTGATGAGAGTCCGGAAGATCTGATAGTCTGGATTGAAGAGAATCTGCCACTGGAGTATGAGGGGGAGACACTTTACAGAGCATACAGTCTTGTTTCAAGAGCTGACGTCTTTCTGGGAAGAGTTAGAAGAAGGCAGTTTTACAGGCTTTGGAAATATTCCACATACCTCATGACTTCCGGGATTCAGAATGTCAGGGATGAGCAGAAAAGGGGTTTCACAAAGTACAGACCTCCATCGGTGTGGAGGAAGCTGATGTATGCAAGAAAGAAAAGAGAGATGCTGAGAAAAATTCTGAAAAAGATTGGGAAACATTCTCACATGTCATCGAGAAAAGCAATGGAGCAGTACTTCACAGTGAAGTATCTCCTCGAAAATCTTGGTATTGAAAGATGCTCAATTATCTCTGCATTCTACGAATTCAGCAGGGATGAACTTGAATTCATGGTTGGAGAGGAAAGGGCATCTGAGATTTTTAGCTTTATTGAAAAACACAGGATTCACAGAATCGAGGACGATACGTTTCTCACAGCCCATGCAGAATCGGATTCTGTGTCTCTGCCAGAAAAGATTCCGGAGAAAACAATAGGAAAGAGTGAAAAAAAGGAGGTCAGAAGGGATCATGAGAAAAAGCAAAAAACCCTCACTCTCGACAACTTCTTTGGAGACGATTGAAAGAGCTGTTGGAATTGAGGAGTATATTGCCTCTTCACCGGGTATCGGTGGAAAAATAAAGGAAAGTGAAGACGATTTTCTCGTTGAGGAGATTCTTGATGCCGATCTAAGGGATAACGGTACCTATCTGATCGTGAAGGTCAAAAAGAAAAACTGGGACACAATGAACTTTGCAAGAATCCTTTCAAACTACCTGCATATCAGCAGAAATGCAATAGGATATGCCGGAACCAAGGATAAGAGAGCCATTACAATTCAGTACTTCTCGATACCGGTGAAGAGCAATGACATCATGGATAAAATACGGAACGCCAGAATAAAGGACGCCCACATAGAGATTGCAGGATACATGAATCGAAAAATTAAACTTGGAGATCTTCTGGGAAACAAATTCAGGATTGTTGTGAGATCCCCATCCCAACCTGAAAACCTCCAGAGAATACTGGATGAGCTTGAGATCAAAGGCATCCCAAACTTTTTCGGCATACAGAGGTTCGGAACGCTGAGATTCATAACCCATGAGGTGGGCAGGCTGATTCTCAGGAAGAACTACAGTGAGGCATTCTGGGTCTATGTTGCCATGCCATCGGAGCTTGAGGATGAGGAAATCAGGAAGATAAGGGAGGATCTGTGGAATGAAAGGAATCCAAAAATGGGGCTGAGAGAGCTTCCAAAGTACCTGATATATGAGAGGAATCTGCTTCAGAAACTCAGAGAGGGAAAGTCCGAGCTTCAGGCACTCATTTCGCTTCCAAAGAATCTCAAGCTCATGTTCATTCATGCCTATCAGTCCTACATCTTCAACAGAATCCTTTCTGAGAGGATAAGAGAGTATGGAACTCTCAAAACTCTGGAAAAGGGAGATTATGCCGATTTTTTGAAAAGGAAAAAGGGATACTCCATTAATTCAGGTGATTTTGTTGAGATCGGCGATACCAACTTCAGGAGAGTTAAATTTCTCGCCGAGAACAGGTATGCATTTCTTGCATTGCCTGTTCCGGGTTACGAAACTAAGTTTGAGGGATGGTCCGGAGAAAAGCTGAAGGAGATTCTGGAAATGGAGGGCCTGAACCTGGATAGCTTCAGAGGGGAGTATCCTGAATTCAGTTCCAGAGGGTCGTTCAGAACGGCAGAAGTGCCATTTGATTTTGAGAGTTTCATGACAGAATATCACAATGAACTGCTCGTTTTCAGCTTTTTCCTGCCTAAGGGGTGTTTTGCAACATCATTCCTCCGGGAGGTAATGAAGTCAGATTACTCCTATTTCCTCAAGAAATGATTTTTCTCTGATAATTTCCTTGTCTCCACTGTATATGATCCTCTTTTCCTGATTCATGATCACAACTCTATCCGAAACTTTCTCAGCTATATCAATTTCGTGTGTGGAGAGAACGAGCGTCCCTCTGTAGCTGTCAAGAATTTCAAGAATTTTTCTTCTCGTTTTTCCATCCACGTTTGCTGTTGGCTCATCCAGAAAAAGGATATCAGGATCGTAGATCAGTACACTTGCAATTTCAACTCTTTTTTTCTCTCCACCACTGAGTCTGAAAGGCGGTTTGTCAAGGATGCTCTTCAGCTCAAATATCTCTGAAAAGTGAGTTACAAGATCATCCATCTTTTCAGCATTCATATCGAGCTGATTCAGTGAATATCTGAGTTCATCTTCAACTGATGCGTTGAACAGGAAAATATCCGGGTCCTGGAAAACAAAGCCAATTCTTTTCCTCATCTCTTCAGCATTCTGGTAAACATCCCTTCCATCAATGAGAACCTTTCCTGTATCTGGCCTGAGAAGTCCGGCAAGAACCATCATCAGTGTTGATTTCCCGCAACCGTTAGGTCCGATAAGAGCGACCTTTTCACCTCTACCTACATGGACCGTCAATCTGTCAAAACCCCTTGTTCCATCAGGGTATGTGTACGAGATATCCACTCCTGAGATCAGAGCATCATCCACCATATACCCACACCAGCAAGATAAGTTATATATAAAGATCCTGACGTGTATCTTCCTCCATAGCTGATGCATTTACCTCTTGAATTCATTGCAAGCTCAACTCTTTCTGCAGTTTCAAAACTTCTAAGGAGAAAAAGGCCGAGAGATTTGCTGCCTCCTCTAAGCGTTTCAAGGTGGGCGCTTCTCCTGAGCCTCCTTGATTCTCTTGCAATAAGCACGTTCAGCAGGTCTCTGAACATTGATATAGTGTATCTGTACGTAATCCAGATTATGTGAAGCATTGATTCTGGGATCTTCAGCTTTTTCAGTCCAAAAAGTGTTTCATTGAATTTCGTTGTTAGAATGAAGAGCTGCAGAGAGGATATGGATGAGAAAACCCTTAAAGGGAATGCGATGAGGTATTCAAAATTCTTTCCGTAGAGAGCTACTGGCAGAACAATTATAACCGAGAAAATCGGAAAAAGGATGCTCCTTCTTGCCAGAGTCAATAAACTGAGTCCTGTGTTAAATGCTAAAATGTAGACTGCAAGGATAACGAGGACTATCTTCTTCAGGTCAAAGGTACCAATGGAGAGGAGTATGAGAAAAACCGTACCTATAAGCTTAACAGATGGATGGACAGAGTGAAGATAGGTTTTTCTCCCATACTCATGAATAAAAAAATCCTGAAAATAGGCTGTTGCAGACCTTAAGGTTTTTTCAATCAGCAGGTGCATAACGCCTCATTAACGCAAGTGACAGGAAGATCATCACTCCTACCGCCCCGGAAATCAACGTGCCAATGTAGTCGTTCATTCCAGGTACCGTGTAGTCCGGAAACAGTCCTGAGTATTTCTGATTCTCTCTCAGTCCAAGCTCTTCAGCAACATTCTCAAGAGGTTCAGAGTATCCGACCATCTCAGCAAGATACGCAAACACAGGTGACAGAATTATCATTATCCCGACAATGGCGAGTGGTAGCCTTCCAAAACTTTCCGCTTCACCATACTTTTCGATATCAGGTCTGTTTGAATGTATGTATCCTACAACCCCGGCGGTTATGAACCCCTCTATGAGTCCCAGCAATCCATGCCACAGACCCATGGCTGACACTGCCACCACTGCAGAGTATTTGAACGCGCTTGAGAGCCCTACCTCAAGTCCAACAAAAACAGCAGCAGCAGTTATGCCAATCCATCCCGATGTAAATGCTGCTGCAAATCGATTATGTTTTTCAATGAGCCTGAAAATGTACCATCCGGCAAAAACGTTAACAACAGACATATTCCAGAGGTTGGCTCCAAGAGCAATCAATCCCCCGTCTCCATACAGAAATGCCTGAATTGCAACAACAGATGCCATGGCAATTGAACCTGCATAAGGACCAAGGAGAATTCCTGCAAGAGATCCTCCAACAAAATGTGCTGAGGTGCCTCCGGGTATTGGCCAGTTCAGCATCTGGGCTGCAAATACTGCTGCAGATATCACTCCAATGAGCGGTGTGTTTATATTTTTGCTGTCAGCAACCTTCTTCAGTGAGTAGCCCAGCACAGCACCAGACAGAATCCAAAGAAGCAGAGAGATCGACAAGTCCAGATATCCGTCTGGAATATGCATTTTTATCACCTTCGTATTAATTGTTAATACTTTCTTACGTTATGGTGTTAATAATCGGGTTTAAATACTTTTCCGGCCAATCGATCCACAGCAAAAAATTTTAAAAAATACATGTTTAGATAGAATTGCAGGTGATCTGATTGAAAACTGTACTTATTGTAGATGACGAAACGGCAATAAGAGAACTGGTATCATTGATGCTTTCAGGAAGGTACAAGATAGTTACGGCAAAGGATGGTAGGGAGGCAATTGAAAAATTCAAGGTATTCAAACCGGATTATGTTATAATTGACGTTATGATGCCGCTAATGAATGGTATCGAGGCGATAAAACAAATGAAGGAGCTGAACGAGAATGTGAGAATTATAGCATTGACAGCCTATGCTGACAGAAAAAGGGACGAACTGGTTGAGGCCGGTGCTGTGGAGATTTTGAGCAAACCATTCAGGAGGAGAGACCTCATATATGCACTACAAAAAAACGTTTGAAGTAGCTCATATGCAGGTTTCCCACTTTTGTCGGGTCAAAAAGACTTTTTAACATAATTATTCGTTTAAATTCCCACCATAATAAAAGATTTCTTTCGGAAAAGTTATATAATCGGTGATTTCACAATCCCTGACTCTACTGAGAGGTGAAATTATGAGGCTCGAATCACATCCAATCGTTGATTTTAAAAGGGGTAAAGAGGTAACAATTTACTTCAATGGGAAACCGGTAAAGGCGTATGAAGGTGAAACAGTTGCTGCATCTCTCTACGCGTCTGGAGTAAGGGTCTTCAGCAGGTCATTTAGATTCCACAGACCAAGAGGATTTTTCTGTGCCATCGGAAAGTGCAGCCAGTGCATGATGGAGGTCGACGGTGTTCCAAACATAAGAACATGCAAGGTTTATGTAAGGGACGGGATGCAGATCAGAACCCAGAATGCAGTGCCGGATGCAGAGAATGATTACCTGGCCATAATTGACAAGTTGATAGACACCTTTTTCCCTCACGGCTCTCACTACAAGAAATTCAACAGCCCTAAGTTTTTGCGGGAATTTGTTACGAGGCAGATGAGAAAGATGGCCGGATTTGGCAATGTACCGAGAAGAGCTCCTGATGTAAATGCAGAATATGAGGAGATTGATGCTGACGTTGCAGTCGTGGGGGGTGGACCGGGTGGTCTAAGTGCTGCAATACATTCAGCAAAATACGGTGCAAAGGTTGTTTTGCTTGATGAAAACAACTATCTTGGAGGTCAGCTGATAAAGCAAACTCACAGGTTCTTTGGCAGTGGCAGGCACAGGGCAGGTACAAGAGGTATAAGGATCGCAGAAATTCTTGAGGAGGACCTTATGAAGTACGGGAACGTTGATGTAAGAAAGGAAACAAAAGTCTTTGGCATATACGGAATGGACGTTGTTGGAGTGCAGAACGATACAAAACTTCTGAAAGTTAGGGCGAAGAGGATTGTTATAGCAACTGGAGCCTATGAGAGGACACTTATTTTTGAAAATAATGATCTTCCCGGAGTCTATGGAGCCGGTGGAGTTCAGACCCTCATGAATGTTTTTGGAATTAAACCCGGAAACAGGGGTCTGATCGTTGGATCAGGTAATGTGGGTCTTATTCTGACCTATCAGCTTTTGCAGGCGGGAATTGACGTTTCTGCGATAGTTGAGGCAATGCCAAGAATTGGCGGGTATTTTGTCCACGCTGCAAAGGTCAGAAGACTTGGAGTTCCCATATACACGAGACATACGATCCTCAGGGCGAAAGGAGAGAAAAGGGTGGAAGGAGCAGTCATAGCTCAACTTGATGAAAAGTGGAATGTTGTTAAGGGCAGTGAAAAGGACATTGACTGTGATTTTATCTGTGTTGCCGTTGGACTCTCTCCTGCCCATGAGCTGCTTTACCATGCTGGTGCCGACATGAAATTTGTTCCAGAACTTGGCGGGATGGTTCCGCTGAGAACAAGATTCAACGAGACAAGTGTGAAGGGTGTTTATGTGGCAGGAGATGTGGCAGGAATTGAAGAGGCCACTGCAGCAATTATGGAAGGCAGGATTGCAGGAATACATGCTGCAATCTCTCTTGGATATGGGGGGGATGAGGCAGAAGAAGAACTTGATGAGGCTGTGAAGGACCTCGAAGAATTCAGAGCAGGCCCGTTTGGTGAGAGGATCGTCTGCGGACTTGAGAAATGTGTTCTTGAAAGCGAGGTGATGCTATGAGGTATCTGGAAAGAGGTTACCTCGAAAAAGATGAGCTTCCTCCCCTGCCGTCTGAAGAAAGACTCACATCCAAGAAACCCGTTGTTTACATTGAATGCCCCCAGCCGATTCCATGCTCGCCATGCTATGAATCATGCAGATTTGATGCCATCAAAATGGACAACATAAATGACCCTCCTGAGGTGGATTACGAGAAATGTACGGGATGCATGGCATGTCTGAGGGTATGCCCTGGACTGGCAATCTTTCTTGTTCACGTGAAAAACGGGAAGGGTTACGTCACTCTTCAGTATGAGTTTCTGCCATGGCTTGAGAAAGGAGACAGGGTGAAGCTGTTCAGCAGAAAAGGAGATGAACTTGGAGAAGGAACAATAACATGGGCTCTCAAGCCTGAAAGGAATGACAGAACTCAGCTTGTTACGGTTGAGGTTGATAGGGAACTTATTTTTGAGGTCAGGGCTGTGAGAAAGAGGTGATCATATGGTGAAGGAGAGAAAGATAGTTTGCAGGTGTGAAGATCTCACGGAAGAGGAGATAGTGCATGCAATAGAGGAGGGGTACAGCGATCTTGAGAGTCTGAAAAGATACACGGGAGCCACAACAGGAGCATGTCAGGGTAAAGGATGTCTGATGCACGTCGTGAGAATTCTCTCTCAGAAAACAGGTAAGAGCCCGGATGAAATAGGAATAACTACCCAGAGGCCACCTGTAAATCCGGTTCCCCTGTACATCCTTTCTGAAGGTGATGTGGAATGAAGGTGGGAGTTGTAGGAGCTGGAGTTATGGGACTGTCAACCGCATATTTCCTTTCAAAATCAGGCATTGATGTTACCGTATTCGAGCAGAAGTATCTTCTTTATGGAGCGAGTGGTAGAAATTCCGGTGGAGTATCTCCGATGGTTGATAGAGAGGAACTGATTCCTTTTGCTCTTGAAAGTCTCAGACTATACGATACACTCCCTTCTGAAGTAAATTTTAACTTCCTTTTCAGAAAGAACGGATATATTAAGCTTGCTTCAGATGAGGGGGATGCTGAAAAGATCAGAGAAGGCGTATCAGTCTTAAGGAGATTCGGAATTTCTTCAAAAGTCATCTCTCCTGAGGAGGTAAAGGAAATCATACCTGATTTCAATCCTGATTCAGCTGTTCTTGCTTCATACTGCAGAGAGGGTGGTGTTATATTTCCATGGCCCGTAGTCTGGGGTTTAGCAAGGGGTTGCAGAGAGAATGGTGTCGAGATCAGAACTGAAGCCAGAGTGGAGAAAATTGAGAGAAATGGGAGCAGATTTACAGTCCATGTTAATGGAGAGAAATATGAATTTGACTTCGTTGTTAATTCAGCTGGAGCCTGGAGCAATGAGGTAAGCAGAATGGTGGGAATAGAGCAGAATAACATGATAATCAAGGAAGAGGTGTGTGTTACAGAGAGCATAAAACCGTACATTAATCCGTACATCTACGACATCACTTCTGGACTTTACGTTACCCAGACCGCCAGAGGTGAAATCATAGGCGGGATCACAGGAAAGAGTGTAGACAGAATTGACACATCAAGCACAGTGGAATTTGCAGTGAGATATGCTAAGGGCGTAACCAGAATGATACCCAAGCTCAAAGGCCTTGCAATGCTCAGGCAGTGGGCAGGAGTTTACGATGAGGGGAGAGATGGGCTGCCTGTTGTTGGATTTACAGAAATTGATGGTTTTGTTCAGGCTAACGGACTTGGAAAGCACAGAGGTATGATGATCGCTCCAGCACTTGGAAAAGAGCTTGCAAAATTAATTGAAAGAGGAGAGAACTCAGCAATTAAAAAATTTGATCCACAGAGATTTTAGCCTATTTCCTCTTTTTTCGAATGACCTCCTCAAGCCTTTTTCCGATGGGTTCTTCATGGGTATAGGGGCACATGAGGTAGTGATCAACAGCCTTGGCCAGGGCATCCTTCGTTGCCAGCTCTCCGGTTTTTCTCTTAAGCTCCTCAAGCACTTCTTCCGGAAGGACTGTCTGGGCATGTATAATTTTCACCATTATGACTCACCTGATGATGATTATGTTGATAGCAGTATATAAGTTTTTTGAAACAGCCTCTGTGCAATCCGGCAAATCTTAAATATATTGACGTTATCAGTTTTTTTGCAATGGCAGATCAGTCAAATGGAAATTACGACTATGTAATTCTTGGATGCGGCAGTCTTGGCTCTTCGATTGTCAAGGATCTGACCTCATCCGGAAAAAGGGTTCTTGCAGTGGATATAAATCCTGAAAAGGTTGAGGTGCTTAAAGATCAGGAAATAGATGCCATTGTTGGCGATATCACCGACAGTGAGATATTCTCATCAATTGATTTTGACACCGTAACAGGTGTTCTGATACTCACCTCCAAAGATTCAGTGAACAGAGATGTGACGGAAATGATAAGGAAACGGAATTCTGAAGTTCTTATTGTTTCAAGGGCGTCATCTACAAAACACAGGGAAGAGCTTGAGGAAGCAGGAGCAGATCTTGTGGTTACACCTATTGAGTGCATGAAAACACATCTCATTTCAGGATTGAAAAGAGCAGAATCCCTCAGAAAATTAAAAATGCTGAAAAATGTTATAAAATCCACAAATGGAAAGATCGGTATTTTCACCCACGACAATCCTGATCCTGATTCAATTTCCTCTGCACTGGCACTGAAGGAAATTTCTAAGCATTTTGGTGTTGATGCTGATATTCTTTACTACGGTGAGATACAGCATCAGCAAAACAAGGCAATGGTCAATCTTCTTGGTATAGATATGATAAAGGCTGATGAAGCAAGTCTCGGAAGCTACTCAAAGTTTGCCCTTGTTGACTCTGCAGGACCTGGAGTAAACAATACGATTCCTGATAACATAAACATCAGCATTGTCATAGATCACCATCCTGCAGAGGAGGTAAGTGCAGAGTTTGTTGATATAAGGGGAGATGTTGGTGCAACAGCAACCATTCTGACGCTCTACCTTCAGGAACTGAAGGTCGTTCCAACAAAATCACTTGCAACAGCCCTGTTTTTCGGAATTCAAACTGAAACAGAAGAATTCAGAAAAAATGCAAGAACAAATGATTTTCTTGCATCAGCGTACCTCTATCCCTTTGTTGACAACGAACTTCTTGAAAAAATGGAGGGTCCTGCACTGTCAACGGAAACTCTTGATGTTCTTGGTACGGCAATAAAGAACAGAGAGGTTTTTTCATCATTTCTACTTTCGTTTGCAGGATTCATAACTGATAAGGATACACTTCCTCAGGCTGCAGATTTTCTGCTGAAACTTGAGGGAATTTCAACCGTTCTTGTTTTTGGGGTCATGAGGGATAACGTCTATCTATCAGCAAGAAACACGGATGTCAGAATAAACATAGGTGAGGTCCTGAAAAGGGCCTTCAAGGATGTTGGAAGTGCAGGAGGCCATGCTCACGCTGCAGGTGGAAAGATTCCTCTGGGAATATTTGGAGATGTTTCTGACAGAGATGTACTTGGGAAGCTCGTTACCCAGGCAGTCAAGAAGAGATTTCTTGGAGCTCTGGGAATAGAGACAGAAAACTGACTATCCTTTTATTATCTTATCGTATGTTGTCCTGAGTCTTTCCTTTCCTTCAGAACAGACATGGATCGTTGCAAATTCAATTTCAGGAAGTTCTCTCTGCAGTCTTTCCACTATCACCTCTGTAAGCCTGTCAGCATCCCTGACCTTCATGTCCCCATCAACGGTGATGTGGAGATCCACATGAACTTTGTCAGGAGACATGTATGTTGCAATTATATCGTGAACATCCTCCACCTCTGAAAACTGTCCTATGACATCTGAAATTTTCTCATAAAATTCATCTTCAGGACTGTACCCAAGCAAAAATCTGGCATTATCCCTTATCAATCTGAAACCGCTGTAGGCTATTATAAGGGCTATGAAAAAGGTTACCAGTGCATCAAGATGGAGAATGTATCGGGAAAGAAGGATTGCGACAAGTCCTGAAATCCCTGTAAGCAGATCATTTCTGAGTTCATATCTCAGAGCTACCATTTCAGGACTCCTTTCCCTTCCTGAGGTGTGATAAAGCACAGCCAGTACCGGAATCAGACTCAGGGCCATTATTATACTGGCCTGCAGAGATTGCTGTGGGAATTCACTGGATACCAGTCTTGAAACACTTTCCTTCAGAAGTTCAAAAGACAGTATGGATATGAATGCGACTCCTGCAATCAGTGCCCCGACATTTCCCGCAAGTCCATGCCCCAGGGGGTGACTGTGGTCTGCAGGCTTTTCAGAGACCTTTGCAGAAAGTCTTAAAATGACAAGGATAAGAATGTCAGTCAGTGAATGAAATGCCTCTGCAATAAGGATCAGGAATCCGTAAAGGTAAAAACCCGCAATCCTTACTGCTGTCGAGAGGGCGTAGGCAAAATAAATGCTTTTCATGTCTTTTTCCTTTTCCTCAGAAGGGAAGGAAGATGGACAGCATACTTTCCATCCTCCTGAAGAGCAATAACAACTTCTCCTCCTTCAAGAAGCTTTTCTATATTGAGCTCGTACATTCCCGGAGCGATTATTCTGACACTCTCTATTCTCTCAAACTGCTCCTTTATTTCTTCCACTTCCTTTCCCCGTTCCTTAGGAATGTAGAGAAATTTATTATTCCCACACTCGCATCCCTGCAGTATCGCCATGTCTCCGTCCATGTACTCTTTCCCGCATTCAGTACATCTGTGGGGCATCACCTATCACCAAGCTGTACCATGGCGGTGATTATGTCTTTCTGTTTTGACAGCATCTTCACCCTGTTTGCAGGGCCTATAAGTGTCAGTCTCCCGCTCTTCTTCCCGAAGAGTTTGGAAAAGAATGATTCTTTTGGCGGATAGCTCTCAACCTCTATTCCGACAAAATTGTCGTGATCTATCTCAAGCATTGTCAGTTCTATAAGCTTTGTCTCCTCCTCAGGAGAAAGACCTGATTCAAGAACAACAATTTTCCCTTCCTTGACGCTGTCCAGTATCATTCTGAGCTTTTCCATGGAACTCATTCTTTCAAGCTTCTCCTTGGAGATTAAATTGAGCTGGACACCCTCCATCTTCATCACCCGAACCTTTCAGCCATGGTTCTGTAAAGAGTGTCAATGTTCAGCCCTTTCAGTGCAGATATGGGGACAACAGCATGCTGGGGAAACGCTGCCTTTATTCTGGCGGGAGATGCATTCGGAAGGTCTATCTTGTTTGCTACGATGAGAAGCGGCAATCCTCGTGCTTCAATGTTCCCGACTATTGTAACATTAACCTGGGTGTACGGGTCTTCAGCTGAATCCATTACAAGTAAAATTCCATCAAGATCATCAAGCCATTTAATTGCTTCTATGACACCCTCTGTAGCTTCCTTTGCCCTTCTTTTTGCTTCTTCCTCACTCATTCCATATTTAAGAAAATCATGAAAATCTATCTTTGTGGCGATTCCCGGAGTGTCTATTATGTCAATGGTCAGGCTTTTTCCATCCACCTCTATCCTAACACCCTCTCGCAGCTTTGCTCTCCTTGTTTCATGAGGTATCTCGCTTTCAGAGCCAATAACATCTCCAGTCCAGTCCCTGAGAATCCTGTTGGCAAGAGTCGTCTTTCCGGCGTTTGGTGGACCATATATCCCTATCCTCATCTTGTCTTTTTTGAAAAACCACCTGAACATGCTTTTGAACCTTGCTTTAAGGCTTGTTATCAGTCCCATATTCATCACTATCAATAGCAATGCATAACCAAATTAAAAGCTTTATGGCAAAAAATAATAAAAATTTGAAGGGATTACTCAAGGGAAATTGCCCCGCTTGGGCAGACATCGACACAGGTTCCGCACTCTGTACAGAGATCTGCGTCAATCACAGCAACATCGTTCAGCTCAATGGCTCCAACAGGGCACTCATCTACACACGTCCCACATGCTGTGCAAAGTTCAGCATCAACAACTGCCGGCATTTTACATCACCGGGCAAAGCAAATTCAAATCGAATTTAATTTTTTTCATTTATTGCAACATCTCTCATTACTTTCACAGCACGGACAAGCGTGATATACATGCAAGATGCATGCAGGGTTATGAACTACATACTCGGTGCAGTTGAGAGGGCAAAACAGTATTACGAGGAGGAGCTATACAGAGTGCTTGCATCATCTGACTTCTGAACAGCCATTTTTTTATACACCTTTTTTTGAATCTCAATGTGAAAAAGATCGGCAGCATCACCCTCAGTGAGAGAAAGGGACTGATGCTCGAGGACAGATTCATTATAGCCGACCTGCATCTCGGGCTGGAGGGTGTGCTTGAAAGCAGAGGAATTGCGATTCCTTCACTGCAAGTCGAGAGAATAATTTCTGAAGTTGAAGGTATTGTGGCTGAATTCAATCCAGAGGAACTTGTGGTTGCTGGTGACCTGAAGCATGAATTCAGCAGAAATCTCCCTGAAGAGTGGAAGGACGTCAGGAAATTTGTGGAAAGGATTTCAGGAGAGGTCAGGTTGAGAGTTGTGAGGGGAAATCACGACAATTTCCTCCAGTCAATCCTTTCAAAATATAACATTGATTTTGAAGACAGCGTTAAGATCGGAGAATTTTATGTGGTTCACGGACACAGGGATACAGATAGGGAAAAGCTTATAATAGGTCACGAGCACCCTTCAATAAAGATCCGGCATGGAGGAGGGCTATATTCTTTCAGAGCATTTCTTCATGCAGTGAATAATGAAAAGGATGTCTGGGTGATTCCTCACTTTTCTCCTGTGCTTCCCGGTTACAACGTTATCGAATCCGGGTTCATATCTCCTGTTATGAGTCCCTTCTCTCCCGAAGATGTTGAGGTCTACGCCATTGAGGATGGTGTTTACTTCATGGGAACATTAAAAATCCTTTCAGAGCTCATGTGAAACTGGCAGAGCAAAGCTGAAATACTAAAGATGAACGTTTACATCCTTCAGCGTGAGAGATCTTGTACCCATACTTTCAGCATCCTGAAGGAGTTTTCTTGTTGGATTCCCGTGATAGAATATCACATAACTTGGTGAGCAGTGATCTATCAGTTCAATTATTCCTCTGTAGTCGATATGGTCGCTGAAAACAATTCTATTTCTGTAAAATGTCTGTGCAGACAGGACATATCCATTTACAACTTTTTTTGGCGGGATGATTCTTGCATCTCCCTCTTCGTGTTCTATTCCGAGCACGCTGCATAGCTTGGATATTCTTTCATCCTCTACTCTGAATCCCACATCATTACTCGCAAGAATCCTTGCCACTCTCTGTGCCTTCCCTATGGGATATGCTCCAAGTTCAAGACCCTTTCTGGCAGACTCCACGACTCTGTCAATTTCATCGACGAATCTATTGGATGGATGGCCGTAGGTTGCCTCGGTTACAAGAATTTCACACTCAGGCAGCTTTTCGAATCTTTTCACATCACCCGTTACGAGAATCCCGTAATCCCTGAAAAAGTAGGCTGAAGAACCGTCCATGTGTGATGTTGGAAATGTATCTATCTCAATACCCTTTATCTCCAGTTTTTCTCCAATTTCGTGAACAATCCCTCTGAAATTTTCACCTGAAATGGCTGAAAGAATCACCGATGTTTCACATGAAGCAATTGCCCGGAAATTTTTGATGTTTCTCAGACCGTGATGGTCTGTATGTGCATGGGTTATGATGTTGTATCCCCTTCCGGGACTTGTGTCAATATGAAAGTCAACTCCATCTATTCTCATGGAGATGTGGGGCCTGAATCCATTCCCGTATCTTCTTCTGTAAAACAGAACGCCTGTTTTTTCGGCAATTTCAAGTATTTCCATTCATTTCTCCCTCTTCTTTTTATAGCATATCATGCAGTCTATGCATTTTTCCGGGACTTCCATAGTTGGAAACCATGGGAAATTATTTTTAACTGTTTCCCACAGTTGTGATACACAGATCAATTGCGAGAAAAATATATATGATGAATCTTCAAAATTACTAACTGAATGTTAGTAAGAAAAAGTGATGATAACTGGTGGGAGGATGTCATCGAGGCTCTTGCCAATGAGAGCAGAAGAAGGATACTTCAGCTGCTCACAAAGAAGCCATGCTATATAAGCGAGATATCGTACGCCCTGAAAATGGCACCCAAGGTGGTGCTTGAACATCTTGACAGGCTCGAGAAGGTAGGTCTGATAAGAAGCTTTGAGGAAGGAAGGAGGAGATACTACTACATCGACAGAAGTCTTAACATATCCATATCCATCTCACCCCACAGATTTGATGTTGACGTTATTGAGGAAAAGGTGAGAGATCTCAAAGAGGAGTTTGAAAGAATGAGGTCTCTGTTTGAAGGTACTGCTGAGAAAAACCTGATTGACACATTTGAAAGATTGAGAAGAATGGAAAGGATGTTCGGGCTGATTCAGAAGTCAATATCCGAGGGTATTGATGAGCTTATTAACAGGTTCATCCTAAAACTCGACAGACTCGACATAGGCAATGTTGACAGGATAGTTCTCTATGCTCTTGTAAAGGGTGTTGAGAGGCCGGAAAGAATATCCCAGATGTTTGGACTCACCTACGATGAGGTACTTTCCTCACTTTCAGATCTTGAGAAGAAAGGATTTGTTGAAAGAATTGAGGAGGGTAACATGATAAAATTCAGAATAAGGAAAGGAGGTGATGTGTATGGCTGATGAAATTTTTCTCAAGGTTGCTGAAGCATACCACAGGGATGTTGGCAGGGGGATCGCAAGAGTTGATCCCGATGTGATGGCCCAGCTCGGCCTGCAAAGCGGTGATGTAATAGAAATCGCTGGAAAAAATGTTGTGCCTGCGATAGTGTGGCCGGGATATCCTGATGACAGGGGAAAGAGAGTTATAAGGATTGACGGAAACATAAGGAGCAATGCTGGGGTTGGAATTGATGATAGGGTAAAAATAAGAAAGGTCGAGGCAAAATCTGCTGAAAAAATAACGCTTGCTCCAACAGAGCCTGTAAGGCTGATGGGAGGAGAAACATACCTCCAGAGACTGCTTGAAGGCAGACCTGTTGTTAAGGGACAGAAGATAAGGGTGGAGATATTTGGACATGTTCTTACATTTGTCATAACTGCCACAAAACCATCGGGAGTGGTGATAGTTTCACGGAAAACACAGGTTGAACTGAAGGAAAAGCCTGCTGAAGGCGAGACAAGACAGGTACCGAGCGTTACCTATGAGGATGTTGGAGGGCTGAAAAGAGAGCTTAGGCTTGTCAGAGAGATGATTGAACTTCCCTTAAAGCATCCAGAACTTTTCCAGAAGCTTGGGATTGAACCTCCAAAGGGAATTCTGCTTCACGGTCCACCAGGAACAGGAAAAACACTCATAGCCAAAGCAGTGGCCAATGAGGTGGATGCTCACTTTATCTCAATAAGCGGTCCTGAAATAATGAGCAAGTACTATGGTGAGAGCGAGAAAAGACTGAGAGAGATTTTTGAGGAAGCAGAAGAGAATGCTCCAAGCATAATATTCATTGACGAAATTGACAGCATAGCACCTAAGAGAGAGGAGGTTACGGGAGAGGTTGAGAGAAGGGTCGTTGCCCAGCTATTAACATTGATGGATGGACTTGAAGCACGTGGTCAGGTTATTGTAATCGGAGCAACAAACAGACCCGATGCAGTTGATCCAGCTCTCAGAAGACCGGGAAGGTTTGACAGAGAGATAGAAATCGGTGTGCCTGATAAAGAGGGAAGAAAGGAAATACTGCAGATACACACAAGGGGCATGCCAATACAGCCACCATTCAGCAGAGGCGAGGTGATAAGGGTCCTTCAGGAGTTTAGAAAGTCTGAAAGATTTGAAGAGAAGAAAATAGTTTCAGTTATTGATGAAATAGAAAAATCAGATCAAGACCCTGAAGAAATTCTGAGAGGGGACTCTGAAATTTACGCTGAGGTCAAGGCAAGACTTACAGACAGGATGTTTGAGTACATCGCTGATCTCACAAACGGATTTGTTGGTGCTGATCTTGCAGCCCTTGCAAAGGAAGCGGCAATGCACGCTCTGAGAAGCAGAATGGAAAGTGGAGAGATAGATATTGAGGCTGAGGAAATTCCTGCAGAGGTTCTTGAGAATCTGAAGGTCACCATGGATGATTTTCTTGAAGCACTGAAAAACATTGAACCATCTGCCATGAGGGAAGTGCTGGTTGAGATACCCAATGTAGGGTGGGAGGACATTGGCGGACTTGAAAATGCAAAGCAGGAACTCATGGAGGCTGTTGAATGGCCGCTGAAGTATCCTGAAGCTTTCAGAGAGGTGGGAATAAAAGCACCCAAGGGAATTCTGCTTTATGGCCCTCCAGGAACAGGAAAAACACTCATAGCCAAAGCAGTGGCCAATGAAAGCAAGGCCAACTTCATAAGCGTTAAAGGTCCCGAGCTTCTAAGCAAGTGGGTTGGAGAGAGTGAGAAGCATGTCAGGGAGATGTTCAGAAAGGCAAGGCAGGTAGCACCGTGTGTAATCTTCTTTGACGAGATAGACAGCCTTGCACCCAGAAGAGGCGGGATCGGAGACAGCCATGTAACTGAAAGAGTTGTGAGCCAGCTCCTCACCGAACTTGATGGACTTGAGGAGCTGAAGGATGTTGTTGTCATCGCTGCAACAAACCGTCCCGATATGGTTGATCCTGCTCTGCTCAGACCGGGAAGGATTGAGAGACACATCTACATACCCCCTCCAGACAGAGAAGCAAGAATCGAGATATTCAGAATTCATACAAGGGACATGCCTCTTGCAGAAGATGTGAGCATTGAGGAACTTGCAGAGAAAACAGAAGGCTACAGCGGTGCTGACATTGAGGCCATATGCAGAGAGGCAGGAATGCAGGCAATAAGGGAATTCATAGAGAGAGAGGGGCATGGTAATCTGAAGGAATCAATCAAGAGGATCAAAGTTCATAAAAGGCACTTTGAAAGAGCCATGGAAAAGGTCAAGCCAAGCCTAACAGAAGAAGACATTGAAAAATACCGGCAGATTGTTAAGGATTTCCACAGGATGTTTGCCTGAATTTGGTTTTAGGAGGTGATGGGATATGCCCTGGAGAAGGAGAAGAAGGGACTGGGATGATGAGGACTGGTTTGAAGATTTGTTCAGATTCCCGTTTGGAGAGTTTGACGAGATATTTAAAAAAATGGTAAAGGAACTTGATGAGGTATTCAGATCAGCAGAGCTCATGGAAGGAAGACCGGTGGTAAGGGGTTTTAGCATAAAAATAGGTCCAGATGGAAAGCCAGAAATAAGAGAGTTTGGAAGCAAGCCAAGCATAAGAGAGGAGACAGAACACAGAAAACCACTTGTGGACATAATTGAAACTGACGATGAGATTCAGATTATTGCAGAGATGCCAGGAGTTAACAAGGAGGATATCGACCTTACTGCAAGTGAAACAAAGCTGGAAATTAAAGCCGAGGGCGAGTCAAGAAAGTACCACGAGATCGTGGACCTACCTGATGAAGTTGATCCGGATTCAGCAAAGGCAAGGTACAACAATGGAGTTCTTGAGGTAATTCTAAAGAAGATCACATCGGAAAGGGAAAGCAGGAAAAAAATTGATATCGAGTGATCCATTTCATTTTTTTATCCACCTGCAACCAGCGGAGTTATGTAGGTTTCAATCAGAGCGGCAATTAAAAGCATTGGCAGCGGGATTTTTGCAAACTTCTTGAGGTGCTCCAGAAGAGATCTGTTCAGATCAACATCAGCACCTCTGAATTTTCTGAAAGCCTCAATTCCAAGATTCACACCATAGGAAGAGCTGATGAGAATTGCCGGAATTTCAAGAATGCCATGGGGGATTAAAAGGGCAGCAGTCAGAAACAGCCCCATCTTGGCACCAATTACAGCAACGACAATTCCTATAATCAGTCCGTTCAGAATAACAAAGAGAACCGGAACAACTCCAAAACCGATGCCGAGAATCATGGAAGCAAATGATTTCAGAACATTGTTGGAAAATATGAAAATGAGGAGTTCATAGTGTTCCAGATCTTTTGCGAACTCAAACTGCTGAAATGTCTGCTCCACAAAATTCTCAGCTGATTCTCTCAAAAATTCACCGATAAAGTAACCTGAAAATATTGAGAGTACAAACACAGCAGAAATCAGCAGTAAAATTCTCATTTTTTACACCCCGAATGTCATTCTAAGCCCATTTCTCAGCCCCGGAGCCATACCTATGGTGAACAGGACGAACTTTATAAAGCCTTTCAGATTCTCATCCTCATCAGCATCCCTGTCAATGATGTAGAGAATCGGAACTATAACTGCAAGTTTAAGTGCAATCATCACCCAGGGACCAAACAGATCAATGAAGAATCTCGGAACAACATGAAGTTCCCAGTACCCTAAAAACTGAATTCCAAGAAAGCTTGTCGAACCATCCACAAGCTGAGCAAAGAGGACAGCAACGCTTAAATTATCGGCACCAAATCTGGTGAAAAATTTTCTGTAGACAGATGCAGCAGATCCGGCGATTATGAATGCTGCAGGAAAGACCCACCAGTTTTCTATATTTAATGTGAAAAGGAGAAAGACAATAACCGCAGCCGAAAGTAATGTACCGGGATAGGGATAGTACCTGCGATCTGTTCTCAGGGATAGTAAAAGGGCCGAGAGGGTTATGGAAAAGATGAGCAGGTATATGAACGGGGTCATGAGCATGTAAGATACAGGTGGGCTTACAAATCCAGCATCTTCAATTATTCTGACAGAAGAGCCAAGAACGATGTACGGGAGAGTGTGAAGTGCGAATCTGAAATCGAATCTGACCCTTGTTCTCAGAAATCTGTAAATCAGATAAACTGCGGCGAGGAGAATTATTGCAAAGGTCGCGGTGTTCACGGGATTGTAACCTTCCTTGTAAACAATTGAGTCGATGAAATATTCCTTAACAAAGCTGTACAGATCCATTGGGTAAGTCAAATTTTGAGGTTATTTAAATCTAATGTAGAAGTGACCGAAAACTTAAAATGGGGATAGTAAGAGTATGCTCAAAAACAAAAGGAGGTATCAGAAGAAGATGGGTCTGGATATATGTAATGTTTGCGGGTTGCCCAAAGATCTGTGTGTTTGCGAGGAAGTTGCAAAAGAACAGCAGCAAATTGTGATAAAGGTGACGAAGAGAAGATATGGTAAGGAAGTTACCGTTATAGAGGGCATTGATAGAGGTGAGATAAATCTTGACGATCTTGCAAAGTACCTGAAGTCAAAGCTTGCATGCGGTGGAACTGTTAAAAATGGTGCAATCGAACTTCAGGGCAACCATATTGCAAAAGTTAAGGAATTGCTTGTAAGAAAGGGGTTTAATCCGGATAGAATAAAGGCCTGATAAAGGTTCTGAAGAGCTTGAAATACGATATCTTTTACATTTACTCCGTATTTTGTTGAAAGATACCACACTCCATAAAATGTTCCGATCATGCTCCCGATATTTGTTAAACCTGCAACAAGCAGAATTCTGAATGCCCTGTTTCTGTAAAGCTCTTTAAATGATTCGGCATTCATCATCTCTTCAAAATCATCATGGGTCGGTTTTCTCATAATGAACTCCACAACACCTGAAAACCAGCCTGCCGCAAGGAGAGGAGAGAGTGATGTGAGCCATGCAACAAAAAATGCTGTCAGCACTGAAAGAATGTGCCCACCTGCAATTGCTGCAAAAATCGCTGAGGGAATGCCGTTAATCAGAAACCATGCAATAAACGCTGAAACAAACTCGGATGTTCCCATGTAGAGCAGTATTGATAGAAAAATAAATGCAACGGTCAGTGTTATCAGAACTCCAGCAATTTTTAAAAAACTGAATCTTCTGTTCTTGATCTCAACAAGATCCCTCATGTCAGGAATTTCTTCTGGATTCTGCATGAATCTCTCAATGCCATCCTTATGGCCCGCACCAACAACAGCCACAATTCTTTCGTATCTCATGGATGCTTTCAGAAGATTGTACGCCATGTAGGCATCTCTCTCATCCACAAGGATTTCTGCTGTCTTTGGAGAGATCTTCCTGAATTCATCCACCATCATGTCAAGAATATCCTTCTCAAGAAGCTCATCAACCTCAACCTCATCTGTCTCAAACAGCCCTCTGATGAAGTAATAGAACAGCCTCACCTTGTCAAAAAAGCTGAGAGTGTTCCAGAGACGCTTCATCGTTATGCCGAGATCCCTGTCTATGAGGAGTACATCTGCACCAATCTCTTCAGCCTTCTTAATAGCTGTGAGCATCTCCTCTCCAGGCCTCACTCCCGTTTCCTTACCAATTTTTTTCTGCAGCCTTGAAAGAAAAAGCTGGAAGAGAAAAAGAAATACGTTTCCCTTTTTTATTATTTCAACAGGATTAATATCAACCCTCTCTCCCCTCAAGGCCATGTATCTTCTTGGATCGAGTTCAACTGCAACTGCAGATGGCCTCTCATTTTCGATTATTCTTTCAGCCTCCTCAACACTCTTCTTTGAAACATGAGCGGTGCCTATGAGAACTATTTTTCTACTCTCTTCCAATCCTCAGCACCTCCTGAATCTGCATAAGCCTAACAAGATCAGTTTTTGTGATTATTCCAACAAGATTTCCGCTTTCTGTAACAGGTATTCTGCCCAGACCTGTTTCATTCATGAGCCTGAACACCTCCACTGCTGGCGTGTCTGGATTCACGGTCAGAAGATCCCTGCTCATGAGATCTTTCAGTAAAATACCTTCGGGTTTTCCAGCAACGTCATGAATCGTGATCATGCCAACAAGCTCTCCATTTTCAACAACCGGATAGCCAAGATGCTTTGTTTTGAAGGCGAACTCCATGAATTCGCCAACAGTCATGTATGGGCTGACAGTTTTGAGATCGGCTGTCATTATATCCCTTGCCTTAAGCCTTCCGAGCATGCTCTCAAGCCTTGTCATCTTTTCTTCCTCATTCGCACCGAGGTAAATGAATATTGCAAGTATTGTTAGCCAAAGATTGTAAAAGAGACCAAAAACACCCATAAAAATTGCAATGGCCTTTCCTGTTTCAGATGCAATAAATGTGGATTTATCCGGAGAGTAATATCTCGAAAGGAAGCCCCGGAGAACCCTGCCTCCATCCAATGGGAATGCAGGAATGAGATTGAAGATGGCTATGATTGCATTGATTCTGAAAAAGATGGCTGAAAAATCGGCCAGAATCTGATTGGATGAGAATGAGAGAAGATAAAATATCGCAGCAATGGAAAGGCTGACCACAGGACCCGTTATTGAGACTGCAAGCTCCTGCAATCCTCTGGGCTGTCTTTCAAGAACAGCAACTCCTCCGAAAATGAAGAGAATGATCTCCTTAACATTGTACCCGAATCTCTTGCTCACCAGTGAATGACCAAGCTCATGGAGAAATACCGAGATGAAGAGTGAGATTGAAGCTATCACAGATAGCTGGAGGGCATATTCCCTCCCTCTAAATCCGTATGGAAACTCCTGAATGTAAAACACCCACACAAGGATCAGAAGAATAAGGAAGAGAGAATAATGAACCTTGACATCAATCCCGAAGATTTTGAATAGTCTTACGGAAGCCATGGAAAAAATATGCTGAAGGATTAAAATCTTTCTTGTTCAGGGAAATATGCCCCTCATCTCAAGAGCTTCAACAACATTATTTAAAGCAAGAACCATTGATGCATCTCTCCAAAGAATGTTTCCGTGTTCCTGTTTCACTTTTATCATGCTCTCGAATGCTCTTACAAGTATTTTTTCAAGTTCAGCATTAACTCTATCGAGATCCCAGAAATACCTTTCCAGATCCTGTACCCATTCAAAGTAGCTCACAATAACTCCGCCAGAATTGGCGAGAATGTCAGGTACGACGAGCTCGCATTTTCTGTTCAGGTATTCCTCAGCTTTCGGAGTTATCGGACCATTTGCACCTTCAACAATCATTCTCGCATTTACTTTGTGCATGTTGTTCTCATTTATGACATTCTCAACAGCAGCCGGTATGAGAATGTCAGCTTTTAGAGTTAAGAGCTCTTCGTTGGATATGTGGTCATCTCTGAATCCTGCTACACTCCCTGTCCTTTTTTTGAATTCCAGAAGGGCATCCGGATCAAGCCCGTCATCACTGCAAACACCTCCTTTACTGTCAGTCACGGCAATTATTCTTGCACCCATTTCGTGGAGAGTTTTCGCTGCCCAGTATCCTACATTTCCAAATCCCTGAACTGCCACATCTGCATCCTTTATTTC
>WAMS01000002.1 GCA_015522195.1 Geoglobus sp. | reverse complement strand
GAAAGATTTATAACTGTCATTATCCCAGAGATTTGATTACCGCAATGTTCATAAACAGCATAAATCAGCAGGAAACGAAGCCCCGTAGGGTAGTGGTCAATCCTGCGGGACTCTGGATCCCGCGACCCCGGTTCGAATCCGGGCGGGGCTACTATCACCCAACAGGTATGCTTTTTCGTATACTTCAATTCTCCTTTTTGTTTCATCTAAAATTGCATTTTAGGCAATTTGAGACATATTAAGCCCTAACAAATCCGCCACCATTTTTATTCTCTCATCAATAGAAATTGTCGTCCTGACCTTGCGGGACATATCTGGATTCTGTGCATACTCTGTATATACTTTGGCATAAATTTCTGCAATCTGTCCTCGTAAAATATTACTCATCCCTCCTCTATATCAAAATATAATATACAACAAAATACACCCCAGAAGTCACTCCACCACCCGCATGTTTTACAGTAACTTATTCCTCTCCCGGTCACATAAATCACAGGCTCAGAACCGCAAACAGGACAGAAGTTCATGATTCAAACCTCTTCTCATCTAAAATATCCCTGATTCTCTCATGTGCCCTTCTCATTGACCTGAAAACTCATTGCATGGCCCTCCTGTGTCCCTCGATCCACTTCCATATGCCAACGCACCCGTTAGTCTCTATTCACCTGAGGCTTTCGAGGCCTTTCTCATTCCTGAAGCTCTTAACTGTCCGAGAAAACTGGCTGTTCGATGGGCCTCAGATCAAGGAATGGTGTGTCGTAAGCAGCTCTTTCCCTGCTTCAGAACCTCCGAAAATGGTCCACCGAACCTTTACTCGAACTTGTGGCCAGTGTACTCAATTACAGAAACAAAACCGTTTTTGAGATAACCCTTAGGAACATCAGAACATACATCAACGTAGAGTCTCCTGTCTTAAGAGATTATATAGCCTTTTTGTTGGGTTTTCATTTTTCCAAAATCTGAATCATATCTTAGTTCACCCTCTCCCAACTCTCATCAGACGCTTCCACAACCTTTTTGATTAAATTTTCGAGAAAGAATATACATACGGATTCAAAAATTTAATAACTTAAATGGATAATACATAACAGCATGGGTTCAGTTTTATCTAAAATACTGAAGCACGGCAGAACAGTAGAAGTTTTAAAAACCCTGCAAATTGAGCCGAAAAAACGGCAGGAGCTCGAAGAAGTTTTAAGCATAACCACCTCCCACCTCTCACAGATTCTGAAAAGACTCGAGCAACAACACCTTGTAAAGCGGGAAGGAGATACAGTGCACATTTCGCCAAAGGGTGAAATCCTCCTCAGAGCGTATTGTGTTAATCAGAGATTCAGCAAATTTCTTCAGAATTTTGGAGACTTCATAAACGATTTTGACATCAGCGACATCCCTGATTGGCTCATCTCGAGACTGTACGAGCTTGATTCAATTGATGTTGTAGAGACCCAAAGCGATTTTCTTGAACCACACAATGAGTTTTTCTCAGTTCTGGATCAAACTGTTGAAATCAGAGGTTATACTCCAGTGTTTTTTAGAGAACACGTCGATTTCTTCCTTAAAATAGCAGAAGAAGGTGTTGAGATGGAGATCATTGTTAGCGAGGAGATCTTCAGGAAAATACTGAACGAATTTCCGGGCGAGATTCAGAGAGGTATAAGTCTGAATAATGTTGGCTTTTACGTTTCGAAAAGAAAATTCAAATTTGCATTCATAGTTACTGAGTCCATTCTTTCCATCTCATTTTATCTGAGAACTGGAGTTTTCGATTACAAGCGGGATTTTCTCTGCAGGGGAAGTGACGCGGTGCGGTGGGGAAATGACCTGTTTGAATATGTCAGAAGAGGTTCAGAGCCAATTGATAGGCAAAAACTGAAAGAACTGCTTCGGAATCAATGATCCTTCTGCCGTTTTTTTCATCGAGAATGAATGCGAGCTGGATTAAGAATAAGCTCGGGATCATCAGAATATGCGGGATGAGCAAAAAGGTAACTGAATGATTTAAGAGATTCAGGAGATGCAGAAAGGCTCTGAATCTCTTGCCAAGGAGTCTGGGAAGTGTCATAATTTTGTCATGGCAGACGTCTTTCAGATCGAAGTAGGCGGAGTTGAGAAACAGCTTCAAGAAGAAAAATAAAAAGACTCCAGGAACAAATTCGTCCAGAGAGAAAGCAATAGAAAAGCTCCATGAAAATCCAACTGCAAGGTTTTTGATTCCATAACCCATCTTGAGCCTGTCCTCCCTTTTCTGACTTATCAACCATCCAAATCTCCTCTTATCAGCAGAAAAACCTGATTCGCTCAGATTCTTTTAAAATATCTCTTCAGAAATCTGTAAGGCATTTCAACAATCATTTCTATGACTCTCAGTCATTCAAACCCAGTTCTTTCCAGATTTCGCTTTGGAATGACGTAGACTGCTGTTTCCTTACCGAACAGCTTTAAGGTCTTCCTTGTGCTGTAATTCTTATCCAGAGAAATCGAGTTATTCTTACTCCCATGCTTTTGAGCATCTTCATCGCCTTCTCAAAGGCATCTTTCTCAGATCTGTCAGAATAGCCAAAGCCAACGTACATTCCAGCCTCAATATCGATAATCCTGAAAACGTAGCGAAAATCTTTACCTTTCTTCTTTGGATTGCTTCTATAGTGCCTTGCAACAGTCAAGCTGTAACCAGTTCCATCTCCTGCAAATTCTCCTTTCCCTCATATCTTATCTCATCAACCACCTCATTCAAAACATCCAGAAGTTCCCTAACAAACTTCCCTGTTACTCCGAAGCCAAGATTCATGCTGAGAATTCAACCAAAAAGTATATAAGTATTTCTATGGATATACTAAATATGAGGAGGGTTGAGGTGAAGAAAGGTGACTTCGTGCTGAAAGAAGAGGTTGAAGTTGTTTTTGAGAAGAGGGTTACGCCTTTCGGTAATTCAGCAAAGGTTGATGTGCCCAAGAGGTATATTGGTTGGAGAGCTTACGTGATTGTTGTCAGGGATTAGTTGAGAATTTTGTCTCAAAGTCGGTTTGCTGAAG
>WAMS01000001.1 GCA_015522195.1 Geoglobus sp. | reverse complement strand
TTACAGAATTCCATCTTTATCTCCCTTATATGCTCGAGATCAAGAGCATTGTGTTTTTCCGGTCTTTTGAATCTGATTACATCAATTTCCATGTATTCTGTTGGAATGAGGCTCTATAAAAATCCACCCGAGAGTGGTCTGCATTTTTCTGATTTGAGATCATCATTCTCCCTCAATCAAAGCTATGCAGATTCCCGAAAGAATTGCAATTCCACCAAGAAGCTGGATTCCTGAAAGAATCTCACCAAAAAATACAAACCCCACCAGTCCAGCGGTTACCGGCTCGATGAGAGCAATCACAGGCCCCTTTTCAACTCTAACTCTTGCCATCCCGTAGGCTAAAAGAATGAAAGGAATCGCAGTTGGAATCAATCCCAGTCCCAGTATGAGTACAGGATCTGCACCATTCAACTGAAAAAAAGGAAGCAGAAGAAGAACACCTACAAAAAGGTTTGAAAAGGTTATCTTAACAGGATCATAGATTTTGCCGAGTTTGTTCAGCATAACAAACGCACCGGCATAAACAATTCCAGATAGGATTCCGGCAGATAAACCAATATTTATCTCGGCTTCAGGTGATAAAAGAAGGTAAAGTCCAGATATGCCCATGAAAAGGGAAAGAAGAGATTTTTTTGTGACTTGGCCTGTCACAATTGCATAGCCCATAACATAAATCGGAGCCATGTAAAGCAGTAGTGCCGCCATTGCAGCACTCAGATAGGTTATGGCAGTAATGTAAAGAAACACTGTGCCTGTGTTCAGCAATCCAAGGAATGCAAGGTCTTTGCTGAATACAGGTTTTTCCCTTCTGACCATAAGAAAGATGCTCACAAATATGAGCCCAAAGAAGAGCCTGTAGAATGTTGATAAAAGTGGAGAGAGCATTAATGACTTGATGAAGAATGGAAGTGTTCCCATCAAAATTGCCGAAACAAGTACTGCATTTTCCCCCTTCATTCAGGTTTGCAGCCTTCAAACGTGTATTTTACTGTTTCCAAAAATTCAGAAAACTGCTTGACACTATGAAATTTATGACTGCACAAACTCAAACGTATTTTGGATACACCGTGGGAAAAAGTTCATACTTTCCTGGAAGAGCGATGGCTGCATTGTATTCCTCCATGAAGTCCGGATCTGTGCTGAGGTCAAAATATGTAACAAGCTTTGCCAATGTTTCTGCCAGATCTCTTTTCTTCTTTGATGTCAGAGCCAGATACGCTCCTGCGAGGGATCCGTTTCCAATCTGTTTCACTTCTGCATTTGGCAGTTCAGGGAAAAGTCCTATTGTGACTGCATTTTCAAAATTTATGTAGTAGCCAAAGGCTCCGGCAATGTAGAATCTCTCAACATCCAGTGGAGATATGCCGGCCTTTTTTATCAGAACGGAAATCCCGGCACAGACCGCTGCTTTCGACTTTATCAGCGTATCTATGTCTGTCTGTGTAAAAACTATATCGTTTCCTGTTTCTGTTTCATCAGCAAAGGCCACAACAAATTCAGGCTCCTTCTCACCCTTCCTTACCCTCTGATGTCTGCTGTCAAGGTTTCCCTGGAAATCAACTATTCCGTTCTTGAAGAGCTCTGCAAGAAGATCGATCAGACCGCTGCCGCAGATGCTTCTCGGTTTTCTGCCGCCTATGACTGTGTATTTCAGCTCTCCATCAACAATTTCAAGATGATCTATTGCACCCTCTACTGCCCTGCTCCCGTGCTTTATCTCGTATCCTTCAAATGCCGGACCGGAAGCTACACTTGTGGAGATGGCCCATCCCTCACTTCCGAGCACTATCTCTCCGTTTGTGCCCAGATCAACCATCAGGGAGAGGTAAGGTGAATCAACAATTCTGCTGGCCAGAATGTCCCCAACAATATCCCCCCCGACGTATCTGCCAACAGGTGGCAGGGCGTAAATCATGGCATCGGGATTTACATTCAGTCCCATATTTTTTGCAGTTTCCGTGAATCCTTTCCTCTCAACAGTAACCTTGGATGATCTGAAGAGGTAGTTTATGTCCTTTCTTAAGAAGAAGTGTGTCATCAGTGTGTTTCCAGCTGCTACTACGTCGTATATTCTCTCCGGAGTAGAGTACCCCTCCATCAGCCGGTCAATGAGTTTGTTTATTGATTCAACCACAGCTTTCTGAAGTAACTCCATTCCATCCTTTCTGCTGAAAACGAACTCCACCCTTGAGAGAACCTCTTCACCGTATATTATCTGTCCGTTATAGTCTGAGGTAATGCTGACAGCATTGCCTGAATTCAGATCGATAAGTGCTGCAACCAAGGTGGTTGTTCCGATGTCAATGGCAAGCCCGAAAAATTCACCTCTGGTATCCCCCTCTTCAACCGATATTACATCGTTACCTCTCAGAACAAGCGTAATGTCTCCTTCCTCTATTTCCGGCTGACATGAAAGTCTGTACCCTTTCTGGGAGATAATCTCAGGAAGAAACCCATCCCGGAAGAATTCTTTTCTGACAGCAGGTGTAAGCTCCTTCTCTGAAACAATAAACTCATTAAGTATCTGCTGTTTCTCAAGTCTTGATTCCGGGGGTATGAAAATCTCTGCATCGCTCATCAGAAATGTTTGACATGCGAGAACCACACCTTCTTCCATTTCCATTTCAGAAAGAAACTTCTCATGAGGTTCAGGGTTTATCTCATAATCACCCTTTTTAACAATAACCCTGCATTTCCCGCAGCCGCCTTTCCCACCGCAGAGGCTTCTTATCCCTTCTCCTGCATTCTGAGCAATTTCAAGAATTGATTTCCCTTTCTCAGCAGTGGTTCTCTTTCCTGAGGGTAGGAAAATGACATTCAACATCAACTCAGAGCTAAGGGGAAAAATATTTATGGATTTCCCCGAAAAAGTGTATCATGGGATTTGCCATTATTTATAATAAAGAAATGCAGTCAGAGTGGATTTGTTCCTCAAAAAGAGTCGGAAATCTGGAAAGCAGGGATGTCCACACTGAAATGAATCCAGAAGATTACATTCTTCGTGTTCATTCTTCTGAATACTATCAGAAGGTTAGATCCACACCATTTTTCAAACCAGCATACGAATCTGTTAAATGCGTACTTTTATCTGCGGAGGAAGTTGAAAAGCACGGGACAGTTGTGGTTCCAACATCAGGAACAGGACATCAGGCTGAGAGAGACAGATGGAGAGGCTACAGCTTTTTCAACGATCTTGCCATACTGGTCGAGAGACTGAAAGACAAGGGGTACAGAAACATCTCCATAATAGAGACCGATGCCCATCACAGCGATACTTACAGACTGTGCAAAGCCAAGCTATTCTGCATTTCAGGAACAGAAAAGTGCAGGATTATTGAGGAAATGAGATGCAGGGTTTCAAGAGAATCCAGCAGAGAAGAGTACCTAAATAAATTTGCAAAAATTGTTGAGGATGTCAAATCGGAAAATCCGGAGGTTGTGATATGGTATCTCGGCCAGGATCTCCATGAGATGGAATACGCTGAGGGATGCTTGGATAGCGAATCCTTTAGAAAGATGATCGAGAATTTCATGACAATTCCAGCCAGAAAAATTGTTATTCTGGCTTCCGGGTCAAGAGACGATGTTTTTAACGAACTGATATCTGCATTCAGAGAGCACCTTTAAATTTTCTCCTGAGATAATCAGAATAATCAGCGGTTAACTTTACTTTCTTGGACATTCCCTCTCTGTATCTCACAACCATACCTCTGCTTTCCAGCTTACCGAGTATCCTTGAAACTGTTGGTGTGCTGAGCCCAGTTCTTGCGGCAATTTCGTTCTGAGAGATGCCATTTGCAATAGTCAAAACTTCCACTATTTTTCTTTCATTTTCGTTTAACATTCCGAAAACTCTCTCCAGTTCTGAATCCGAAATGTTCGCTTTTTCACCACATGCATCCCCTCCTGCATTCTGATCTGTCTTCTTCACATCCACAGCGGAATCTGAGCTCAGCAAATAAATCAGTATCACGATCAATCCCGGAATGAGTCCCACAGCCAATCCGATAGTCACCAAAAGAGACCAGAAGAGTTTTCTTCTACCTTTTCTTTTTGCATCAAAATAAACGATCAGCCCCGGAATGGCCGCGAGAGAGAATATGGAAAGCACCACCACCAGTTCCGATAAGCCAAAGTTAACCATCACTCCCCCTCCATCGCTGTTCTGTTGAACGATTTTTGTGAAATAGCATAAAAAATTTCGGTGAAAAAAGCTGAAATTACCCTAAAAATGGATCAAGACCTGCATTCATTTCAAAATAGCCATCTGTAAAAATAAATCAATCAGAACAGTAGTAAGAGACTTCACCACATCCATTTGAGATTTTTTGTGCTGTGTGCATCACACCAATAAATTTATATGAGAAGCTTCTCAATTTTGAGAAGATGCTGACAGAGCTGAAGAAGCTTGCAAAGATGAACGCAACGAGGAAGGTTGTGAAGATAAGCTCCAAGGAATTTGCAGATAAGATTGATCAGAGCCTTCAGACTGCAGCGAGAAAGCTGAAGGAGCTTGAGGAGAACGGACTAATTGAAAGAATCATTGAAAGTGATGGACAGTATGTCGTTATAACTGAAAAGGGAAAAGAAGTTCTCTACAGAGAGTATCTGGAGCTGAAGAAGATATTCGAGGGTGAAGAGAGAGTATGCATCTCCGGAAGGGTAATGAGCGGAGTGGGAGAGGGAAAATATTATGTCAGCCTTAATGGCTACAGAAAGCAGTTTGAGGAAAAGCTCGGTTTCTCGCCATATCCGGGGACACTGAACCTCAAAATTTCAAAGGAACAGATGTACTTCAGAAGACTTCTTGATGAAGAGGAGGGGATAATTATAAATGGATTCAAAACAGAAGACAGAACTTTTGGGGAGGTTAAAACGTTCAGATGCAAAGTTAAGGAAATTGAAGGAGCGGTTATACTGCCAAAAAGAACCCATTACGGAAAGGACGTTCTTGAGATAATATCTCCTGTCAGACTGAGAGACAGGCTGATGCTGAGAGATGGCGATGAGGTCGAGGTTGAGGTGGTTTTATGATAGAGGAAGCCATCAGAGCATTCAGAAAAGGGAAGCCTGTTTTGCTCTACGATTTTGAGAGCAGAGAGGGTGAAACGGACATAGCAATTCCTGCACTGGCAGTTGAAGCCAGAGATGTTGCATTTATGAGGAGAGAAGGTGGAGGGTTGATATGCGTATCAGTCCCATTTGAGGCTGCTGAGCTTTTTGGTCTTCCGTTCATGCACGAGGTTTTGGAGCGCTCTGGAACAGATTTCCCGGTTCTAAGAGATCTGTCTCAACATGACATCAAATACGACTCGCGCTCCTCATTCAGCATCTGGATAAATCACAGAGATACCTTTACCGGAATAACCGATATTGACAGGAGCCTCACAATCAGGAAAATGGGTGAGGCGGTGAGAAGCGTTCTGAAAGGAGACGATTACGATTTCGGAGCAGAGTTCAGAAGTCCCGGACATGTGGCAGTTCTGAAAGCCTCTGCAAATCTCGTATATGAGAGAGTGGGGCAGACAGAGCTGAGCATAGCTCTGGCAGAGCTTGCAGAGATAACTCCAGCTGTGGCAATATGTGAAATGCTTGATGAGGAGACCGGAAGAGCTTTAAGCAAGGACAGAGCACTGGAATTTGCAAAAGAGAAAGGAGTTCCATTTGTTACGGGAGAAGAGGTTGTTAAAGCATACAGGGAATATGAGCCAGTAAGAGTAAAAATTTAAACCTTTCCTTTCAGCAGCTCTCTTCCCTTCTCCACAACAATGCTCACAGGAGTTGGCATTTTCTGTCCAGCTCTCTTTAAAGCTTCTTTTGCAACCTCAAAGTGCTCAGGTTTTGTCCAGATGCTCATTATCCTTGTTCCCGGAGATACTCTTGCCGCTCTGCCAACCGGTTTTCCAAATGCCTTTCTCATGCCCTGAGAAATTCTGTCTGCTCCAGCTCCTGTCGCCATTCTGTGTTCTCTGAGAATATGGTGTGGAAAGATCCTGACTTTCAGAAAGTAATTGCTTGAGCCAGCTCTTCTGGCGATATACTTGTTTGCAGCAATTCTCGCAGCTTCAAGAGCAGTATCTCTGACCTGAACGGCTTCTTTTGCTACAAGTGTAAGCATGACTGGAAATTCAACATTCCTGTTACCCATTTCAAACTGCCTGAGCCTTATTCCAGGCACTCCATCTATGTACTCCGTTCTTGTGAAAGGTCTTTCCAATCTTCTCCACATTCTCGCAGGTCTTCTTGCCATAGTGTTGAGGGGTAGGGTAGAGTATTTAAGTTTTAACCTGAATACGTTGGATAAGTTGAGTATAGAGATTCCTTTGAAAGACGGGTGAGTTCATCAGGAGTTACAACCTGAATAAACTCAGGTGTTTTGCTCAGCGAATCCTCCGATGGTACGACAATAACCTTCCTGCATTTGAATTTAGAGAGCTTGTCTTCAACCCTTCCCAGTTCATTTCCAGAGATGTTCTCTTTCCACTTAACCTCACCAACAAAAGATACCTTTTTGAAATCCGTCAGAGCAATATCTACCTCAAAATCCGGCATCTCGAGTCTAACAGGTCTGAAGCCGTAAACTTTCGAGAGAAGTGTCTCAACGAACCGTTCCACATGCCTTGGAATTAGGGCATCCACGACCTTTTTTATGAATTCCACAGGCGTTTCCAGCTCGGTGTACGAGTATTTGGCTTCGAGGTAGAAGTGCAGGTCGAGCAACGGGGAACTGTGGGTATAAACAAATTTCTTTCTTCTCTTACCATGCACGAGTCTCTTATCGAGGATCCCCATGTTCACGAGAGTCGTGAGGTACTTCTGCAGAACTCCCGGATTGTCTTTGGAAATCAGCCCTCTCGAGTGCAGCAGTGAGGAGAGCTCTGTGCTCGTGTGCTTTCCGTCCGATATCCCCCTGAGTATCGCCTCGTAAATCTCGCTCATAGTTCTCTCTTCCTCGCTGAAGGCCTCACCCACAAGCTCTCCGACCATTGCGCCAGCAGAGTGCATGTACGTGGCCAGAAACTCTCTGATCGGTGGTTTAAATGGCTGAATCAGGAGGGGCTCTCTGAGATAAACCGCAGACTCGACCAGATCTTTACCTCTAAGCTCCCTCGACATCTCAACAAGAATTTCCCGCTCATCAATCAGACCCACCTTTACAGGAGCAACGACACCGAGGAGAGGACTCTTTCTGTTAAGCAGCCTTTTTGCAAGCCAGAGGGTAGATGTCAAAAGCAAAACACGTCCCTTGCCAGCATGTGAGTGCAGAACATCTAAAAAACTCTCTGGAAGTCTGTGAAATTCATCTATCACAGTACACCCATCTCCAAGAATCCTCGGAAAGAGTTTTACGAATTCTGAATGGGTGAAGTGCTCTCCACTGACCCTATCAAAAACCGTGCCGTCTCTGTTCACGAAAAAGTAATCGTCATACTCGAGAAAGTGTTCAACCAAAAATGTTTTTCCGGTCTTTCGCCTGCCGTACAGCATCACCCAGCTTCCAGAGTTTCTGACTTTTCCAAGTTCTATTCTTCTTGGAATTATTCTCACAAGAATAATTCTAAACAGAATATATTGATAAAGTTTTCGATGAAATTCACACACCCTTCACGGCAACCGCAGAAACCATCGTCGGAAATCTTTTCCTTATCTCAACCCTTTCAGCGCTTTTAAGATGGATAAAAAGAGATTTAAACTCTTCAAACCTCAGTCCGTGGCCGATAAACCGCTCCTTTCTCGCAT